>CALAVE010000086.1 GCA_937892215.1 uncultured Porphyromonadaceae bacterium
GTATCGGGAAAGTTAACGATGAATTCAAGAAAGCGAACCCACCTCTACCGAAGTATGAAGAGCGAGAAGGTGACTTTATGGTGACGACACAACGGCCTGAAAATGTGCGCAATATGTTTGACAACGCCTCAAGTACCCCACCAGTACCCCCCAAGTTCAATCTGTCCGTTTCGCTGACTTGTTACAGCAGTTCTATCATCTTATCCAGCGCTGCCACTATTCCGTCGGCGTTCTTTCCGCCGGCTTGAGCGAAACCGGGTTGGCCACCGCCACCGCCCTGAATCAGTTTGGCTGCCTCACGGACAATCTGACCGGCGTTGAGCCCGCGAGCCACAAGGTCGTCGGTGAGGGCAACGGTCAGCATCGGTTTGCCGCCGTTTTCAGTAGCGGCAAGCAGTGCCGTGGCCTCTTTGCCTTCTTTCTTCACACCGAACGCCACACCCTTAACCACGTCGGGCAGCAGCGGACCACGAAGCACGGCCACCTTTATGCCGTCCTTTTCCTCGGCATTTTTCAGCACCTCGGCAGTCAGGGCCTTAATGCGGTCTTCCATGAAGCCTTCCACCTGCTTCTGCAGTGCCTCATTCTCCTGAATGGCCTTCTTCACTGCCGTCATGGCATCGGGAGCGTTGTTGAGCAGACCGCGGATTTCCAGCATTGTGTCCTCCAGTTTGTTCAGCGCATTCTCCACCTGAGCGCCGGTGATAGCCTCAATGCGCCTGATGCCGGCTGCTATACTGCTCTCTGAGATAATCTTAATCATTCCTATGTTGCCGGTGTTGGCCACATGGGTTCCGCCGCAAAGTTCTATTGAGTCGCCGTAGCGTATCACACGCACCTTGTCGCCGTATTTCTCACCGAACAGCGCCATTGCGCCCAGCGCTCGGGCGTCGGCAATGGCCATTTCACGGTGTTCGTCGCGCGCTATTGCGTCGCGTACCAGTGCGTTAGCCACGTGCTCCACTTGGCGCAGTTCCTCGCTTGTCACTTTCTGGAAATGCGAGAAGTCGAAGCGAAGCACTCGTGAGTCCACGTACGAGCCTTTCTGCTCCACGTGCGTGCCCAGCACTTTACGCAGCGCCAGGTGCAGCAGGTGCGTTGCGGTGTGGTTGGCCGAAATTGCCTTGCGTACCTCCACGTCAATCCGCGCTGTGCACCCGGCCGTGATGTCGCTCGGCAGAGTCTTGGCGATGTGAACCGGCAGATTGTTCTCACGCTTGGTGTCGGTGATTTCTATCTTTTCGCCGTCAAAGTCCAGCACGCCCTTGTCGCCCACCTGGCCGCCCATCTCGGCATAGAATGGTGTGCGGCTCAGCACTATCTGGTAGAAGGCGTTGCCCTTAGTCTTCACTTGGCGATAGCGCAGCACCTCGGTGTCGCACTCGGTCATGTCGTAGCCCACAAACTCGGTAACGCCCTCACGCAGTTCCACCCAGTCGCCGGTCTCCACGGCGGCAGCGTTGCGTGCGCGGTCTTTCTGCTTCTGCATCTCAGCGTTAAATTCGTCCACGTTCACGCTCATTCCGTTCTCGTGCAGAATCAGCTGAGTGAGGTCGAGCGGGAATCCGTATGTGTCGTAGAGCAGGAACGCCTTTGCGCCGGGCACTTCTGTAGCGCCGGCCTTGCGGGTCTCGGCCATCACGCTGTCTATCATCTTCATGCCGGTTTCCAGCGTACGCAGGAACGACTCTTCCTCCTCCTTGGTCACGCGCTTAATGAGTTGCGACTGCGCGCTTATCTCGGGATATGCCTCGCCCATGGTCTCTATCAGCGTATCCACCAGTTTGTACATGAACGACTCCTTCAGGTTCAGGAATGTGTAGCCGTAACGCACCGCACGACGCAGGATTCGCCTTATCACGTAGCCGGCCTTGGCATTGCTCGGCAGCTGGCCGTCGGCTATAGCAAACGCTATGGTGCGCACGTGGTCGGCTATCACGCGCATTGCCACATCGGTGTCCTTCTCCTTGCCGTACTCCTTGCCGGCCAGTTTGCCTATGGCCTGAATCAGAGGCTGGAACACGTCGGTGTCGTAATTCGATTTCTTGCCCTGAAGCACCATGCACAGGCGTTCAAATCCCATTCCGGTGTCGATCACCTTCGCCGGCAGCGAGTGCAGACTGCCGTCGTTCTTGCGGTCATACTGCATGAACACCAGGTTCCATATCTCTATCACCTGCGGATTGTCCTTGTTCACCAGTTCGGCTCCGGGCACCTTTGCCTTCTCTTCTTCCGAACGGAGGTCGATGTGAATCTCCGACGACGGACCGCACGGACCGGTCTCCCCCATTTCCCAGAAGTTGTCGTGCATGTTTCCGTTTATCACGTGGTCCTTGGGCAGATGAGCCTCCCAGTAACCGGCGGCCTCGTTGTCACGCTCCAGCCCGGCTGCCTCGTTGCCCTCAAACACCGTGGCATAAAGGTTCTTCGGGTCCACTTTCAGCACTTCCACGAGGTATTCCCAGGCGAATTCTATCGCCTCTTTCTTGAAGTAGTCGCCGAACGACCAGTTGCCCAGCATCTCAAACATCGTGTGGTGATATGTGTCGTGGCCCACTTCCTCCAGGTCATTGTGCTTGCCGCTCACTCGCAGGCACTTCTGACTGTCGGCCACACGCGTCCACTGCGCCGGCTTGTTGCCCAGGATAATGTCCTTGAACTGATTCATTCCCGCGTTGGTAAACATCAGCGTGGGGTCATCCTTCACCACCATCGGGGCCGAAGGTACTATGTGATGATTCTTGGATTTGTAAAACTCCTTGAACGATTCTCTGATTTCTTTTGCTGTTAGCATAATATCTTATTTTTTTTGATTTTACTTAAAAAAATTGGTGGTCAGAACTTATTTGTGTATCTTTACACCAAATTGCACTGCAAAGGTACACATTTATGGCCAGCCGTGCAAGGCTATTTTCTGCATAACTTCTAACACTACTGTTTACGCTGTATGAACGACTCTCTCGACAAACGATTCTATAAGATCGGCGATGTGGCCGAAATACTCGCTATTCCTGAATCCACCCTCCGTTTCTGGGAGAAAGAATTTAGCATAATAAATCCTAAGAGAAATGCGAAAAATGCGCGGCTCTATACCCCCAAGGACATCGAGACAATTCGCATGATTTACTACCTCGTTAAGGAAAAGGGGCTTAAACTGGATGCGGCGCAAGCCATGATTAAGCGAAACCGCGACGGAATCTCCAAGCGTTTCGAGGTGATTGAGCGCCTCAAGTCCGTTCGCGAGCGCCTTGTCGCCCTCGAGCAGGCCCTCGCGCAAGTACGCTGACACTTTAACCCTGAACCGCTGTTATGAACGCTATCATTTCATTCTGCAAAGAAAATTTCCAACTAAACTGCCTGCTGGTGGGGCTGCTTGGAGTCATCATCGGCATCATATCAGTAATCCACGAACTGAAGAAACGGCAGAAAACCAAAAAGAAATAAAAACCAATCATCGCAACCTCAAAAATCATTTCAAATATGAAAAAAACTATCCTTCACTTATTTGCATTCATGGCTCTTGTGACGCTGCTGAGCGGATGCAGCAACGGCAAGCAGACCGACACCGCCGATGACACAGCCCGGAATAGTGACTCCATAACCACAGAAATCGCCGATACTGCCGCTCTCTCACAGGCCACTGAACCGAAAGAAGCGGAAATGGAAAGTCAGGGCGGCATGTATAAGCCCATCGATATATCTCGGTACTGGAATAAGCGCACCATCACCGTCCCGGGCAACAAGAGCGACATCGTGGCCCTGTTCGAGGCTTTCTACACCGAGTGGCCCACCATCGAAGGCAGCCGCATCGTGCACATAACCAACCCTGCCCTGGCTCCCGACGAAACCTACTATGAGGATGGCTCCGAAATCGACCGGAAGAATGGCTACGTGGAATCGGCCTGGTACGAGGGCGAGGACCTGGGCACAGTGTCGGCTTGCGTGTGGAACCGCAAGAACGGGCACAAACTCTTTGCCGTGAACTTCAATTGCGAGGACGATTTCCTATGCTTCTACGACTTCGACCCCGCTACCCGCACCCTCACACCCGAGGAAAACCCTGTGAAGAAAGAGCACCTCAACTTCCCCGATAAGGCACCGGCGTGGTACATCCTACCCCGCATTGGCCGAACTCTGGAGGTGGTGGAAGATGCCCCGGGCGACGAGGTCGCGTTCACCTACTACTCGTTCGACGGACAAAACCTCAAGTTCGCCGGCCACACCGCACCCTAACAGTTTTACCCTGTTCCGCTAATCAGAAGTCGCTGAAGAATGTGGGGCGAATCAGCAGGCCCACGCGCAGACGGCAGTGGTACTTGTTGTAGTCGAGCAGGTTCTCGCCATAGCCATCGTAGAAGTGGAGCATAATGAACTGGTTGTCCTTTTTGCTGACGCGGAAGCCCACATTCACTATAGTGTTGAAGTTGAGGTTCCAACCCTTGCGCTTCACAAACGTCACATCGGCCACCCAGCGCTTGTTGGTTGAGATAAATTGCGCTCCGGCCTGGAAAATGCCGCTGAACTTCAGGATGTCCTTGTTCTGCTGGCCGTCGATGATGGGAATCCAGGTCTTGGCGTGAACCACCAGTCGCGGGTCTATAACGACCGCTCCGCTGAACGACACTTTGTTCCAACTGCGCGACGCCTCACCGTCGCGCCCGTTCGACTCATGCTCTAACAGGATGGTGGCGTTTCCTATCAGTTTTCCCTTGTGTATAATCAGTTTCTGCACGCCGATGCCGGGATTGAAGTTCAGGTCGTGGAAGGGAAGCGACTCCTCAAAGATGTTCCACATCGCCTTCTGTGAATAACTCAGGAACAAGTGGCTGTGCAGCGGCAGGATGGACTTGGTGAGTCGCTGGCGGAAACTTATCTGGAACTTCACGTCGCTGTTAAATTTAGATGGCTTCTGGTTCAGTTCCGTTCCCACAACGAAGTAGTTATCCTTGTAGATTCCGAAATACGGACGGCTGTCAAAGTCCTTGACAATGCTGTCCACGTCCAGTTTTTCACGTTCTTTTCCGAAATTGGTAATCTGGGCCCCGGCGGCAAATGGCACCGCGAGGAGCGCTATAATCAAGAGGTTCTTTACCGAAAAGTCTATCATAATTATCTGTATTTACTAATTTATCTTCCTTCCGTTATAGCACCACAAAGTTGACTATGTCAATCTTGTTGTATTTGGCTATTACCGTATCGTTAAGCCATATCAAGATATTGACTTGTGACTCGCCGTGGTCTTCGTCGGCCACCATTTCCATTGTCAGAACATACAGGTCGTCGCCGTAACCTATCACTTCGTCCACTGTGGACCACCACACGCCTTTATCGCCCGACGACAGATGCTTCAACTCCCCATCCACCCAGATGGTAGCCACCTCGTTCCAATCATCGTCATACTCGTATCCGCCGGCTACCACGCGCTCTCCCACTCTGGTCATCGAAACCACTCCGGCCATGGCCATGCCCTCATCATCGTAAACCTCATAGGATCGCGGTAGCACTTGCAACTCCTTGTCCGCCCATATCACGGGTTCGTTCCCGGCGCGGCCGCCTATCAGCGTATGGTCGCCATAGGCGTAAATGGCATGCGCCGAGGCACTGACATCTTCACGCGGTTTGGGCAAAATCTCTTTGGCGTATCTGCCCTTGCGCTCATAGTACAACACCGCATCGTTATACCCGCCAAGATTGGTCTTGAGGTCTGTGCCCACCACGTAGCATTTGCCCTCGAAAACCGACAGGCACTTGCCGCTGGTGTTGAAATTCTCGCAGTCTTCAAGTGGAAAAATACCACTGTTTTTAAGCACATAGGGATAGTCATACAGGTAAATGTAGTAGTCCCATTTCCCTATACCCTCGGTCTCATGCTCCACATCCTCTATGAAATCCACGTGAAGTGTGTTCCACTTCCCGTTTTTCCAGTAGCCCACGCGGTCTTTAGTACTCTTACCAGAAACAAAATAGTCGTCGCCGTCACTGATTATCTCACTCGCGTATTCACAGTCGGGCAGATCCATAATTTTTTCTCCTGCCAGATTGTAGATATGGCCATCACCGGACAGAAGCAGCACCTTTCGCTCTTCCCTCGGCTTAATCGGGTCGCTCGGTTCATCGCGCGCACACGACAGCAGCGACATCATGGCCGCTGTAGCGATAAAGCAGGTACAAATAATCGCTTTTATGTCTTTAGCAATTGTCATTATTCGCAGTATTTTAAGATATAAAGCCAGCAATTACGCCTAATATGCCCGGCAGTTATTTCGCTCATTAACCACAACCGCCGTGCGTTTACATGCGGCAAAAGTAAGAAATAATTTTCTTTATTTTAACTTTATTAAAGATAAAAACACTCTTTTTATTGTAAATAAGACATAATTTTGTAAAAAAATTTACTTTATCACTGTCCACATGAAGAGATTATCCATTCTGAGCTTACTGCTCTCGTTATCAGTCATGGCCTTGAACGCACAGCGCATTCAAGTTGTGGACTCCGCAGGCTTGCCCATTCCGTTCGCCGTAGCCACCACAGCAAGCGGCAAATACATCACCAGCACCGATGCCGACGGTTGGCTCTACGACATCGGCGAGAACTCCACGCTCAACATTTCGCAAGTGGCTTACAAGCCGCTCACTATAGCCACGGCCGACATCAAGGAGGGCAAAATTCAACTACTGATGACTTTTTGATGTCGCAGCTCACCAATATCGGGCGGCACCGTCATTCCGGTATTGAATACCTCATTCAAGTTCAGTCGTTTGCCACCGACTTCGCTTACATCGACAAGAAAGACTACAAGCAACTGCGCCAGGACAACAAGGTTGAGATGAACATCGAGGAGCTACGCCGATTTGAAGAGAACAACAACATACCGCCTCTCGCCCCTAACATCAAGGAGCAAATCAACAAACTCTTTGAGCAATAAGAAGAAATAGCCGCATACTCCGCTGAGTACCACTGCCCAACCACGCATAGCCCCCACACCCGTCCCGTGTAGGGGCCTAATTTCCTCCCATACACTCCAGCATGCGGTCTGCTTTTGTTGCCATTATGCGGCCCAAAGGCAAACACAATGACTACCGCAGCACGGCAAAACTCCCGAAAACAAGCACTTGTTTTCTGAACTCCTACTAATTCAAGCAAAATGCGCTGATTTTGTTAGATTTTTGCCTATATTTGCAGAGGCTTTAACCCAAATCGGTCATTAGGCCGAGTCGGGTTTAACAAACATTTCTTCATTCAGGTTATGATGAGACACATTAAACTGTTGACACTTATAGCTTTTGTTTCGCTTGCTGTGGCTGGCGTCACCTCATGCAGCTCCACCGGCGAGCCGCAACCCGAGTATAGCGGTACGCCACTTATTATTCTTGATACCGACATCGGTTCTTCTACCGACGACCTCTTTGCTCTCGAACTTCTGTATCGCTACGAGCAGCAAGGGCATTGCAAGCTACTGGGGGTGGTGGTGGACCGCATGGGCGAACAATGCGCCGCCGTTGCCGACGTGATGAACACTTATTTCGGCCGTGATGACGTGCCCATCGGCCTGGTTCGCAACGGCATTCCGAGCCCCAAGGTGTGGATTGACTACGGCGCGTTGCCATCGTACGCCGACGAGGAAGGGAACCGCCTGTTCAGGCGCAGTGTCGCCGACTATAGCACTCTGCCCGACGGGTGGCAGCTCTACAGGCGGTTGCTCGCCGCACAGCCCGACGGCTCAGTGACAATCTGCTCAATAGGCTTTGTAACTTCGCTGGCACAACTGCTGGCCTCCGGCCCCGACGAATACTCAGCGCTAAGCGGTGTGGAACTGGTCCGCAGCAAGGTTAAGTGCCTCTACTTAATGGGCGGTGTGTTCGGCAAGTCGGTAGAGCCCGACTTCAACTTCGCGCAGGGTCTCAACTTCGCGCATGAGTTTTTCAAACTATGGCCGGGCGACATCGACATAGTGTTCTCCCCCATGGAAGTGGGACAAGAGATTGAGTACAAACCCGAGCAAGTGCTTGCCGACATCAACTGGACCGACGTACACCCCATCAAGCAAGTGTATGCGCGATGCAACTGCAACACGGGCCAAATGATGTGGGACCCGATAACTATTATCAACGCTGTGGAGAGCGACGAATCGCTAACGCTATCGCAACGAGGCACGGTGGAGTTGACATCCAATGCCGAAACCATCTTCACGCCCAACGCCCAAGGCAACTGCCGATATCAGCTACCGGGCTCCGATGATTGGAACGCCGCCATACTCAAGAAAATCAGAGCCGCCACCATCGCGTTCAAGAAATAACGCCCACGCCCTCTCTGGTGGCAAAACGTTGATACACTTTTTGCTCGCATTAGTGCCGAAACAATCACTAACCCAAGTTTCACTCAATAAAAATTGTTTTTGTTGCTGGTGAGGCAGTTGCTGGAGGTTCGGGCGGTTTGTGTGTCCTACAAATTTTTATTTTTTTGAACGGGGCTTCTCGGTAGCCGAGAACTTTGAAGATTTCTTGGGCTTGTTTCTTGGGCTGGCTGCACTGGCGCAGTTCTATGTGGTCGCCCAGGGGGTTGATGCCTTGTGTGGTGACGAGTTTCTGCGTGGACATGCGGCGCACAATCTCAGTCCAGTAGCATTTGATGCCGTGTTGTTTGAGCTGGTGGCGGATGGTGTTGACCACCCAGTAGGCGAGCAGGCCGAAGAACAGGTGAGCGTCGCTGCGGTCGTCCTTGCGGTGATAGATGGGGCGCAGCTGCAGGTCTGTCTTGAGCTGGCGGTTGGTGGTCTCTATCTCGCGGATGAGGTTGTAGTAGTCCCATGTGGTGCGCT
>CALAVE010000087.1 GCA_937892215.1 uncultured Porphyromonadaceae bacterium
TTTTCAAAGAAAAGAATAAATTTGGCCGAAGAAATCGTCATTTTGCCTCAAAGTGCCATCTCAACCTTTCTTTTCCCTGCCTTTTTGATTCACTTTGTACCAAAGATTACCTGTCTGGCGACACATAAACATTGGGACGTTTGACCTTCAATTTTCAGCGTCCATCGTTGACTTTGAATTTTTAACCACCGTTGAATCCCAGATACTTAGAGCATCCGAGATACAACTGCGGTACGAGACCCCTGGTTTTAGTCGATTTTCGAGCAATCGGCAAAGCCCTAAAATGACCTCCTATTGTCAGCCAGGCTTAGCAAACGGCAAAATTGCATCAAAATTAAAGGTTAAATAATCTTAACGAGCTGTTAAATATTGCACACCTTTGAAGGCTGGTTTTGCTCTGCAAAACTCTTCAATTTCCTATTTTTTCGCTATTGCACTTTTTTGTACCGTTCAATTTTGGAAGTATTGCGCTTCTGTCTGTGTTTCAGTTATTTACGAAACCTAAAAACACTTACACATGAATTCTTCACCAATCACATGCTGGATTTTACAAATCGTCTCAAGCGTTAGGTTTTCGCCACCTTTCAGTAATTTAGCGACGTATGCAGGTGAAACATTCAAATCCTCGGCCAATTTTTTTTGGGTCGAACCTGCTTTACGGATATAGTAGTGTATGGCTAACGCTATCTCTTGGGATAAGCTTAACCATTCACGGTTTTCTTTCCGTAGCCGGGCCCTTTCTATAGCTTTTACACTTCTGGGCTTTGCAATCTTGTTCAGTTTCTCAATGTTGAAATTCATAGTGTCTGCTTTGTCTTTGGTTTTACTCATTCATGTCTTCAGCTTCTAAGATACCATTCTCTTTTAGAAAGGCGCGAATTCTAATAGCAAGTGCGAAATTAGCCAAATTTCTTGATATTTTTGAAAAAAGTTCATTTTTTCGTTTTACCCCATTCTCACTATGTCATCGTATCCATCCAGCCAAAGTGGGTGGATGGGCCAAATTCACCTCATAGAATAAGATGTTAGCGATGGTTTGAACTGTAGTTGCCTGTTCTTCCTCGCGATGTTGGCGATGGCACGCGACGCGAATATCGCGTCAAACCGACTTTTTTAGTTAAACTTTATTAAATTTTCAGGGCGAAATCGCTTATTTTTAACATTTCCAATAGGGGTTTATTGCACATTCTACCGATTATTACTATTTTTGCAGTGCTTTTCTGTGAAGAGGGGGCCCACGAGGTTTCCTCCTTTTTATTAGAAATGCCTTTGCTAATGCGAAAAAGGATATGATAAACAAGAACGACATAGCGGCAACGGTGGAGCAGACACTGCAGGACAGCGACCTGTTTCTGGTGGATGTCACCGTGAGCGACGACAATGAGGTGGAAGTGACCATCGACAGCGAGCGACCTGTCACCGTGGACGACTGCGTGATGATTAACGACGCCGTTCTGGCCGCCCACGACCGCGACCGCGAGGACTACGAACTCACAGTAGGGTCTTGCGGGCTAACCGCTGAGTTCCGCGTGCTCAGGCAGTATCGCAAGAACGTGGGAAACCGTGTGGAAGTACTCACTGCCGACGGCCGCAAGCTCAAGGGCACACTTGCAGCAGCCGATGAGCAGGGCATCACACTCAGCATTGACGAGAAACGTAAAATTGAGGGAAAGAAGCGGCCGGAAATGGTGACCGTGGAAATCCCGCTCAAATACAACGAAATACAATATACAAAAAACATAATAGAAATTTAATCAGAATTATGGCAAGACGAGTTGAGGCCGTGGACATGGCCGACAGATTTGCGGAATTTAAAGAGTTGAAAAACATCGACAAGACCACCATGATAAGTGTCTTGGAGGAGTCGTTCAGAAGTGTGCTGGCAAAAATGTTTGGCAGCGACGAGAACTTTGACGTGATTATGAACCCCGACAAGGGCGACTGCGAGATTTACCAGAACCTGGAAATCGTGCCCGACGGCGAAGTGGAAGACCCCAGCAAGCAGATATCACTAACTGATGCGCAGAACGACCCCGACGACCCGGACCCCGACTGCGAAGTGGGCGAAGACCACACTAAGAAGATTGAGTTCGCCAAGTTTGGCCGCCGCGCCATCCTCACGCTGCGCCAGACGCTCCAGAGCAAGATTCTGGACCTGCAGAAGGACGCTATCTACAACAAGTTCAAGGACATGGAAGGCGAACTGGTGACAGGCGAAGTGTATCAGGTGTGGAAACGCGAAGTGCTTCTGCTCGACGATGAGAAGAACGAACTCCTGCTGCCCAAGGACCAGCAGATTCCTACCGACATCTACCGCAAGGGCGACACTGTTCGCGCCGTGGTTCACCGCGTGGACAACACGAACAACAACCCCAAAGTCTATGTCTCGCGCACAAGCGACCAGTTCCTGCGCCGACTCTTTGAACTGGAAGTGCCCGAAATTCACGACGGCCTCATCGTAATCAGCGCAGTGGCACGCATCCCGGGAGAACGCGCCAAGATAGCAGTGGAAAGCTACGACGACCGCATCGACCCCGTGGGAGCATGCGTGGGCGTGAAGGGCGCGCGTATTCACGGAATCGTGCGTGAGCTTCGCAACGAGAACATCGACGTCATCAACTACACTTCCAACCCGCAGCTACTTATACAGCGTGCGCTGAGCCCCGCCAAGATTTCATCCATCAGGCTCGACGAGGAAACTAAGCACGCCGAGGTGTTCCTCAACCCCGAAGAGGTTTCACTTGCCATAGGTAAGGGCGGACTCAACATCAAGCTCGCCGACAAACTCACCGGATATGACATCGACGTCTATCGCGAGGCTAAGGAAGACGAAGAAGAGGAAGACATCTATCTGGATGAATTCAACGACGAAATAGATCAGTGGGTAATCAATAAGTTTAAGGAAGTTGGCCTCAACACAGCCCGCGCCGTGCTCAGAACCGACCGCGACGAGCTTATAGCCCGCACCGATCTTGAAGAAGACACCATCGACGAAGTTATCAACGTGCTCCTGAGCGAGTTCAATTAATCACACTCGCGCACAAGCACACTGCAGTATTAATTAAAAGGGAACTTGTAAGTTGGAGTTTAGAAATTTATTCGGTTTATTCAAATGTAAAGGATTGGTAAACGAGGAAAGGAACAGTATGAGTAAAAACATTAAAATAAGTAAAGCCGCAAAGGATCTTAACGTAAGCGACCAGACAATCCGCGACTTCCTCAAGAAAAAGGGGCATGAAGTGGCGGATCAGGGCATCAACGCCCGCATTCCTTACGAAGACTTCGAGATGCTGGTGAAGGAATACAGGCCCGACATGGAGCAGAAGCTCCTTTCGGACAACTTCACCAACGAGCGGCAGAAGGAAAAGGCGAAAACCGCCGAGGCGGAAGACAAAAAGCAGAAGCAGGAAGCCGTTATCAAGCCCGTTGTGAATAAACCCAAGTTCGTGGGTAAGATTGACCTTGCCACCGGTAAGCCCGTCACTGAGCAACCGGCCCAAGCCAAACCCGCCGACGAGCCTAAGCCGGAAACTAAGTCCGAGGCTAAACCTGAGCAGAAACAAGAAATAAAGCCGGCCAACGACAACAAGCAAGACAAACCCAAGCCTGAAAAGCCCGCCGCTAACGCGCAGAAACCGGAAGAGCCAAAAGCCGAGGACACCAAGCCGGCCGAGAAGGAAGCTGCGCCTAAAAAACCGCGTAAAGAGGCTACCGCTAAGAAACAAGAAGCCGAGGCCAAGCCTGAAACGCAAGAGGCTAAGCCGCAAGAGGTTGAAGACGAGCCCGAAAGCAAGGGCCCAGTAATCTTCTCGCTGGGTACTCAGGAGCTCAAAGGCCCCAACGTGGTGGGTAAAATAGACCTCAACGCCATCAACCAGCAGACTCGTCCCAAGAAGAAAAGTAAGGAAGAACGACGCAAAGAGCGTGTGGAAGACGGCAAGAAGAAGCGCAAGCGCATAGGAAAAGAAAAAATCGACATCGAAAAGAGCGCGGCGCAGATATCGCAGCAGTCAGCAGCCGGCAAGGGACAAGCCGGTGGCGGCAAAAAGAAGGACAAGAAGGTGAAACGCCCGCTCAAGCCCGACGTGAGCGAGGAAGACGTTCAGCGTCAGGTTAAGGAGACGTTGGCACGCCTCACCACCAAGGTGCAGAAAAAGGCAGCCAAGTTCCGCCGCGAGAAACGCGAGGCTGTGCGCGAGGAAGAACGCGCCGAGGCCGAAGCTCTGGCAGCAGAGCAGAAAGTGCTCAAACTCACCGAGTTTGTGACTGCCAACGACCTTGCTTCGATGATGAACGTTCCCATCAACAAGGTGATTGGAACCTGCATGAATCTGGGCGTAATGGTTTCCATCAACCAGCGACTTGATGCCGAGACCATCAATATCGTGGCAGAGGAATTCGGCTTCACCACTGAGTACGAGAGCGCAGAAGTAGTGGAGGCCATCCACGAAGAGGAGGACAACCCCGAAGACCTCGTGGAGCGTCCGCCGGTGGTGACCGTCATGGGGCATGTGGACCACGGTAAGACTTCTCTGCTCGACTATATACGCAAGTCGAACGTTATCGCCGGTGAGGCCGGAGGCATCACGCAGCACATCGGTGCTTACAACGTGAAACTGCCCAACGGCCGACGCATCACCTTCCTCGACACCCCGGGACACGAGGCATTCACCGCCATGCGTGCACGCGGTGCCAAGGTTACCGACATTGTTATCGTGATTGTCGCTGCCGACGACGCTGTGATGCCACAGACCGTGGAGGCGCTTAACCACGCTTCGGCGGCTGGCGTACCCATTGTGTTTGCGGTCAACAAGATAGATAAGCCGGGCGCTAATCCCGACAAGATTAAGGAGGAACTTGCAGGCATGAACTACCTCGTGGAGGAATGGGGCGGCAAATACCAGAGCCAAGACATCAGCGCCAAAAAGGGCATTGGTGTTCAGGAACTTATGGACAAAGTGCTGCTCGAAGCCGACCTGCTGGAACTTAAGGCCAACCCCAACCGCAGAGCCACCGGTTCCATCATCGAGTCGTCGCTCGACAAAGGCCGCGGCTACGTTGCCACAGTGCTCGTGGATAACGGTACACTCCGCGTGGGCGACATCATGCTCGCCGGCACTCACTACGGAAAGGTGAAAGCCATGTTCAACGAACGCAACCAGCGCATCAAGGAGGCTGGTCCGTCAACCCCGGTTCTGATTCTGGGTCTCGACGGTGCTCCCACCGCCGGCGACAAGTTCAATATTATGGAAACCGACCAGGAGGCACGTCAGATTGCCAACAAGCGCGAGCAGTTGCAGCGCGAACTTATCAACCGCACTCAGCACCGCCGCGGACTCGACGACATCGCACGTCTGAAGGCTCTGGGCGAATTCCACGAACTGAACGTAATTGTGAAGGGCGACGTGGACGGCTCAATTGAGGCTCTGAGCGACTCGCTCATCAAACTTTCCACCCCCGAGGTGGAAGTGAAGGTTATCCACAAGGCTGTGGGTGCCATCACCGAGAGCGACGTCACTCTGGCTGCAGCCAGCGATGCCTACATTATTGGCTTCCAGGTGCGTCCGTCGGCCGACGCTAAGCGTCTCGCCGAGCAGGAAGGCGTGGACATCCGCATCTACTCCATCATCTACGACGCCATCGAGGAAGTGAAGAGCGCTATGGAAGGCATGCTCTCGCCCGACATTAAGGAAGAAGTGATTGGTAGCGCAGAGGTGAAAGAGGTTTACCACATCTCCAAGGTTGGAACCATCGCCGGTGCCATCGTTCGCGAAGGCAAGATTAAGCGCACATGCAAGGTTCGCATCATCCGCGACGGCATTGTCCGCTTCACCGGCAATCTGGGCTCTCTCAAGCGCTTCAAGGACGATGCCAAGGAAGTGGGAACCAACATGGAGTGCGGACTCAGCATCCAGAGTTACAACGACCTTGTGGTTGGCGATATCATAGAGGCATTCGAGGAAATAGAGGTTCAGAAGACCCTCTAAAAAAGCCTGTAACGAAACTGCCCGACGGACGCGCTCACCATTGCGGAGTACGTCCGTCGGGAAAATTTATAACTGTAATCAGATGCGATACTACCTTAACATAGGCAGCAACATTGGCGACCGTGAGGCAAACTTGAAAAAAGCTATTTCCATATTCAGCCGCAACAAGGGCTTCCGCGCATCGGCGGTGGTGGAAAGTGAACCGTGGGGATTCGTATCGGCCAACCGATTCCTCAACGTGGGAATTGCCTTTGACGAGGACAGGCTCACTCCACAGCAGATGCTCACGGTGGTCAAGTGGATGGAAAACGAGATAAGCCTTGCAAGTCATCGCACCTCGGGGGGCGAATATGCCGACCGCGTCATAGACATCGACATTGTGGCGGTGGATAATCTGTCGGTCAACACTCCGCGACTCACCGTGCCACACCCCCACCTCGCCAAGCGAGACTTCTTCCTCAAGCCACTGGCCGAACTGGCACCGGATTGGCGACATCCGGCCACAGGACTCACCGCACGGCAAATGCTCCAGGCTATCGAAGCACCTCAGTGAGCGGAACAAAACTGTAGCCACACTCCCGTAAAGTGGTTATTATGCGTGGCAACAAGTCATAGAACTTCTCAGTCCGCCGCGGGTCCGTACCTAAGTGCACCATCAGAATATGCCCGTTGAGGGTGTGCTTCAACTCGTAATCAAATAGTCTGTCTTCCAGTGATTTGTTGCTTGAATAGTGCTCACCCATCTGCGGCCATGAGTAATCATTGTTAGTGTAAGTGCCCGGGGTGAAGTTTATCACCTGCAAGCCCAGTTCTCGTGCCCACGACGCAATGTGGCGGTTATACCACTCATAAGGCGGAATAAAAAACGGAGACGAGGCCTGCGTGATGCCGAAAGGTCGCATAATTTCGTAACTTTTCACCATATCCGCCACAAACTCATCGTGCGACACGAGAAGCGAATCGCGTTTGTCCCACGGCGCATACAGCAGATGCCCGTAACTGTGGCTTCCCACATAGTGACCGTTGGCAAGCAGGCGACGCACCACATCGGGGTACATCTCATAAAACCGCCCCGTGAAGAAAAATGCCCCTTTCACTTCTTGCCTGTGGAGCGTGGAAATTATGGTATCGGCACCGTCGGCACGGTCATCGGCGGTGAAAACGAGGCAAATCTTCTTTTCCGCAGGATTTCCGCGCACGATTGCGCCTTCAGGCTCAGCAACATGACGCGACGATGAAAGTCCGCCCTCATTCTGATAGAACGACAGCGGAAACGTCAGCGAGGCCGTTCCGTCCATCGTAGGCTCGTTAGTGGAATAATCGTGACGGTTGTCGTGATATACCACATATCCGGGCTGACAGTGGTCATAGTTGTTAGCGTTATCGCCCTCCGAAATGGTGATGTTCACTCCCTTAAGCGAATTGAATATGGTGCTGTAAACCGGTCCGTCCACCAGTCCGCCGGTGGTGTTGCCCAGACCCTCCACCACGTAGTTTGAATGAGGGTCGAGCGGATAAGTGCCGCCAAATGGCAGTTCCACAATCATTGATGTTCCCCAGGGATTGCAGCCGAAAAGCCAGTCGCGCAACGCTCCCTCAAATTCCAAGAACTGCGTGTCGCCCGAGGTGGTGCGGTAAAGGATGCACTGGGTGAGAAGCGCCACCGTCAGGTTGTTTGAGCACCAAATTCCGGGCACTCCGTTTAGAAACGGATTTTCCAAGCCGCGCTCCCGCACGCGTTCTATTCCGCTCCTAAGATTTCGCAAGAATTCTGCTCGCACCTTGCCACCGGCCATCTGTGCCAGCCTCACGTGGCCCATGTTCATAAACGGATACCACTGATAGTGGCGTGCGCTGTCGGCTCCCATCCATGGGGTTATAGGTTCTCTTCGCCCCATTTCCACTGCCAGAGTCAGATAGGAAGAATCCGCGGTGGAGCGGAACAGTTCCACGGCGCCGAGTTCCATATCGTCGGTCCAGTTATCCTCTTCGTAGATGTATGGCGACACCACCGACACCGTCTGAGTGTTGCCAGGCTTGTCGAGCCCCACTTGAAGAGCAGGAGCCGATTTCGCGGCGATTTTCTGGGCAAAATCAGGGTAAAACGGAGCCAGAATACGCGCTCCCATGGCAAAGTCGCTCGCAAACTTGCCGGCTGTGCTGGCCGCACCCATGGTGGCATTGAGATATTTCCCGCGCTGTTGCGGACGGCCGTCCACGAAATACACCGGGCGGCCATTGTTTCGTCCCCATCCGTAGTCGGCTATATCATTGTTAGGCAGTTTCATGCCTATGTGGTCGCGGTCGTCGGCAATCTGGTTGTAGAGTTCACCCGGTGCTGGATTCATCTTCGAGAGCCACTGCAGTCCCCAGTATATTTCATCCACTATGTCGGGGATGCCGTTTGCCCCTCGCTCGCCACGTGCGTCGTAGGCATCGCCAAAGGCCGACGGATTCTGCTCGTAAGCAAGCATCATCTGATAGATGGCGTTGGCCGACGTGGACGTGTACTGAAGCAGGTCGGCCGCATCGTGCCAACCGCCTGTCACATCGATGCGCTGCCCCTCCAGCACAGGGTGATAGCGCACGTATGCATCCTTCACGTGACAACTGTCGTGAATGAACGGGTTGTAGCCGCATCGCTGCTGGCGCATATAATTCAGCGTGAAGTCGGCCGCGCCGTCATACACGCGCGCGTTGATTGGGAATATGGACGATTCTGCACCGGCGGCTTCTATCTTGTAGGCGCTTTCGCTTGTCACTCCGGAAAAATTCAGCCGGTAAGTCGCCTTGAAGTCACCCAGTTCGCCATAACTCGCCGCTTGCCCAGTAAAAACACATCGACCGGTGAAAACATCCATTACACGGAAGGTATCCACCTCTGCCAACTCGTTGCTCACCAGCACGGCCACTTTGCTCTGCCCGGGCAGGTAGCCCAGTTGATTCACTCGGATATGCGTAGCGCCCTCCAACGCGAGCCCCACAAGACAAGCGAAAACACTCAGATATATTGCACGTAACGTTCTCATGCCCGGTATTTAACACATTTTGCCCTATTTCGGTTTATTACAAAAAGTGGAGGATACAATTTCTATGCAGCCTCCACTTACCGTTTGTTTCAGGTGCGCGATGCAAAGAATTTACGCCACCTTGTTCAGTTTCTTGATAATGGAGAAGATGAACAGAGCTGCCAGCAGGCAGATGCACATCAGCGTTCCCCACACCACATAGAGGTTGTTGCCCCACAGAAGGGTTGGAATGCTCACCAGGAAGTTACCCAGGGCGGTTGCCACGAACCAGCCTCCCATCATCATTCCCTTGTACTTGGGCGGCGCCACCTTGGTGACAAAGGAGATGCCTATGGGCGAAAGCAGCAACTCGGCAAAGGTGAGGATGAGATATGTGCTCACAAGCAAGTTGGGGTTAACATTGGCCAGATGCTCAGGCTGTGCGGCATTAGGTGCGGGAAGTCCCAGCGAGCCGAAGGTCATAAGCAGGTATGCCAGAGCGGCCACGAGCATTCCCAGACCTATCTTCACCGGTGCTTTAGGCTCCTTGCCTTTCTTTGCGAGCCATCCGAAGATTGCGATGCTCACAGGAGTAAGGGCCACTACGAAGCAGGGGTTGAACTGCTGGAAGATAGGAGCGGCGATAGCCACTTCCTCGGTGGGATTGTACTTGAAGCAAAGCGCAACCACTGAAGCCAGCGTAACCGCGCCCCAGATAGCCTTGCTCTTAGCGGAGCCCTGTCCGAATATGCCAAACAGGCCGTAAACCACTATTATGCAGAGAAGCAGGTTCGTCACATCGAATTCCATTGCTGTGATGCCGGTAGCCGACTGAGCCACATAATCGCGCGCGAAATATGTGAGCGTGGCTCCGTTCTGGTGGAATGCCATCCAGAAGAATATCACCACCGCGTACACGAGGCAGAGGCAGATGATGCGCTCCTTTGTCTCGGCCGGCGACAATTTCTCCTCTGCAGCGGCTTCCTTGCTCACATTCTTCTTGCTCACGGTGAGCACCTGGCGGAAAGTGGGCATACCAATGTAGTAAATGAGTATGCTGGCAATGAGCGATACGCAGGCCACGGCAAAAGCAAAGTGATAAGAGTCGGCCACCGATACACCAAGCGAAGTCTGTGCCCACTCCATAATCTTTATTGCTGCGGTGGGAGCGAACAGGGCACCCACGTTAATCAGCATGTAGAACAATGAGAAGCCGGCATCGCGCTTCTGAGCATACATGGGGTCATTGTAGAGGTCTCCCACCATCACCTGCAGGTTGCCCTTAAACAAGCCTGTTCCGAAACTCACCAGAACCAGTGCCAGAGCCATAACTGCAATGGCCACGGTATTCGCTCCCATTGGCAGAGACAGCAGGGCATAACCGGCAAACATAATGAAGATTCCTATTGTCACCATCTTGCTGTAGCCCCATTTGTCGGCAGCGATTCCACCGAAGAGCGGTAAGAAGTACACCAGCATCAGGAAGCTGGAATAAACAAGTCCGGCTGTTCCTGACGACCACCCGAAGTTGGCCTGAAGGAACAGGATGAAAACGGCGAGCATAGTGTAGTAACCGAATCGCTCACCGGTGTTGGCAAAGGCAAGTGCCCATAAGCCTTTTGGTTGTCCATTAAACATAACGGTTTGGATTTTAGATTGTTATTGTATTACTAATTATTCTCTTTTGCCTTGAACGCAAGCGCGTACATCCGCATCTGCTTCACCATGGCGAGTAGCCCGTTGCTTCGCGTGGGTGACAGGTGCTCACGCAGTCCTATCTCGTCAATGAAGAACAGTTCCGAGTCTAGGATTTCCTGCGGTGTGTGCCCCGAAAGCACCTTGATGAGCAGCGACACTATTCCTTTCACTATGATTGCATCGCTGTCGGCGGTGAAGTACACTTTGCCATCGCGATAGTCGGCGCTGAGCCACAGGCGGCTCTGACATCCGTCTATCAGATTGTCGGCGGTGCGTTCCTCCTCGGGCAGCGCATCCATAGCGTTACCCAGGTCTATTATGTAGGAATAGCGATCCATCCAGTCTGACAAACCGCTGAATTCATCTATTATTTCGTTCTGTATATCTGCTATTTTTCCCATGTATATCCTTTCTGGTTTCTTATGTGAGGTGTAAAGTTACGAAAAACTTGTGATTTTCAACACCCACAACCAAAGAAATTTACAAACTAAAGAAAATAAACACTTGTAGCGACGCTGTTTTTACACTATCTTTGCATCGTGAAGCAGATGAAAACATTATATGTCAGCGACCTCGACGGCACGTTGCTCAACAGCGACAGCAAGGTCAGCAACGGCACAGCACTCATGCTCAATCGCGTGATTGAGGCCGGAGGACTGTTCTCAGTGGCTACAGCACGCACGCCGGCCACAGCCACCGGTCTGCTCACCGACGTTCACGTGTCGCTCCCCATGCTCACGCTATCAGGTGCCGGATGGTGGGACAATATTAACCGACGTTACACGCACGTGGAGGCCATTCCTCCCAATGTGGTCTGCGCTGTGGCCGATGTGATGGAGCGTCACGGCGTGAATCCGTTTGTGTACCGCCGCCACGGTTCATTGCTCCACACTCACCACCACGGCGAAATGAGCGAAGTGGAGCGTCGCTTCGTGGCCGAGCGCCAGGGACTGCCGCTCAAGCGGTTCTTCCTTGATGAGGACGACATTCTCCACAACCCCGACGAGGCCATTCTCATGTTCTCGCATCGCGGCTACGAGCAGCTCAGGCCGGTGGTGGAGGAACTGAGGCGCGATGTTCCATGCCAGGTAATGTTCTACCACGACATAGTGGACCCCGACATAGGGCTGCTGGAGGTTTATGCCGCCGGATGCACCAAGGCCGACGCCGTGCTGCGACTCGCCGCCGAGGTGGGGGCCGAAAGGGTGGTCACTTTCGGCGACAACCGCAACGACATCCCCATGCTCCGGGCCGCCACCCACAGCGTGGCCATGGGCAACGCGTTCCCCGAAGTGAAAGCGGTGGCGAGCGAAGTGACCGGCACCAACGATGAGGACGCGGTGGCGCGCTGGATTGAACGCGATTTCTTCGGCGAACAATAATCACGGCTTTACAAGCGTTTATAAATTTTGAATTTCTATTCTTATGAACCTTAGAAATATATACGACTCGCGGCGAATCTGGAAGATTGGACTGATTTCAATCTCCATCCTGCTTGTGGCCGTTTTTATCTATATTTCTAACAATCTGGTCAAGGACCTCGCAATGCAGGAACGCGACAGGATGGAAATCTGGGCCGACGCCACCAGAAGGCTTGCCACCATGAACAGCGGTGCCGACATCGGCGACAGCACCGCCATAGGAGCACCGGTTATGAGTAGCGACATCGACTTCCTGCTGCGCATAATCGAGGATAACAATAACATCCCCGTTCTGCTCGTGGACGACTTGGGAAACATTCTGCTGCATCGCAACTTCCGTCTGCCGGAACCTGTGGACAGCATGGGGCTGGGTGCACTGTCACCCGCCAACGAGAAATTCCTCAAGGACAAACTCCAGAGCCTAAAGAACTCACAGAACAAGATTGACATCAGCATCGACGCCGCCACCACTCAGCACCTCTACTACGAAGACTCCACCGTGCTGCGCCGACTCGCCTACTACCCCTTCATCCAACTCGCCGTGATGATTATCTTCATCGCCGTGGCCTACTTTGCGCTCGTGAGCGTGAAAAAGGCCGAGCAGAACAAGGTGTGGGTGGGACTGTCGAAGGAAACCGCACACCAGTTGGGCACCCCCATTTCCTCGCTTATGGCCTGGACACAGATGCTGGAGAGTTACGGCGTGGACAAGTCCATCGTGAGCGACATGGACAAGGACGTGAACCGGCTCAGCATCATCGCCGACCGATTCTCCAAAATCGGCTCCATGCCCGACAAGGAACTCACCTTTATCAACGAAGCAGTGGAGCACAGCCTGGACTACATGCGAAACCGCATTCCCAAGCGCGTGATGCTCACCGTCAACACCGACCCGCAGAACAACTGCGGCGTGATGCTCTGCGAATCACTCTTTGAGTGGGTGATGGAGAACCTCACTAAAAACGCGGTGGATGCAATGGGCGGCGAGGGCAAACTCACCATCACAGTCAACAACTCAGCGCAAATGGCGCAAATCCTTGTCAGCGACACAGGCAAGGGCATTCCTCGCAAGAATTTCAAGACCGTGTTCAACCCCGGATTCACCACCAAAAAACGCGGATGGGGACTGGGGCTGACTCTGGTAAAACGTATAATTGAAGAATATCACGGCGGAAAAATCTTCATAAAGGAGTCGGAAATAGGACGGGGAACCACCTTCTGCATTGAGATTCCAAAAGCGGGTACGCCTTGATAATCACTCACAAAACTTCTTCCATGCAGATCACGCCACAACTCATAATGCTCGGCACCGGCAACGCCATGTGCACCCGTTGCTACAACACTTGCTTCTACCTGATGACTCAAGGCGGAGGTATGCTGGTGGACGCAGGCGGCGGCAACGGAATCTTCAACCAGCTCCAGAAGGCCGGCATCGCCTACGAGCAGATTCACCACATCTTCGTCACTCACTGCCACACCGACCACATTATGGGGGTCATCTGGCTCATTCGCAAGATTTCGCCTATGATGCACCGCGGAAAATACCGCGGAACGCTCACCATCTACTGCCACGACGAGGTTAAGCACGCGCTCGTCACAATGTGCAATCTGATGATACCCACCAAGATTGTGAGTGCCATAGGCGACTCCATCATCATACGTGAGGTCACCGACGGTGAGCAGGTGAAAATCGACGACCTGGACGTAACCTTTTTCGATATTGGCAGCACCAAGACCAAGCAGTTCGGCTTCCGCGCCGTGTTGCCCGATGCCAGGCGACTTGTGTGTCTGGGCGACGAACCTTACAACCCCTGCGCCGAACACTATGTGCGAAACGCCGACTGGCTTATGGCCGAAGCCTTCTGCCTCAACCGCGACCAAGCCACTTTCCGGCCCTACGAGAAGCATCACAGCACAGCCCTCGATGCGGGATACATCGCTCAGGAACTGGGGATAAAGAACCTGCTGCTCTATCACACTGAGGACACCACACTCGAGACTCGCCGCACGGCTTACACCGCCGAGGCTGCAAGTCGTTTCACCGGCAACATCGTCGTCCCCAACGACTTGGAAACAGTAGTTCTCTGATAAACAACCGTAACAAAATTTGCGAATTTCATCACTATTCTGTAATTTTGCATAGTAGCGACATTAAAATCTATAACAAAAGGGATAACAAATGTCTTCAATTGATTCTATTCATAACAGCATCAGCGCTGAAATGAGCCGGCTTAACGGCATCATCCGTAGTCACCTGCTCAGCGAAAGCGCTATGATGAACGCCATTGTGGAACGTTACCTGCTGGCCAAGGGGAAGCAACTCCGTCCCATGCTCACCATTCTCAGCTCACGGTTGCTGGGCCAGGTTGGTGAAAACGTTCTCCGCGCCGGTGCGGCCGTGGAGATGCTGCATAATGCCACTCTAATTCACGACGACGTGATAGACCAGAGCGACACACGCCGAGGGCACCCCACAATTAACAGCGTCTGGGACAACCACATCGCGGTGCTCGTGGGCGACTTCTTCCTCAGCAAGGCTCTGGTGTGCGCCGCCTCGACCCACGACCTGAGAATCATGAACGTGCTCTCGGGGCTGGGAGCCGAACTATCGGTGGGCGAGATTGAGCAGGCCGACAACGCTCAGCGCCACAACATCACCGAGGCCGCCTACATGAACATCATCAGTTACAAGACTGCCGCACTGTTCACGGCTTGCGTGGAAGTGGGCGCGCTGGCTGCCGGTGCCGACACCGATTCGCTCGGCCCCATCAAGAAATTCGCCCATTTGCTGGGACAGGCCTTCCAAATCAAGGACGACATCTTCGACTATTACGACAACCCAGCCGTGGGCAAGCCCACAGGCAACGACCTGCTTGAGGGCAAGGTAACCTTGCCGCTTATTCACGCACTGAAGCAGCAATCACCGCTCAGAGACCGGATGGCGGCTCTGCTGCAACAGCCGGAACTCGCGCGCGACGACATTAACCTGCTCGTGGACTTCGCCAAGCAGAACGGCGGCATCGACTACAGTTACGAGGTGATGAGCCGGATGCGCGACGAGGCATTCCTATGCCTTGAAAGTTACGGCGACTCGGCCGCGGCCGCCGACCTCAAAGACGTGTTCACCTACATCATAAACCGAGAAAAATAACACTTTATTAACCAAGTTCATTAAAAAAATCGAAAGTCTTTTTTTGTTTTTTAAGTATTTTTATCTACCTTTGTGAATTGTAGAGGAATTACACTCGGTTCATTAACGCAAAACCAAAACACTTTATATAACCAAAGTTAATAATTAACAAATATTTGAAGGTATGAAATTTAGAACTACTTTTTTGATTGCAGTTTGCGCAATTACCGCCTTGAGCGTCAACGCCAAGGGCGGCATCCAATCGACCTACGGCCTTGAGCCGCGCAAGGTCTTCATTGAGAGACAGGCGGCGCGCGACTATCTGAACCGACCGCGCGACACCGACTGGTTCTGGTGGGTGACAAGCACGGGCGAACTTCGCGCTAACGACTGGCAGCCGATTCTGAATAGCAACAACCAAGATATCAAAAGCACCCGAGGCCGCGAGACTTTCAACGTTACCAACGGATTTGAATACCCGCGCGAGGCCGAAGGCGACGGCTGGTCCACCTATAAGCACTTCCCTTACGGCACACAGCCTTTCCCCGTTGACAACGAGGGCTACCAAATAAGCGATGGCCTTTCATTCGCCATCGGGTATGACTTGGAATGTGATGACTGGGGAGGCGACCTGGTGATTTCCACCAACGAGCAGGGATGGCACCCCAACCAGAAGGCATGGAGTTCGGCCTACTTTCCCTGGGTAAGCCTCTGCATCCGCATCACAAATGAGGATCACCCCGAGATGGAAGTCACTCCGGTGCTTGAACTGATTGGCAGCAAGGGCTACCAAGATATGTCTCCCGTCTTAAACGAAGATGGAACCGAGGACAACACCCTCTTCACTTTCGACCCCGTGAAAGCCGACGGACAGAAACACACCCTCTATGCCACCGCCGACTACATAGCGCTCACTCACCCCTGCCGCGGCTTCCGCATCACGTTCCAGGGCTCCAGCGCCGAAATGTTCACCCACGTGGAGATTTTCTCTGTGGCTCTTCTTTCGCAGTTCTACTGCGCTAACCTCGACACCGACAACGATGGCGTGAATGACCTCACTGAAGAGCAGCAGTTCATTAGCCGCGACTTCAACGTGGGCAGCAGTTACGTTCTGCCGTGGTTTGAATACGACCTGGGCGGACGCGACGTGGCTTATCACAGCAATGAGTTCCTCAGCGGCAACAACTGGGGTGCTAACTTCGACCGCCCGTTCCGCGTGGACCAAGACAGCGTGAACGCCATGGCCATCGACGGCGGCGTTGCCTTTGGCGATTTCAACTTCAAGGGTTCCGCAATCTACACCTCACAACCAATGTCTCCGTTCGACCGCCTGAGAGGCTTAGGCTGGGAAGAGCGCCAAGTGGTGACCAAGAAAGAAGCGCAGGACTTCTTCGGAACGTGGTACGACTACACCTTCGATGTGGCGGAGGACTGCGAGGCCAACATCAATATCGCCACCTTCGCCAACTATGGTGACGCACGCATCATAGAATCCGGCTGGGGCGCTAACGGTCCCGGCGCAAACCGGATTGAAGGCATGGACCACCTTGTGTGGATGAAGCGTTATGCTCAGGCCTATGTGCTGGAACTCGACGGCAAGCCGCTGAAGACCAACCAGACCTCTTACCCCGAGATGATTAAGGACGACGCTGTGCTGCTGGGCGGACACTCCAGCGCTGAGCAATTCAACGAAGCCGCTTACACAGCCGACGAGTTCTTCAACGATATCGTTCCGGACCAGTCTAAGTGGCGCAGCACTCTGCTCCCCGACGGCACCGCAAGCGACACGCTCTACACCTGGTCGTACCAGAACCTGGGCAACCAGTACACTCCGGGCATCCCCAAATTCTCAACCGACGCCTCTCTGGGCGACCAGTACCTTAACGTACGACTCACAGCCGGCACTCACACATTGCGCGTGCAAAAACTCTGCCGACTCAACAACGGCTTCCGCGGACTCACATTCGACATCCACGCCAAGACCAGCGAATGGACCGAAGACGTGAAGATGGGCGACGTGAACGGTGATGGCGCTATCGACGTATCGGACGTGGTGGCTCTGGCCAACTATGTGATGGGCTCACCATCCGAAGATTTCGTCATTGAAGCCGCCGACATTAACGGCACCGACGGAATCGACGTGGCCGACGTGGTGATTCTGGCAGGCCAGGTAATGGGTAACTAAACCCACACACGTAAGTCAAGATACGAAAAATCAGAATTATTCACTGACACCTCAGCGAGCCGGTCATCTGTTGTGACCGGCTCGCTCTTCATCCCCGAAACGGCACTATACACCCCCAAAACAACTCATCATCCAAAACTAACATAATATACTTTATACCGAGTAGTAAGATTTTTTATGATTTTTTTTGCCTTTTAATTTTTTTTGCCTACCTTTGTGAATTGTAGAGAAATTATATTGCGACTTTAACACGGAACTTAAATAAACTTTAATAACCAAATCACTAATCATCAAATTTTTAAAGGTATGAAATTTAGATTTACACTTTTGATTGCAGTTTGCGCAATTACTGCCCTTAGCCTCAACGCAAGGGGTGGGCTTCACGACCTTATGGACAAGTACGGCCTAGAGAAGCGCACTATCTTCATTGAGCGAGAAGCAGCTGAGAATCAGGACGGCTATCGCCACAACTCCGACTGGGTGTGGTATGTTAACTCCAAAGGCGAACTCCGCGCCGACCCTTGGACTCCCTACCTCAACACCGGCACCTCTCGCCCCGAAGAGAAATTCGACGTGCTCAACGCGTTTGAGTATCCCGAGACTTTCCCCGGCGACGGATGCCTGAGCTATGTTCGTTATGCCTATGGCACACAGCCTACTCCCACCGACAATCAGGGATACGAAGTCAACGACGGTTTTACTCACGCCAGAGGTTACATACTGGAGGCTGACGCTTGGCTGGGCGAAGACATAGTGCTCACCACCAACAGCGACGGCTGGCACCCCGGCCAGAGAGCTTGGAGTGGAAATTACTTCCCCTGGGCCAACCTGAGAATTCGTGCTTGGAACGACTATGGTGAGGACGTGGTAATCACTCCGGTTATCGAACTTATCGGTATCGACGAGAACGGTCAGGATGGACGTCCTCAGTACTGGACCGTCCCTTCCGGAACGCCTCTTACACCCAATGGTCACAACGCAGGATACGAATTTGATTCATTCCATGCCGACGGAAGTGTCTATAATCTGTGGGCCACCGCCGACAGTCTCACTGGTTATCCTGTCATGGGTTTGCGCATCACCCTTAAAGGGTCGGCTGTAGATGGCACCAAAATTGAAATCTACGGAATGGGTATCTACTCTCACTGGATGGATAACTATAGTTCCACGCACGGTCTAATCAACCGCGAATACCGCATCGGCAGCAGTTACATGCTTCCCTGGTATGAATACGACATGGGAGGCCGCGACGAGGCTTACCACAGCAGCGAGTTCCTCCAGAACAGCAACCAGGCATATAACTTCAATCGTCCTTACCGTCTGGACCAAGACAGCGTGAATGCCTTAGGTATTGACGCCGGCTACGACATTGGCGACTGGCGGTTCACCGGCTCGGCCTGCTACACCAACCAAATATTTTCCGCATGGAGTAAACTCACCGACTTGGGTTGGGCTGATAAAGAAGTTGTCACCAAGAAAGAGGCTCAGGATTTCTTCGGAACATGGTATGAGTACACCTTCTCTGTTCCTGAGGACTGCGAAGCCGACATCAATATCGCCACTTTCGCCAACTATGGCGATGCCCGCATCATTGAGAGCGGATGGGGCTCTAACGGGCCTCGCGGACAAATTGAGGGCATAGGCAATACGGTATGGCCCAAGCGCTACGCACAGGCCTACGTGCTGGAACTCGACGGCAAGGCTATTAAAACCAACCAGACCTCATACCCCGAAATGATTCATGATAATGCAGTGCTCTTCGGTGGCCACACCTCTGAATCTTTCCAAGCCGCCGCTTACACAGCCGATGAATTCTTCAGCGATATCGTGCCCGACCAGACCAAGTGGCGCAGCACACTGCTCCCCGATGGGACCGCCAACGACACGCTCTTCACATGGTCTTATCAGAACCTGGGTAACCAGTTCACTCCCGGTATCCCCAAATACTCTACCGACGCTTCGCTGGGCAACCAGTACCAGAACATTCACCTCAAAGAAGGTGTGCACGTGCTGAGAGTCAACAAACTGATGCGCCTTAACAACGGCTTCCGCGGACTCACATTCGACATCCACGCTAAGACCAGCGACTGGACCGACGACGTGAAGATGGGCGACGTGAACGGTGACGGTAATATTGACGTTTCGGACGTGGTGGCTCTGGCCAACTATGTGATGGGCTCCGCACCCGAAGATTTCGTCATTGAAGCTGCCAACATCAACGGAACCGATGGCATCGACGTAGCCGACGTGGTGATTCTGGCAGGCCAGGTAATGGGTAACTAATCACATCCACTACTCAAGCGACCAATCGCTTTAAATATCAAAATAAAACCCGAGTTGGGGGCATCCCCACTGGGCACTTGCCCCCAACTTTTCTCTTAACCCCGAAAAACGCTCTGATTTTACGCTGAAAAAGGTTTTTTTCAAAAAAAGTGAAATTTATTTGCATTTTTTTTGGCAGTATAAAATTTATCCTATATATTTGCAGTGTAAAATAGCTTCGCTTTAGTGGCGACTACGGATGAATGGTAGCGGTGTAGAAGGCAATAAGCAGTTTTCTCACCGGCCTGAAAGCAGGAGAAAACAAGCGATTTTACGCGTCTCAGAATCCGCAATTACGGCTCAGGGCGCAACGAAACAGAACATTTGAGATTTATTATTAATAACTAAAAACAAAACAATTTGAAAAAATTTTACATTATGAAAGCGATTAAGAGACTTTTCCTTATTGGTTTGGCCCTCGTTGCAATGAACGCATTTGCAGAGAGCAGACTGTTTATTGAGCCTTTCACAATCAATCCTGGCGAGACCAAGGAGATTGAGCTCAAGGGTGTTACCGACATGAGGTTCGGTGGTTTCCAGTGCCGTATCAAAGCTCCGGAAGGACTGACTTGGGGCAAGATTAAGGGTAAATATCACGCATCGTTCGATGATGAAGAGAACGAAATCTATCCCGTATTCATGATTAACGAGTCGAAGGTTTTGACCGAGGATGACCCCGCGACTACTCCGAACGATATCGGCGCTCTTTCTCTGATGTGGGCTAAGTTTACAGGCGGCAATCCTGATGTTCCCGAAGATGATCCCAATTACGCCAAGTACTACGAGCCGGGCAAGATTTACACATTCATGATTCTGAAGCTCACTGCAGCTGCCGACTATGACAACTCTCAGGACCTTCTGATGTACAACATGAGGTATTCTGACTGGGCTGGTGAGAAATCCACTATCCTTGCCGACCTCAACGTTAACACCGACGTTATCGAGACTGTTGCAGGCGAAAAGGCCGTTAAGAGCGTGAAGTATGTGAACCTGCTGGGCGTTGAGAGCGACGAGCCGTTCCAGGGCGTGAACGTGGTGGTTACCACTTACGAGGATGGAACCAAGGCTGCTCAGAAGATTGTTAAGTAATCACACTCTCTCGAGATTAAACATTATCACAAGTGGCGTGCATTCAGTTGCGCTCCACTTTTTTGCGTTATCCTCATCGCTTATGACAAATCGCATTTTCGCACCAACAGAAATCAATGACATAAATCACTGAATTTATGTTGTAAAACACATATTTTCTAAAAAATTTTCATGGAAAAGCGAAAAAAAGGCTGAAAAATTTGTTTTTTCATGTTAAAAAGCAGTAACTTTGCACAAATTATGGCTTTAGGTAAAAGAAACGGTTTGAAAAAAGTATATGAGTTGTAACAGTTGCTTTATCCTCAAAGTGTTATGTTGGACAAATAAAGTTACGCGACAGATATAGTAAACTTTAAAATATTAACAAAACTATTATGAGAAAACTTTTTACTCTTTTCACAATGCTTGTTGTGGCTCTTGGAGTTGCCGCAACAAATGTTGTAACCTCCATTTCGGATTACGCTTCCGCTAACAGCTGGTCCAATGGCACGCAATACAAAACTATTGCCATGGATGCCAACATTTCGCTCGAGGCTGTGGGTGGCAGTAACACAGGTAAGTATTACACCAACGGAAACAGCTGGCGCCTCTATCAGAATGAGCAGGCATCTATCAAAATCACTGCCGCTAACGGTGCTGCACTGCAGTCGGTGACTTTCACTTACACAGTGAGCAGCACCGGCACACTGCTCAACGCTCCGTCGGACGAGGCTGTCGAAATTAGCGGAACATCAGCAGAATTCTCAGTAGGCAACACCGGCGAAGCTACTAACGGACAGGTGAGAATAACTGCAATTTCCGTGACTTACACCGACGGCGGCCAGACAATTGCGGCTCCCGTCATCAGCGTGGCAGGAAGCCAGAACTCTGCCGGCGCTTACACCGAGGACGCTACCGTGACATTCAGCCACAGCGATGCAACTGCTGAGTTCCACTACACTCTCGACGGCACTGCTCCCACAGCCAATAGCACCAGCGGCGCATCAGTGGTTGTGGCTAAGCAGGCCGAACCGGTGGTTGTAAGCGTTATAGCAGTAATTAACGGCACCGCCAGCCTGACTGCATCTAAGACCCTCAACTTCGGCGAGGCCGATGTGGAGGTGGACGGCACTGAAGACGAAATTACCGGCGCCGATATCACCGCAGAAAAGGCGGCTTCTTACGTTGAAGTTAATAACATAACCAAGAGCTCCGGTGCAGTGTACTTCGCACAGGCAGCCTACACTACCGACGGTTACGTTCAGCTGCGTTCCTCCAATAGCAATTCCGGTATTGTTTCCACCACATCAGGTGGCAAAATCGCCAAAGTGACAGTGGACTGGTCGGCCAACTCCGCAAGTGGACGCACAATTCAGGTTTACGGCAAGGCTACAGCCTACACCAACCCGACTGAACTTTACAACTCTGCGACTCAGGGTGACCTCCTCGGCGAAATAGTTTACGGCACATCTAACCAGATTGCCATCAGCGGCGACTACGAGTATGTAGGTATCCGCTCGAAGAACGGCGCTCTTTACGCAAACTTCACATTAACATGGGGGGCTGGCGAAGAAGTCGCTGTTGCAACTCCGGTTATCACCCCGGCTCTGGCTACAGTAGTGGAGTCACAGGAAGTAACCATCACTTGCGCAACCGACGGCGCTCAGATTTACTACAACATCAACAGTGATGATACCCCCGATGCAAACTCCACACTCTACACCGGTCCGTTCACCGTAACCGAGACTTCGGTTATCAAGGCTATCGCTATCAATGGTAACGACAAGAGTAAAGTGGCAAGCGCATCCATCACAATAGTAGAGCCTGTTACCATTGCCGACGCTAATGAGTGGACTGAGAACAAGACCGACCAAGTGGTGAAACTCACCAACGCTAAGGTTCTCTATGTGGCCAACAGCGGCAAGGACATCTACGTTCGCGAAGGCGACAACGCCATCATGTTCTACAACACCGGTCTGGAACTGAGCGCTAACGACGTGCTCAACGGCACCGTAACATTCAACTTCAGTTACTACTACGGAATCCCCGAGTTCACTAAGAACACCGCTACAAGCCTCGACAACGTTGTGGTTACCGCAAGCGATGAGGCTGCCGCTCCCGTGGTGACCACAGTGAGCGAAATCGCCGGACTGCAGCACCGCTGCGACCTAGTGACTATCAAGGGCGAGGCTCTTGTGATTTCCGACTCCAAGTACTACTTCGTGAACGATGCTACCAACGACACTATCCAGCTCTACGACAAGTATGGCACAGGCGCTCTGGCTGACCTCACCGAGGGAACTAAATACGACGTTGTGGGTCTGTTCGGTAACATCTACAAAGGACAGAGCGAACTCTACGTTATCAGCATGGCCGAGGCTTCGGACGTGAAGTTGGGCGACGTTAACGGAGACGGTAATGTTGACGTATCAGACGTTGTGGCTCTGGCCAACTATGTGATGGGTGAAAGTTCTGAACAGTTTAACGCAGCGGTAGCTGACCTCAACGGAGTTGACGGAATTGACGTAGCCGATGTTGTGGCTCTGGCCGGCATGGTAATGGGTAACTAAAAGACACTGAAAAAAACTTTCCTTGGCATAAGCACGAGACTTATGCCAAGGGATTAACAAGGAAATAAATTCATTAAATATTAACAATTTAAAACTTAACAAAAAATTATGAAGACAATTAAGAATCTTTTGTTAGCAGGTTTGGCAATCGTTTCGATGAACGCATTCGCCGAGACTAAACTTTACATCCCTGATTTCGAAATCGCAGCAGGTGAGACTAAGACTATTCAGCTCCGCGGTGAGACTGATTTTGAATTTGGTGGTTTCCAGGTTCGTATCCTCGCTCCGGAAGGACTGTCGTGGGGTAAGACCAAGGGTAAATATCACGTTTCGTTCGACGATGACGAGAACGAAATCTATCCTTCTTGGATGATTAACGAGTCGAAAGTCCTCACCGAGGATGACCCCGAGACTGCAGTTAACGACATCGGTGCTATCTCGCTGATGTGGGCTAAGTGGACAGGCGATGCTGCTGATAACTTCTACGAAACAGGTGTGGACTACTGCTTTATGGAGCTGAAGCTCATCGCAGCTGAGGACTACGATCCTTCTAAGGCTCCTGCTAAGGCTAAGGCTGCAGTTGATCCTTCGAACCCGACCGCAGGTGGCAACCTGTACATGTACAACATGAGGTATTCTGACAAGGCCGGCCAGCACTCAACTATCCTTGAGGACCTCCAGGTGTCAACCGACGTTATCGAGACTCTTGCAGGCGACAAGGCTGTGAAGAGCGTGAAGTACGTGAACCTGCTGGGCGTTGAGAGCAACGAGCCGTTCGACGGCGTAAACGTAGTGGTTACTACTTACCAGGACGGAACTAAGGCTTCTCAGAAGGTGGTTAAATAATCATCGCGAAACCTGAAAATTAAGAAATTGCCATGAGGCGTGCCCACACAGGGTGCGCCTCATTCGTTTGTCCCCTCCGCCGCACTTGTAGCGGCGAACTGCGTGCTTGTTACTGTGGCAATTTCATCTTAATTGCCCGCTATTGGCCGGCAATAGTTGGTTTTTATTACAAATTTTCATAACTTTGCTCCCAAATAGTTAAGATTAGTGCTTTTGGGCTTAAACTAAGTGGAATTATTTCACATTTATCACACAATTAAGCACGAAACAAACGAACTGAAAAGAGTTTTATCACATCGGATGAGAATTAGCGAATTGAAATATGGACTTGTTATTATGTGTGCGCTTTGCTGGGCGCTCTCAGTACATCTGCATGCCGCTAAGGTCAATTACCTGCCTGCTGAGGGCAAATTAGTGCTTAACTGGTACGATTACTCCAATGCCGGCAAAACAGCCTCCTACGACAGCAATTTCACCACCTCGTTCATCACAAGCGACGGTGAGCCGTACGACGGAGAGCTGCCACGCACCGATGTGGACGGGCTATCAATCGCATTTATTGACGACGGGGGCGAAATCGACGGCTATGAATACCCGGGGTCGTGCCTCACTCAGGGAGAAATCACTTACGACGTGGGGGAACAGGCGGCAAACTGGATAATGCCTAAGCACACCGCTCTGGCACGCTTCGGGCAGTGGTTCCGCTTTGTGGTCTATGCCCGAGAGGACTGCTGGGCAGCCATAAACTTTATCACGTCGGGCAGCCTTGATGAAGCTAACCGCACCTACGTGGAAAGCATGACCAACGACGAATCCGGACACCGCGTGTCGGGAATGGGTAACGTGAACTGGGTACGCAAGTACGGACAGGCTTTCGTACTCTCACTCGATGGCAAGAATCTCAAGACCACACAACAGTCATACCCCAGTCTTTTCAAGGGCAACCATTTTATGAACAACAACGTGTCGCTCGTGAACGAGCGAGGCCTTATAACCGATGCGCTCAACTCACGCAACGACTTCCTTATGCTTCTCAACGATAAGGCCCGCTGGACATCAACCATACTGCCCGACGGCACTAACAACGACACTCTGTTCACTTGGCCCAACGATGTGTATTTGGGCTCTGACAAATGGACTCCATGCATATTACAAAATGAAGTGGATAAGGTTTACTTGGACCAGTATCGAAACGTGTTCCTGAGCAAAGGACAGCACATTTTCGTGGTGAAAAAACTGGCTTACGCCGGCAATTCATTGCGCGGACTCAGCCTTTCACTAACAAAGGAAGACGTTTATCTTCCCGTGATGGGTGATGTTAATGGCGACAGAGCAGTGGACATTTCCGACATTGTGCTTCTGTCAGCATACATCTTAGGCGAACGGATGCCTCAAGAATTCATTTTCCGAGTAGCCGACATGAACTTTGATGGCTATCTTGACGTTAGCGACGCCGTCATACTGGCCACGATGGTATCAGGCAATTCCAACTTGACCGACGAATAGTACCCTCTACTCATTTCCGCCCAATTCTTCTCATATACCTCGCTCCACATAATCAGAGAGCCGGATTCGCTTCCGGCCCTCCGTTGATATCATCATATATTCTCCCTGCCTCAGAAACGGCGAGGGCCTCCAAAGCCGCCGGGACGGCCACCCGGTCGACCGCCGGGGCCACCGGGACCGCCAGGACCACCGGGACCGAAGTTATTCTTATCCTCCGGCTCCTCCCCTTTCTTGAATGTGGTGAAGCGATAGGTGAACGTTAGCATTCCGTAACGGGTGAGCGAGTTGTAGGCCACGTCTTCCATATAGTTGGCCGTGACGTTGCGGAATATGGACTTGCGCTGCCCCAGTATGTCGTAAACCGAGATTCCAATCGACGCGTTCTTCCCGCGCAGGAACTGGTAGGCCAACGAACCGTTCCACAGCCACTGCTTGGTGTCGTAGCCGGCACTGTAACCGCTTGTGGCGCTGTAAGAGAGGTCGGTGCTCACCACCAGCCCGAACGGTGCCGTGTAGGTGAGATTGAAGTTACCGCCGTAGGTGTGCACGTTGCGGTTGCTGGATGTCACCACGGTATTGTGAGTGGTCTGGAAACTGTAGCGCGGACGCAACTCCACGTCTATCACACCATTGCGATAGGCCATTCCGGGCGAAAGGGTGATTGAGAACGAATTGCTGCGGTTGCGCTGCCCGTTGTTGTAACCCACCGTCTGGTTATAACGGGCAAAGGCGTGACTCGTGAAATACCACAACTTGTTTCGCAAGGGCAGGCTCAGCATGTTCATCGCCATCACATTCCACACGCCATTCACATTCGTATAGGTCGTGATACGTCCGCCCGTGGTCTCATCGTATTCGGTGGTGGAGATGATGCTGTTCTGGGCAAACTCTCCGCGCGCCATGAACATCACGCTGCGCTGCGAACGCTGGTCAAAGTCGTTGTAACGCAGACTTATGTTATGGTTGAACGTCGGCTTCAAGTCAGGATTACCGATAACTATATTAAGAGGATTCGACACGTCGGCAACGGGTTGCAACTGATTGAGCGACGGCTGCGAACTGCGAGAGCGATAGTCCAGAGCCAGGTTGCGGGTCTTGCTGAACTTGTAGCGGAAACGCGCGAACGGTGCCAGACTCCACGCCCACCTTGAGGGGATGGAACGAGCATCATCTAGTTCATTCACGCTGCGCGACATGGCCGACTGCACGCCCATTCCCATGTCCAGGTTATATTCCTTGGTCACTTTCTTGAATCCCACGCGGAACTGCTGGTTGAGGAACGTGTTTGAGAACTTGTTGCTCAGGGTCTCGTTGAATGTCTTGCCATTATCGTCGTCCGTGTCATATACCTGCTTGTCGGCGGTGCTGTAGCGGTAATCGGCGCTGTAGGTAAACGTCAGGAAGCGCCCTTTCGCCACGTCGCCCAGAGGCTCGGTCCAGGTAATTCGCCCGTTCAGGCCATTGGTCTTGCGCAGGTTATCATTAATCTGGTTGATTATCTCCTCGCGCTCGGCCGGGTCTTCTTTCAGGAAATATGAGTTCAGCGTGTGCGTGTCGCCACTCTCGTCCACATTGCTGTAACTGTATCTCATCATCACGCTGAAACTGCGACCGCGATGGCTCTTGAAGTTGTGGTTGTAGATTACGTTGACGCTTGCCTCGTAACTCTTTCCGTCGTTGTTGTAGTAACTGTCGCTGTTGTTCACGTGGGTGCGGTCGGCATCGCCCGCGTAAGTGTCGCTCACCTCCTGCTTGTAACTGTCGCTGAAATTAAAGGAGAAACGCGGACGCACCTCCAGGGTGTTGAACGAGTCGGGCTGCCACTTGATGCGGAAGTCGCCTCGCACGTTGTGTCCCTTGTCACGCGAGAGTGTGGACGAGTTTTCGTAAGATGTGGAGTCCTCAAACAGGTACTGACGGTCGCGTGTGGTGCGCGTGTCGCGGTCGCTGTGCGAGTACATCACCGAACCGCCGGCACGGAACTTCTCACTGTCGCTTGTGCCCACATTAAAGTTGAAGCCGGCATGCTGCGACGTGGTGATGCCACGGTCGCCACCAAACCGCTGGAAACGTCCGGACCCGCCGTCGGAAAAGCCCAGATTGTTCACATTGTTGCCGCCGCCCAGAATAGTAAACTGGTTGCCGTCGTGGAAGTAGTTGGCAATCAGGCTTCCGTTGTATCGTTTGTCGGTTCCGTAGCCACCGTTCACGGTGCCGAACCATCCGTTGTTCATCCCTTTCTTCACAGTGAGGTTAATCACCGTTTCATCCTCGCCGTCGTCCACTCCAGTCAGGCGCGCCAGGTCACTCTTGCGGTCTATCACCTGAAGTTTGTTCACCATGTCGGCCGGGATGTTTTTCGACGCCACGGTGGGGTCATCACTGAAAAATTCCTTGCCGTCGAGCAGTATTTTGCTCACTTCCTTGCCATTGGCGGTGATTTTTCCGTCGGTTCCCACTTCCACACCCGGAAGGCGCTTGAGCAGGTCCTCCACCACGGCATTGGTCTGCGTCTTGTATGTATCGGCGTTATATTCTATGGTGTCCTCCTTCACCGTAATTGGGGTCTTGATGCCCACCACCACGGCCTCGTCGAGCAACACAGAATTCAGTTGCAAGGGCAATTCGCCCAGTTTCACGCGCTGGCCGTCGGACTTCACGCTTGCGCTTACTTTAAGGTCGTTATAGCCCACGAAACTCACCTTCACCACATATTCACCTTTTGCCACGCCGTCGAAACTGAATGAGCCGTCGTCCTCCGTTGTCAGGCCTTTCACATAAGTGCTGTCCTTATTCGCCCGCAACAGACGCACGGTGGCATCGCTAAGGGCCAAGGTGTCTAACTCGTCGATGACTCTTCCTGTAATTACGGCGGCATTTGAGCCGAATGTGATAAACAGAATGAATAAAAGTAATATTGTCTTCCTCATAAAGAGCGGTTTTAGTTCAGTAATATAATGTTTTTACCTATTAGACTAAAAATCACAGGCAAAATTAAAATCAAATGATGAAATGGGCAAAAAAGTTAGACAAACCCACGGAAAACAAGTCCAATCGCCCACTTTTTTCCCACAAATTATAGCCCGGGGGCTACTCCATGTTCAGCGTCAGGATGGCATCGGCTATGAGCCGGTTGTTGGCCAGTCGGGGCACCTTGCGCTGCCCGCCCAGTTTTCCTGTAGAGGCCAGCCAGTCGTCGAACACACCGCGCCGGGCCACCACCACTTGCGGCGCGTCTAGGAAGATGTCGCCGCCACGCTTGGCCTCATAGTCGCTGTTCACCTGCTTCAGTTTCTCGTCTAGTACTCTCACGAACAACGCCATATCGGCCGGTTCGCGGTCAAACTCGAATATCCACTGATGATGAGCCTTACGCCCGTCGGACGCGAACACCGGTGCCGCGGTGTAGTTGAGCACCGATGCCCCCGTGGCTGCCGCGGCATGCTCCACCGCGTACTCGGCATTATACACCATCAGTTCCTCTCCGAAGGCATTGATAAAACTCTGTGTGCGACCGGCTATGGTGATTTTCAGCGGTTTCACGCTCTGCACCTTCACCGTGTCGCCTATGCGATAGCGCCACAGACCGTTACAAGCCGTTATCACCAGCTCATAAGTTCGGCCCGCCTCCACCTCCCACGCGGGCAAGGCTGCCGGGTGCTCGTCGCCGCTGTTCTCCACCGGGATGAACTCATAGAATATGCCCACGTCCAGCAGTAGCAGCATGGCCGTGGTGCTCCAGTCGCTCTGCACGGCAAAGAATCCCTCGCTGGCGTTATACGTATCCAGAAAGTGCATCTTGCTCATATCGCAGAAACTCTCGTACTGCTTGCGGTAAGGCTCAAACGCTATCCCGCCGTGGAAGAACACCTCCAGATTGGGCCACACGTCGTGAATGCACTCCACTCCGCGGTATTCCATCACTCCGCGGAGCACAGCCAGGAACCAACTGGGCACGCCCGAGAGGTTCGTCACGTTTTCCGACGCCGATGCCCTGATTATCGCAGGCAATTTCTGTCTCCAGTCCTCCATAAGCGCAATTTTCTTGCTGGGAACACGAAACAGGTTCACCACCGGATTTATGTTATCTATCAGATTAGCCGACAGGTCTCCCACTCTCACCCCAGGCTTAAGGTCAAGCTCGTTGGCGTAACTGCCGCCCAGAATCAGCCCTTTGCCGCTCATTATGCGGCTCTCGGGGTTCAGATTCAGGTAGTGGGCCACCACGTCGGCACTGCCGCGGTAATGGTTCAGCCGGAACGAGTCGGCAGTGATGGGGATGTACTTGCTCTTGCCACCACTGGTGCCGCTCGACTGCGCAAAATTACGCGTGCGCCCGCGCCACAGCACGTCGGCCTCGCCGCGCACCATGCGCATAATGGGCTCGCGCAGGTCCTCGTAGTGATGTAGGGGCACCGTGGAGGCAAACTGGCGGTAGGTTCGCACCGTGGAAAAGTCATACTTCCGGCCAAACTCGGTCAGCGCGGCATGCTCTATCAGCGACACAAGTTGCTCCTGCTGCACGCTGTCGGCATGGTCCTTGTATCGCAGTTGCTCCTCAAGCCGGTTGCGCATGGATTTGCGCATCAGTGGAGTGAAATCTATCATACTAAACGCTTATCCTGCTGCTTGAATTTCAGTCCAAGTGAAACACCTCCTGCAGTGGAATCGTCACCGGTGAATTGTCGGGGTTGACCTCCATGATATCGGCCATCTGGTCCCACCAGCGCTGCGTAATCGGGTCCACGTTCTCAGTGTCCTGACTGTTAGTGTCGCCACTCACTTCCTGATACGCGAACAGCAGATTCGTGTCACGGTCCCAGTAAATGCTATAGTTGCTCACTCCCTGAGCGTGAATCATCTCCACCAGTTCAGGCCATATTGCGGCATGGCGGCGTTCGTACTCAGCCTCGAAGCCGGGCTTAAGTTTCATCTTGAATGCGAATCTTTTCATGTTTTTTCGTTTTTAACACCCAAAGTTACGAATAAACGAGCGCAGAACAAAAAGAACCGTGTTCTTTTTTTATGCCGAGTGCCAAGTAACTTCGGTTATAGAACCTATAGGACCTATAGGACCTATAGGACCTATAAGTCCTATAAACTCTCGCCCACCGTGTGAAAAAGACCGCGGCAACTTCGTGCCACGGTCTTTTTTTGTTGTCAATTTCTTAAAGGTCGGCTTGATTATCCGTTCACTTTCTTCATGTGAGCAATCAGGTCAAGAACCTTGTTAGAATAACCAATCTCGTTGTCGTACCAAGACACCACCTTCACGAATGTGTCAGTCAGGTAAACACCTGCGTTGGCATCAAAGATTGAGGTCAGCGGGCAACCCAGGAAGTCGCTGCTTACCACAGCATCCTCAGTGTAACCCAGAACACCCTTCAGCTCGCCCTCGGCAGCCTCTTTCATAGCAGCGCAGATAGCCTCCTTAGTTGCCGGCTTTGCCAGGTTCACTGTGAGGTCCACAACTGATACGTCCAGAGTAGGAACACGCATCGAGATACCGGTAAGTTTGCCGTTCAGCTCGGGAATCACTTTTCCCACAGCCTTTGCAGCGCCGGTCGAAGACGGGATGATGTTACCGCTTGCAGCGCGACCGCCACGCCAGTCCTTCATCGATGGTCCGTCAACAGTCTTCTGAGTTGCGGTTGTTGAGTGAACGGTTGTCATAAGTCCGTTAACGATACCGAACTTGTCGTTCAGAACCTTAGCGATAGGAGCAAGGCAGTTAGTTGTGCAAGATGCGTTCGACACGAACTGAGTGCCCTTAACGTAAGTGTTCTCGTTAACACCGCACACAAACATTGGAGTAGCGTCCTTTGAAGGAGCCGACATCACCACATACTTGGCACCGGCCTTGATGTGAGCCTCTGCCTTTTCCTGTGTCAGGAACAGACCGGTTGACTCCACTACGTACTCGGCTTCCACCTCGTTCCACTTCAGATCCTCAGGATTGCGCTCTGCTGATACGCGAATCTCCTGTCCGTTAACGATGAGCTTAGAGTTCTCAACGTCGGCCTCGATTGTGCCTTCGAACTGACCGTGCATAGTGTCATACTTCAGCATATATGCCAAGTAATCTACTGGGCAGAGGTCATTGATTCCTACTACCTGAATGTCGTCGCGAGTCTGAGCTGCGCGGAAAACGAAACGGCCAATACGTCCGAAACCGTTAATACCGATTTTAATTTTACCCATTTTTAAATAAAAATTAGTTGTTTAAAAAACTGTTATATAAATCTATTTTCTTACCTTTGCATTAAGACAAGAAGTGTTAAACAACAACATCTTCTTTTTCAATTGCAAAATTAATACTTTTTTTCGCATTATAAGAGTATTGCAGTTCAAAAAATGAAGAAATATTTCCTTAATTAAGGAAGTTTAATATTTCAGTTTCGGTTAAACCGATTTTAATTATTGGATTTTATATTATTAATCAACTAAATTTTATCAACATGGGACTTGTTAAAGAATTTAAGGAATTCGCTCTCAAGGGCAACGTGATGGACATGGCGGTTGGTGTTATCATCGGCGGCGCTTTCGGCAAGATTGTGTCTTCGCTCGTCGACGACGTGATTATGCCGCTCGTTAGCGTGCTCACCGGTGGCACCGACTTCAGCAAACTTTTCTGCTCGCTCGACGGACAGGCTTATGAAACCCTGGAGAAAGCGCAAGAGGCCGGAGCCGCTGTGCTCACCTACGGCACTTTCATCCAGAACATCATCGACTTCATCATCATTGCTCTCTGCATCTTCTTCATGATTAAGGCCATGAACAAACTTAGCCGCAAGAAAGAGGAAGAACCCGCTCCCGAAGCTCCCGCAGAACCCAGCAACGAGGAAAAGCTTCTGACCGAAATCCGCGACCTGCTCGCTAAGAAGTAACAAACGACAGGCCACAGATTGCCTTACAAATTTTGCACCACTCCATCATGGTATTCATGACGAAGTGGTGCAACTTTTTCCTATAGCCGCAATGCGGACGCGCTCTTACTCGGCCGGAACGGCAAACTGCTTGCTGATGTAGGCCGTGAGTCCGCCAAAGACCACCTTATAGAAGTCGCCCTGCTGACCCACGCACTTCAGCACCTGCCCCTTGGCCGGATGCAAGTTCTTGCCGTTAGCATCCTGAAGTGCCGGACTCTTGAGCGACGCCCCCGAGCGCAGACGCACGTCGGTTCCGGTCACCATCACCTGAGCCGGAGCGGCCGTTTTCTCTGCTTTAACGGTGCTTGCCTTTTGGCTTGTCTGGGCCGCGCCCTTCACCTTACCGGCCGGAACCTTGTTCACGCTCTTTACCGTGGGCGTGGCAAACTGCTTGCTGATAAACAGTTCCGTACCATTATAATTCACTTTATAAAAGTCTCCGAACTCGCCGTAGCTCTCCAGCACCTCGCCCTTCTTGGGATAAACGGTGTTGCCCTTGGCATCCTTGTGGATGGCACCCTGAAGCGACGGCTGGTGACGCAGACGCACGTTGGTTCCGGTAACTTTCACATAATCGGCGGCGCTCACTGCCAGTGCCACCACCATAGCGATTGCGATAACAAGTAATTTCTTCATCTGTCCCTATGTTTTTTTGAGTTAATATTTTGAGGAGGGTTCTATAAATTCAAAATCAGCCAAGAATACATCCTCACTTTTATTAATTTATAGAACACTACTTGATTATTGATTTCCACTCTTCACTCGTGTCTCCCACTGGAACAACCCCTGATTTTCAGCCTTGATTATCACCGGCATCCCAACGTAGGCATACTTCTCTTTCAGCGTGATGATGTCACTGTCCAGCAGACGGATGCAGCCCTCGCTGGCACGGCCCGGAACGCTGCTCTCGTTGTTGGTGCTGCCGTGGATTCCTATCCCGGAGTGACCCGGCGTGAGCAGGCGAAGGAACCAGTGACCGTAGGCCAATATACTGCCTCGACCGTCCTTAAAATCGTGTTTCCACGTACTGGCGTCCTGTATCTGCGTAATCTTGAACGGCTTGCCGGCAGGCGACTCGGGTGTCTTCATGTCGCCGGAGCGCTCCTTGTTGCCCTTGTTCTTGCTCAGGCACACAGGAAACTTAGCCAGCAGCACCGTGTCGCCGCCCCGCTCTGTGTAAACCTTCAGGTTCAGATCCTTCTTGCTTATCACAATAAACTCCTTTCGCGAAGTCTTTGCCTCAGCCTTGTCTTTTTTTGGCTTAGCCACATTCGTTGTCTTTGCTCTATTCAACTTCACTTTCTTCTTCGTGGCCCCGGCCACATCGGTAACGGCCCCGGCCATCACCATAATCAGCACAATGGTTAAAATCTTTTTTATCATCATTCTTAATCCTTTATTCCATTCTTAACCCGAATTGCTCATTAGGGTTTAGCAAATATACAACTTTTTTTTCATTATCATCATCGTTCACCGCATTTTTTCGTTACCTTTGCAAACGGATAACCATAACAGATGAAAAAAAAATGAAAAAGTTAATCATAGCCTTCGCTCTTGTCACCATCACTTTGGGGCTGAACTCCTGCCTCGACAACTATCGCTATCCGTTCTATGGCACTTGGGGACTGGTTTCGTTTGTAGAAGGTAACATGGAATACGCCATCGCCGACAACGAATACGAGGAATTTTCTTTCTTCGAGGACGGAACAGGTATGTATAGCGACATCTACGGACGCGAACGCTTCTACTGGGATGAGATTAGTACCGACCGACTTCGTCTGCGCTACATGAGCAGCGGACTCGTTGAGGATGTCTATTACGACTATTCACACAACACCCTTTTCCTCAGCGGAGAATACAACTTCTACGCCTACCGCGTCTATGCTCCGGTTGTGTATTAACTCACCGCATCACTTTAAACCACCTAACAGGCGGCTGGCATTCGTGCCGGCCGTTTCTGCTATCACAGCGGGCGGAAGCCCCATACTCGACGCCACGCGCGCCACCACTTGCCCTATCGTCAGTTCGCTCTCATCGGTCTCCACAAGTAGTCGTTCCGGTGGTATCTCACACAGGGCGTCGGCATTGAATCGCTCTCCCACCGACAGGTACAGTCCTTCTTTTATCAGCGTATGAGCCACGTTGGCATTTCCGCGGAAACCGTGAATCACCCACGGCATCCGTGGCTTCAACCGCCTATACAACGCTATTATCTGCTGCGATGTGCGCACCATGTGCAGAACCAGCGGCTTGCCCAGTCTCTCGGAAATTTCCACGTGTCGCATAAGCCAGCGCTCCTGTGCCTCCAGAGGGCCGCCTCGCAGCCCGTCGAGCCCGGTCTCTCCTATAGCCACCACTTGCGGCAGTGCGGCAAGTCGCTCTAACAGTGCCACCTGCTCTTCACCGCACTCAGCCACGCTCCACGGATGAACGCCCACCGAGAAATATCCGGCTTCGGGCAGCGGTTCCGCCACAACCGCAACGTCGATGCTTATCACGGCATCGGCGGCCTTTTGGTTATGTGTGTGAATGTCCAGTATCATGGCACAGGGTCGTATCCGCTGCCGCCCCACGGATTGCACCGCAGTATGCGCTTCACGGCAAGCCACACACCGCGCAACGGACCATGTTTGCGTATCGCCTCCACCGCATACTGGCTACAGGTGGGTGTAAAGCGGCACACCGCCGGAAACAGCGGCGAAATGAACTTCTGGTAGAAGCGGATGGGCAGTATCAGCAACTCGCCCAGCGCAGCAGCGATTTTCAGGAAAATCTCTTTCATTTCTGCTTCGGCTGGCTCGCGGTTGCTATTCGGGTAAGTATTTCCTTCACTTTGGTCTCTATCTCCGAGTAGGGGGCGGTCTCCTCGCTCAGCCACACAAATGCCATCTGCACCCGGCCCTCCACCTGCGGCAGCAGGTCGCGGTTCAGGCGGTAGGCCTCGCGGATTCGCCTTCGGAGGAGAACCCGCGAGACTGCCTTGCGTATTTTCTTCTTAGGTATCGTTATGAGAAACTGGGCGTCACCCTCAGCTTCGCTTTTAACCACATACACGCACCGCACAGGGTATGCTATCACGCTACGCCCGCGCGCGAACAGATTGTTTATATCTGTCCGGCTGCATAGTTTCTCGCGCTTATATAACCTCAGGCTGTGCGGCATGGCTTCGTTCCTCCGTCTTATCGTATCACTTCCCTGAGCAACTCGGCATTATGCCCTGGCATTATTATGTGGTGGTTGCCTATCGGGTTGGTCAGGAAATAGCCGGTCTGCGACGCGTCGGCAAGTTTTATCACCTGCTGTGTGCGGCATAGGTCGGGCTTGGCCTGGCTGCGAAGCAACTCGCCCTCAGCCACGAAACTGCGGCTCAGGTCAGCACTCACCTTGAATATGGTCACCGGACCCTCCTGCATATAGCCGCGGATGCCCACGCCTATCCCCGACTCGTAATGAGTGTCTAGCTCATAGAGGTTCACCATGTTCAGCGGGATGGTGCAGTGAGCGAACAGCATCTCGCCGGTAACAGGATTAATCTGCGACGGATTGGCCTGAAAGCCCGATATGCCCAGTGTGGCACGGGTCACTGCCATGCTCAGCATCGCGGGAACGTCGCCCTCGCAACCGGCCACTATGCCTTCCGAGTTGAGTTTCGCCAGCGCTATGCACCCTGTGTTCTTCACTGCCGTGAGCAGGTCAAAACAGCGTATCGTAAGCCCTTTAAGCCCATATTTTGCCACGATGCGCTTCAGCGCCACGTAGATGCGCTCCGCTCCCGTAAGCGACTGCTTCAGCACCGTGCTCTGCGTCTTGGCCACCAGAGCCGGGTCGGCCTCCACATCGGCAGCGGCTTCGTATTCGCCCAGCAACTCTTCCATTGGTATCCGCACCAGTTCCACGCCCAGACGCGCACGCACGGCCTCGGGATTCGGAGCACTGGAAATCAGCCAGTCGCTCGGCTCGCCCACTATGCCCAGCCGGGCTCCGTTCAGATACCTGCGGGCCTCGCCGGCACGAGCCAGCAACTCTATTCTGTGATTCACATAGGTCTCATCACCATGGATTATCTCGCCGCTGATGCCGTTCTGACGCAGATACGACAGTATTTCCATCGACGCGGCAAGCGAGTTGCTCTTGCCCGACGTCAGCAGGCGGATTGGCTTCTGCGACTGCGACTGTAACTGCGGCAGCAAACTCTTGAACACGCCCTCGGTGCCACCGGTGCGCACGTAGATGAGGTCCAGGTCGTTCTGCCCGTAACTGGTGTAATCTGTGTCACAAAATGTGAATTCCGGCCTTATAGTACCCAGAAATTCCTTGGTTGAAGCCGCCACAGCTGCCTTGTCGTGTAGTGGCGACGTGATGGTGTAGATAGCAATAGACATTAGTTCTCAAGATTTTATAAGTGAATTATTCTAACAACACAACAAAGTTACGAATAAACGAGCGCAGAACAAAAAGAACTTGTTCTTTTTTTATGCCGAGTGCCAAGTAACTTCGGCTATAAGACCTATAGGGCCTATAGGACCCATAAGCCCCCCTTGTCCGGAATCAAAAAAGTGGAGCGGTTCTCACGAATCACTCCACGCGTTAATGCTTATTCTTGTAAATTGTTCATTTCTTCTTCGTAGTAGCCTTCTTGGCTGTAGAAGCCTTATTCGTAGCCGTAGTCTTCTTGGCGGCAGTAGCCTTCTTTGTAGCGGCGGCTTCCGCGGCAGCCTTCTTAGCGGCGCGGGTAGCGGCGGCTTTCTTGGCCGCTTCCGACCTTGCCTTAGCGGCTTTCTCAGCGGCCGCCTTCTTGGCGGCGCGGGTGGCGGCGCCCTTCTTGGCGGCCGCACTGCGACGGGCAAACAACTCGACCTCCTTGCGAGCGGCCTCTTCAGCGGCACGCCTCTTGGCCTCTTCCTCGGCTGCCTTCTTGGCGGCACGGGTTATCGCGCCCTTCTTGGCGGCCGCACTGCGGCGGGCAAACAGTTCGGCCTTCTTGCGAGCCTCCTCAGCGGCGGCTGCCTTCTTGGCGGCGCGGGTTGCGGCACCTTTCTTGGCGGCGGCACTGCGACGGGCAAACAATTCGGCTTCTTTGCGGGCGGCCTCTTCAGCGGCACGCCTCTTGGCCTCTACTATCGCATTATTCACCGCTGGTTTGGCGAACTTCTTGGCTATCGGCTTAGCGGTGGTTGTCTTCTTAGCTACGGCCTTCACTATAGGCCTACTTGTGCCCACGGTCTTCTTGCTCGGCTGCTTCTTGGCCGCTCCGCTGGCCTGCTCCGCAGCCTGTTTCTTGGCTTCTCGCTCCTCGCGGCGGGCCTCGGCCTCCAGATACTTATCAATGGCGGTCACCATCGACGGCACCTGCTCGCTTGTGGTCACGTCCAGACGCAAACCGGCCTCTTTCAGAGCCTCTATTGTCTTCGGACCCATAGCACCTATCAGCAAGTCGCCCTGTTTGAACCGCGGGAAACTCTGCTTAAGCGAGTGTACTCCGCTCGGCGTGAACAAGATTATCATGTCGTAGTCAAACTTCTCGCCTTTCTCAAACTTGTTGCTCACCGTGCGGTACATCACAGCCTTAGTATATGGCACGCCACACTGCTCTATCACCGAGTTGTTGCTATCATGCACGTCACTCATCGGAAACAGGTATTTCTCCTTGCTGTGCTTCACCATGAACGGTATCAACTCCGGTGCCTTGCCCGTGGGGCTCACAAATATCTTGCGCTTCCTGTACTGCACGTATTTCTGAAGGTAATTCGCCACCTTTTCGCTAACGCAGAAATATTTCATCGTGTCGGGAACCTTGAATCGCAGTTCATGACACAACCTGAAATAATGGTCTATCGCTGTCTTGGCGGTGAATATCACAGCGGTGTGGTCCGTTATAGACACCTTGCTCTGACGAAACTCCTTCGATGTGAGGCCCTCAACTTTTATCAGCGGTCTAAAAACCACCTCCACACCGTATTTTGCTTGCAAATCATAGTATGGATTCTTATCCGTCGATGGCTTCGGCTGTGAAACCAAAATTTTCTTAATCTTCACGCTTATAGTATTTTATCTCAAAAAACAAAACAAACGTTCATGGAAATCACCCACACAATTATCGGCGGAACAATTTCCACGGCGCAAAGGTACAAAATAAAATACACACTTGATAACAAATTGTAATAAAAAATCCTAAATCCTTTAATTATAAAAACCACTCGGGCACACAAATAACTTATCGCACCCACAATTAGCATCGTCTCTGTCGTGTGTGGAAATGTAAGCATCACCATCACCTCAGGCAACAAAAGCAGGCCCACGAGCGACGTTATCGCCTTGAAGCCGTTCAGCACGCTTTCAGTTTGTTCAGGCGTGCCGAATACATAGCCCAACAGGCGGTAAAGCCCCAACTGGCACAGATAATACACCAGCGCCACCGCCGAGAGCAAACCCACATACAGAAACAGCCGCGGATTGGTGTGGGCATACAACGCCGCGTCGCGCGTCACAGCGCAAAACAGGAACACACCTTGCACCACACACGAGTTCAGCACCAGCGTCACCAGTATCCACGTCTCGTCCAGTGTGTGATCCTCAAAGTCGCGCATCTTCACCGAAAAGATGTTATGCCACATGTTATGAACGTACTTGTAGCCGCTTCGGTAACTCACCACCACCGCCAGTATCGCCAGTAGAAGCATTGCCATCACACCCGAACTGCCCAGCAGCGAATTGCTGTGCCACATAGCGTCGCGGCCGGCCGGCTCGCGCATCACGGCAAGCGTATCGGTGCGAGCCACCACGCTGTCGTTGCCCTTCAGTCTGGCGAACCCCGCCGGATACTGCGACGTGTAAACCTCGCGAGGTGCCTGCGCCGTGCTGTCGATGGCTCTGGCACTGTCGGCCGATACTGATATGTTTTCGGTCTGAATCATTTCCGCCACAAAGATACTGCAAAATTCCGACTCGCACCGCAATTTCACACCACAACATTCATCACGAATCGGTCAGTAGGCCCACGGAACTTAGTACATTATCCTCTTCTCGGTTGTGTACGTGCCGTTACGGTACCGGGTCACCACTATGTTCACGCCCTCCACCGGCTCTTTCGACGCTACGCCCAGAACGTTATAGAACGTCACGTCTTCCACCTCGTTCTGCTCCGGGTCTATATCCACCTCGTCTATCTCCGTCTGCACGCCCTTGTTATACGTAACCGGCACGTTATTCTCTGCCACGAAATAGTCGGCTCCATCGCCGTAGTAGATCGCCTTGCGACGCGCCGGATTCGCGGCCTTCGCACCATCCATCGCATACATTCGCACTATGTACGTCACCTTCTTGCTCTGATTCTCCGATATTGGCAAGTCTATGTACAAGTCCGTGAAACTTATTGTACCGGTGCCCGGATACAAATCCTTCAGGTAGGCGTAATCGGTGCCCCAACTTGCCTCCACTCCGTCCGACGAGTAACTCACGCCGCTCACGTCGGGCAGCGAGTTCAGTAGCGTCTCGCGCTCCAGCTCGGTTAACGTGGTGCCGTTGTCGCGCCACACGCGGTAGCGATACACGTCGTTCACATCGCCTGTCAGAGTCGGGGTGATGTTAAGCCTGGCACTGTAAGCCATGCGAGGCGCGTAACCGTTGCTGAACGGATACGACTTCTTTATGTCGTTCTTGCCGCCAGTCTTCGCTATTGAGATGCTCACATTGGGATAAGTCACTGCCTGCTTGTCGCTTCCGTAGGTATTATAGAGCATTCGCTTGCGGTCATACGCTATTGTCACCATCGGGACAAACGAGAACCCCTTGTTATGACCCGGATTGCGGTCTATAACTGCCAGTTCGCCGCCCATGCGGTCTATCGCCACTGTCCCGCACGACTCGGTCAGCATATTGTCGGTTCCTAATCCAAATATGTGATACACTCCGTCATTGAGCGTGTTTGATGCCTTCCCTATTTTAGTCGGCTCGTTGTTTCGGATGCGATACACGTCATACTGCAGCAAGTCGGCCAGCGGGTCGTTAATCGCACTTATCACGTCGGCAGTGTACGGGCCCAGGTCCAGTGCCCGAACCGTGTCATTGTCCACCGCCTCCTTCGTGTGACCCACACCCACCACCGTGTGCTCGGTCTTATACACCTTCACGTTAAGAACATTACTGAAGTCCAGACCATCCTGCTCTATCAGGTAGTTATAGTACCCTGAGTGGGTATTGGTCGCCGTAGAGGCCGAGAAGCGGTCTATTAACTTAACCGTCGCGTTGTCAAAATCATCGAACTGGCCGGAAACCGACGGCTCCTCATCGTCGAACAGATCCACAAGGTCTTGCGACGACTCGTTGTATGTCACCGTGTAACTGTAGCCACCCTCAGCGCCCGCTTCAAACACTATGTCCGCAACTTTCACCTTCACCCCTGCCTCATCTGTGCGTGTCAGCGAAAACGCGTCGTGATTGTTCTTGATGCGTGCGTAGTCGTCAGTGCCCTCCGGCATCAGCGTTATCGTGTTCTTGTACACGTTTTTATCCTTCAGCACCTCATAACGGCTGCGATACTCCGCGTCCTGAGCGTAGAACGGGTCCTTGCCCGGCACCGTCACCTTGCGGATGGGGCTATCAGCATAGATGGTCTTCTTGGGCTCTCCGGTTTCGCTGTCTATTAGCACATTCCCATCGTCGCCATACACTATCGGTGCCGCTGTTATCACATAGTAGAACGTCTGTGGATCTTCCTGCTGCTCCACCTGAAACACATCGTAAATGTCACGGGTGGGCTGAGCGTCTAAGGTGGTGATAAGCGTTCTCGATCCCGTCACAGGGTCATACTGATACACCCAGTAATGCTCAGGCAAATCCATTCCGGTTAACGCCGATGACCAGTCTAACCTGATGTCGTAATAGCCGCGCTGCGACGAGCGGGTCGCCGTGGCCTCAAGGTCGGCGGTGAAGAGCACCACATGGGGCATAACCGCCTCCACTTCCTCGCCCGCATTCTGAGAGTTACCGTACTCGTTGAAATAACGTATGCTCGTATTGTTAAGTATATCGCTGATGTTGTCCGGAGCCATCTCATACTCAAACCGGCGGTCCGGTACAAATATGCTCAGGTTGATCATATTATAGTTCTCGCCCTTCGACGACACCTCAAACCAGTGGGGCAGTTTTGTGCCGTTATCCAGTGTCGTGGTCAGGCTGAACACATTGCTGCAATCGTGGTAGCAATTAAACTCCGCGCCGGCAAGCATCGCATCGTAGAGCGACGACACATCGCCCGTGTTCCAGTCGTTAACAGGACTTATCTGCTCAAACAGGCGGTAGAAAGGCTTTGTGTACGAGCAACGTGCCTTCCCCTTGGATATGAAGAAGAAACGGTTTCCCTCATTGTTTATCACAAACAGGTACCCGGGATTGGAATCCACCTTGGTGGTGTCCTCGTCCACACGAATGAAATCTTTACATAGTTTTATCGATGCCACCGCGTTTCGGAAATAATCTATGGCATTGGTGTACTTGTTATGATCACCCACCTTCCATGTGTCCTTCACTGTCACCAGCAGCATAGTCATTCCGTTCTGAATCGGATTCGGATACGTATCTGCTGCCGTACCCAGCCAGAAGCATGCGTCGGTCTCACCCTTATGCCCGTAATTGTCGTAGTTAATCTTGCGGTTCTGATACTTGTTACCGTCTGCGTCCCGGTAGTCGTAACCATAGTGGATACCGGGTATGTTCGGATTCGTGTAAACTTCCTTCAGAAGCGCAATCTGATGTTCCGGTGTCAGCGCCTCATCGGTCAGACACGCGGTCTTCGTCTCGCCGTTCTCCTCGTATGTGAAGTAGAACTGAGAATAGTCAAAAAAGTGTACTTTCTGGGTGTCGTTATGATATCCGAACCCTGCAGCACCTAAATAGCACAACAACACACAAATAACTGCCGTAAAATAACCCTTATTTTCCATAAAATCGCTTAATAACTCTGGCTCTTCACTTGCTTAATACACTGCTAATCATAACTTTTTGCGCGAGTTATCAGCACCATATCAGGTTTGTTCAGATCCCCACTTACTAAAAATCAAGCAAATTTACACATTTTTTCACTTTTACCCCCCCCCAATTATGTTAAACTATGTTATTAATTCTTAACTTATATGCAATTCGCCCTCTCACTTCGTAGCGCGACTGAAAAACCTCGGCTCCCCAAAAAATCGGAAACCGAGGCCTTATGTATCATTCTGTCTCTCTTATTCGGAGCCTATCCCACCTTCACACCGGGCTTCACCTCGCCGTGGGGACCTATCACCACCAGGCGACCGTCGGCATCCTCGGCACTGAGTATCATGCCCTGCGACTCTATGCCTTTGAACGTACGCGGCGCGAAGTTGGCCACGAAGCACACTTCTTTGCCCTCCAGTTCCTCAGGCTCGTACCACTTGGCTATGCCGCTCACTATGGTGCGTCCTTTCAGTCCGTCGTCTATGGTGAGGCACAGCAGTTTGTCGGCTTTCTTCACCTTCTCGCACTTCACCACGCGACCCACGCGGATATCCAACTTCTGGAAGTCCTCGAACGGCACCGGAGCGGCCACGGCCTTGGGCTTGAAGTTGTTCACGATGTTCTCTTGCTTGATGCGCTCTAAGCGCGCGCGCTGAGCCTCTATCACATCGTCCTCTATCTTCTCGAACAGCAACTCTGGCTTCGCTATCTCCGCTCCGGCCTTCAGCAGGTCGGTAGCGCCCAGGCGGTTCCAGTCGGCTCCGTCCATGCCCAGCATCTTACGCAGTTTCTCCGCGCTGAACGGCAGGAACGGCTCAAAGGCTATCGCCAGGTTGGCCGCTATCTGCAGTGCTATGTTAAGTATGGTCTCCACTCGAGCCATGTCGGTCTTGGCCAGTTTCCACGGCTCGGTGTCGGCAAGGTACTTGTTGCCTAAGCGGGCCAGGTTCATCGCGTCTTTCAGCGCCTCGCGGAAGTGGAAGTGCTCTATGTTGTCGCCCAGTGTTTCTTTCACCTTACCCATCTCGGCCACCACTTCGCGGTCGTAGTCGGTGAGTTCGCCGCATGCCGGAATCACTCCGCCGAAATATTTGTGTGTCAGCACTGTGGCGCGGTTCACAAAGTTGCCTAAGATTGCCACAAGTTCGTTGTTGTTGCGCGCCTGGAAATCGGCCCACGTGAAGTCGTTGTCCTTTGTCTCGGGCGCGTTGGCGGTGAGCACGTAGCGCAGCACGTCCTGCTTGCCCGGGAATTCCTCAAGATATTCATTCAACCAGATAGCCCAGTTGCGACTGGTGGATATCTTCTCGCCCTCAAGGTTCAGGAACTCGTTGGCCGGAACGTTCTCGGGCAACTGGTAACTGCCTTCGGCCATAAGCATCGCGGGGAATATCAGGCAGTGGAACACTATGTTGTCCTTGCCTATGAAGTGGATGATGCGTGTGTCGGGGTCTTTCCAGTATTTCTCCCACGTGTCGGGCAACAACTCCTTGGTGTTGCTTATGTAGCCTATCGGGGCGTCGAACCACACGTACAGCACCTTGCCTTCCACGCCCTCTATGGGCACGGGAATGCCCCAGTTCAGGTCGCGGGTCACGGCACGCGGCTGCAGGTGCTCGTCGAGCCACGACTTGCACTGACCATACACGTTTGGCTTCCACTCTTTGTGTCCCTCCAGTATCCACTCGCGCAGGCGCGGTTCCCACTTGTCAAGCGGCATATACCAGTGCTTGGTCTCCTTCAGCACAGGGGTGTTGCCTGTGATAGCGCTCTTGGGATTAATCAGGTCGGTGGCGTTCAGGCTCGTGCCGCACGACTCGCACTGGTCGCCGTAAGCGTGGTCAAAGCCGCAGTGGGGGCACGTGCCGGTCACATACCGGTCGGCAAGGAATTGGTCGGCCTGCTCGTCGTAGAGTTGCTGCGATGTCTTCTCCACAAACTCGCCTTTCTCGTACAGTGTGCGGAAAAATTCGCTCGCCGTCTGCTTGTGTATCTCGCTTGTGGTGCGCGAATACACGTCGAACGAGATTCCCAGTCCTTCCATCGACGTCTTTATTATCTCGTGGTAACGGTCCACTATGTCCTGCGGTGTCACGCCCTCTTTCTGCGCCTTGATGGTGATGGGCACGCCGTGTTCGTCGCTGCCGCCCACCATTATCACGTCCTCGCCGCGCAGGCGCAGGTAACGGGTGTAGATGTCGGCCGGCACATACACTCCGGCCAAGTGCCCTATGTGAACGGGGCCGTTAGCGTAGGGCAGCGCTGTGGTCACTAATGTTCTGGCATATTTCTTTTCCATAATCTCTATATCGTTTTGGTTGGTTTCCGTTTTTTATTTCTCGCGGAAGAACAGGTTGATAGGCGTGCCGGTCAGTTTCCAGTTCTCGCGTATCTTGTTCTCTAAGTAGCGCTTGTAGGGGTCGCGTATCCACTGAGGCAGGTTGCAGAAGAACACAAACGTGGGCACCTTCGCCCCCTTCAGCATGGTGATGTACTTTATCTTCACGTACTTGCCCTTCACCGCCGGCGGTGGAACGGCGCCTATCACCTGCTGCATCACGTTGTTCAGTTTCGATGTCGGTATCTCTATCTTGCGGTTGCTGTTCACTTCTATCGCGCTCTCCAGTGCCTTGAGGATGCGTTGCTTAGTCAGTGCCGACCCGAAGATGATGGGGAAGTCGGTGAACGGCGCGAAGCGCTCGCGGATGGTGTTCTCAAAGTGGTCCATCGCACGCTGAGACTTGTCCTGAGCCAGGTCCCACTTGTTCACCAGCACCACCAGGCCCTTGTTGTTCTTCTGGATAATGGAGAAGATGTTCACGTCCTGCGACTCTATGCCGCGAGTGGCATCTATCAGCAGGATGCACACGTCGCTGTACTCTATCGCGCGGATGCTGCGCATCACCGAGTAGAACTCTATGTCCTCGTTCACCTTGTTCTTCTTCCTTATTCCGGCAGTGTCCACCAGATAGAAGTCGAAACCGAACTTGTTGAAGCGGCTGTAGATGCTGTCGCGGGTCGTCCCGGCTATGTCGGTCACTATGTTGCGCTGCTCTTCCATCAGCGAATTCACCAGCGACGATTTGCCGGCGTTCGGACGGCCCACTATCGCAAACTTGGGCAGGTCGTCGTCGGGGGCCGCGTCGGTCTTCTTGGGCATCACGCGCACCACCTCGTCCAGCAGTTCGCCTGTGCCGCTGCCGTTCGCCGCCGAAATGGAGAACGGTTTGCCCAGACCCAGCGCGTAGAACTCCGACTCGGCAAACACTATGTCATTGCGGTCGGCCTTGTTGCTCACCACTATCACCGGCTTCTCGCTCCGACGCAGTATTGCCGCCACATGGTCGTCAAGGTCGGTGATTCCGGTCTTTATGTCCACCATGAACAGTATCACGTCGGCCTCATCTATGGCCAGATACACTTGCTTGTTTATCTCTTCCTCAAAGATGTCTTCGCTGTTCACAACCCAGCCGCCGGTGTCCACCACGCTCATCTCCAGACCGTCCCAATACATCTTGCCGTACTGACGGTCACGGGTGGTGCCGCTCTCGTCATGCACTATCGCAGCGCGGGTCTTGGTAAGCCTGTTGAACAGCGTGGACTTGCCCACGTTGGGGCGTCCCACTATTGCCACTAATCGTCCCATTTCTCTCTTCTTTTTATTCGTCTAATTATCTAACCGCTAACCGGCTAATCACTCTATATATCCGAACTGTCGCAGCGCGTTCTCCCGGTTGCGCCAGTCTTTCTCCACTTTCACGAACATCTCCAGCCTCACGTGCTTGCCGAAGAATTTCTCCAGTTCCTTGCGCGACTCTATGCCCACGTGCTTCAACTTCCGGCCCCCGTGCCCTATGATGATGGCCTTCTGCGTCTCGCGCTCCACGTATATCACCACCATTATGTGTATCATCGTGTCGGTCTCGTGGAATTTCTCCACCAGCACCTGAGTCGCGTAGGGCACTTCCTTGTCGTAGGTCAGCAGTATCTTCTCCCGAACTATCTCGGTCACGAAAAACCGCGAGTTACGGTCGGTCAGCGCGTCTTTGCCGAAGTATGGCGGACTCTCTGGAAGCAGTTCCACTATCCGCCGCATCAGGTTATCTACGTTGAAGTTCACCAACGCGCTCGTCGGAAACACCTCGGCCTTGGGAAGTATCTCTTTCCACTTGTCCACCAGTTGCTCCAGTTCTGCCTGCCCTTTGAGTAGGTCTATCTTGTTGATGACAAGCAGCACCGGTATCGTCTCGCGAGCCACTCGCTCCAGGAAGTCGGCGTTCTTCGTCGGGCTCTCCACCACGTCGGTCACGTAGAGCAGGATGTCGGCATCAATCAGCGCTCCCGCCGACGAGTCCAGCATGCTCTCCTGCAACTTGAACTTGGGCTTCAGCACACCGGGCGTGTCGCTGAACACTATCTGGTAGTTCTCGCCGTTCACTATGCCCATTATCCGGTGACGCGTGGTCTGGGCCTTGCTCGTGATAATCGATAGCCGCTCGCCCACCAGCAGGTTGCTCAGCGTGGACTTACCCACGTTGGGATTTCCCACGATGTTCACAAATCCTGCCCTATGTTTCTCGCTCTCGCTCATTCGTCTCGGTTTTCGTTATCTCTTCGGTTTCACAAACAAAAAATGCATCCCGCCTCCAATGAGAGCCGTTTGATGCATTTTTCTGTCAGACTTATAGGCTTTTCCTCGACTTTAATGCCTCAGAGGCATAATCTCAGAATTTACCCACTATTTCTTCGCTTAAGTGTCGCGCCGTAGCATCACATCTTTGGGTCAACCCCATATCAGATACACGGCTCCCCAGGTGTAACCGGCACCAAAGGCGGTAAGTATCAGCCTGTCGCCTTTCTTGAAACGATGCTTGTACTCGTCCATGCACAGGGGTATCGATGCCGCGCTCGTGTTGCCCGTATGCTGGATGTTCACCAGAACCTTCGCGTCGTCTATACCCAGTCGCTTGCCCACGGCCTCTATTATCCGCAGGTTGGCCTGGTGGGGTATGAACCACTGAATATCATCGCACGTCAGGTTGTTCCGAGCCATCACGTCTTTCGATGAGGTGAGCATGTCCATCACCGCGTTCATATACACGGCGCGACCCTCCTGATACACAAAGTGCTCGCGAGCCTCCACACTCTCATGACTTGCCGGCTTTGCGCTGCCACCCGCCTTATACATCAGGTGGGGCAGTCCACTTCCGTCCACGTGGAACAGACCGTCGATGATTCCCACGCTTGTATCCTCGGTCGGCTCAAACAGCACTGCGGCTGCTCCGTCACCGAACAAGGGGCACGTGGAACGGTCCTGATAGTCGGTCATGCTCGACATCTTCTCGGCGCACACCACTATCACCTTCTTGTACAGGCCCGACTTGATGTAGGCGTTCGCCTCGTACGATGCCACTATGAAACCTGCGCATGCAGCCTCCATGTCGTAGCCGTAGCAACGTTTCTCCAGTCCGCACTGGTGGATGATAATCGATGCCGTCGATGGGAATCGGTAATCCGGATTCGTCGTGGCGCATATCAGCAAATCCACGTCGTCGGGATTCGTTCCGGTCTCCTCAAGCAATTTTTTCACAGCCCTCACTCCCATATACGATGAGCCCGCACCTTCTTCTTTCAGAATGTGACGCTCTTTGATACCTACACGGGTCGTTATCCACTCGTCGGTGGTATCTACCATGCGCGACAACTCCTCGTTGTCCAGCACATAATCGGGAATGTAAGAGGCTATTCCGGTAATCTTAGCGTTAAGCATAAGTCTTTACAACTCTCTCTTTTCCTGAATCTCTAAAATGTTGTTTCAGGCCACGGCCCCGTATTTCAGCGGAACCGTGCCTCACTCGCTTGTTTTATACCTCAGCGTCCTCACCGGTAACCTTGCGGCCACGATAGTAACCACACTCTGGGCATACTGTGTGATAGATGTGCCATGCGCCACAGTTTGGGCAAAGGGCGATTGTCGGGGCTACTGCCACGTCGTGTGTACGGCGCTTTGCAGTGCGAGTCTTCGATTGTCTGCGTTTAGGATGTGCCATTTTTTACTATTAATTTTTTATTTGTTATTATCTTTCAGTTTGCGCAGCACCAACCAGCGGGGGTCCACCGCGCCATTTTCTTCGTCTTCGTCGCCCTCGACATGAACGGTTTCCGCTTCGGTCACCGTACCGCTATGGGCCTCAAGCAAGCGCGTCATCTCTGCGTTGCACCCTCCCTCTTCGTGGTGGTGCATCACTGGTATGCACAGAAGCACCGTGTCGCGCATCAGACTCGTAACGTCCAGCGCGGGCCATGTGGCCGGTACCACTATCACGTCGTCGCCGCTATCGTCGTAGGCATCGCCCGGGCTCACCTTCACCGCATACTCTGTGTCTATCGCCAGTGGCATCTCCTCCAAGCAGCGGTCGCAGGTTATCCCTATCTCGCCGGCAAACGTGAACGTCAAGTCCAGAATGCCGCCGCCGTGATTCGTAACCGCTAAGCGCACGTCAACGTTCGCGCTTAGCACGTCGGTCGCTTCGGTCGCAGCAAAAAACGCATCGTCCAAATGGTACTCAAGCTCCTGACTACCAAGCGACAACCCCCTAAGAGGCAACTCGTATGACGATACCTTTTTCACCTTGCTATCCTCAAAATCGCCACAAAGGTAGTAAAAAAGTTTCAAGTAACAAGTTGAACACCATAAGTTTTTTTATCCCCACCCCTTTTCACAACCCTTTTCACAACACCATGTAGAATTAAAATCCCCCATACAAACTTGGAGGGTAAACCATAATAGACTACCCTCCCTTGCTGCGTTTTTGCAGTAGTTGCCCAGAAGCGGTTACTTCATCACCTTGGCGCTCTTGCTACCCTGGCGCACGACATAGATGCCGACTGGCATTCCCTCCAGACTGTCGCCCACCTTCATGCCATTCAGGTTATAAACATCCATGGGCAACGTGAAATCCAACTCGTCGATGCGCACATCCTCTATGTCGTCCGTCTCTGTAAGGTCACCTACTATATTTGCGAATTTACTCCATGGGGAGGTCGTTTGGTAAGCACTCAAATATTTCGGCAACACGTGTAGAGCCCCGTCTTCCATCGCTCTCAAGAAAACCCTCTCTCCCATGCTAATCTTCTCTGGATTTGGATAGGAATTAATCCTTGTCAAGCCGCTGCAAAATTCAAACGCACCGCCGCCCATTTCGGTGACGGAGCTGCCGATTGTCACACTTATCAAGCCTCCGCACCCATGGTATTTACAATTTGCTGTGTACCAATACTCACCTAAAGTGGAATGGTCAATCTCAAGCCTTATGCCTCTATCATCTAACGTGTCCACCGCATTTTGTAGAGCGACATCTAACGTCTCTTTGCTCTTCTTATCCTCAGACTGCCAAAAAAAGAACAATTTTTGTATTGACGGTTCATAATATCAGTTGACGTTATTCTTCACAATTACCCACATTCCGTCATTATCCTTGCCTTCGCGTTTCAAAACACCAATCTTTTTCAATGCAGAAAGGTCACGTTCGATGGTGCGTTGGTTCACCGACAAAGTCTCCGACATTTGTTTGCCGGTGATTGTCGGAGACTCTTTGATGAGATTGAGTATTTCCTGCTGACGCTCAGTGAATTTCGTCTCCGACATATCTCCGTCAAGATCTCCGACATTCGGGGTGTCAGAAGAGGCAAAAATGATGGACTGAAATTGAGTCGGAGTAGATTTGAACACAGGCTTCAGCTCGTCTTTATAACCTTCCAAAGCTTTGGTCTCATTACAGATGCGTGTGAGTCCACTGCCTCGTTTCTCCATATAGTCAAGTTGAGCCATTACGTTTGCAAGAATGGGATTGCGTCTTTCAGAAGAAACGTCAGCGATGTCTAAGTCTTGAATCAGCATACCATTGTACATTCCTCCAGGTGATGTAACGGTGAGTCGGTCATCGTAAATGTCAAGATGAACTTCACTACCCATTACGGTGTAGTCACGATGGATGAAATGGTTTACCATTGCTTCAAGAACTGCACGTTCCGCATACTCTGGTTTGTTTTTTCGTCCACCAGGCAGTTTCTCCCAGCCTCTCTTGGTGTTTGACTTCACAAAGTTCATTGCTTCACGGAGTAGCATGAGAACATTGCCTGTAAACTCTGCATCGTTGATGGCATCGCCCTTTTCCGTACCATCCCATCGGGTACAATAAAGGCGAGACTGCCACAATGGACAATCATCGGCAAACAATGCTCCTGCATTTGTAAGAAGCCCAGCATTAGTGACAAGGCCAAATGAAAGGAGATACTTTTTGTCCCATTCTTGACTGGTACGCTTTTTGAACGTGTTGGCCAAAATCGTGAAAGAATAGTCTTCAACTTTATAATCCGTGTGAAGGGAATCAAAAGTTTTGTTGGAACCTTTCAGTACCAAGCGAACCATCTGTTCTGCCGTGGCAGGCATGCTCTCTTCACCAACACGGACAAAGGCTATGCGCTGACCATCACCAACGTAGTAATATGGTGTGTAATGCCCTGCATTGACTTTTAGCTGCAAAATGCGAAAACCATCTACATCATAAGGAATCATTTCCACCTCTGGCAGTGAATCCATGTAATCCCGAATCTTACTACTGATAGCTTCGCAAACATGCTGCACGTCATCAAGTCCTTTGATGATGCCATCATTATCAACACCAAAGAAAAGAGAACCACCTAAACCATTGGCGAAGGCACTCACGCTTTTCAACCAACTCTTAGGTTTCTTCTCTTCAAGCATCACCTTGAAGTCGTATGCTGTACATTCCGCTATCAGAGTCTTTAATTCCATTCTATATGAATTCTCGTTTATTATCTTGCAAAGGTACATTTTTTATTGAGAACAAGGCATAAAAACTATTGTTTCACGCGTAATTTAAGCAAATTTTATCTAAAATCACACCAATGTGACACTAAAAGTAGCGATAAATGAAGTTTTTTGCAATAGTGTCCTAAATAAAATTCAAAAAAGTGAAGGAAGTTGTTTCCATTAAGGCAAATAATGCTTACCTTAGTG
>CALAVE010000088.1 GCA_937892215.1 uncultured Porphyromonadaceae bacterium
CTGAGCCAGGATCAAACTCTTCGTTGTAGTTATCTTGTATTTTATCTTTTCCAAAGATAAACGCTGAGTTCCCATCCCGGCACCGTTCTCGCCTCGGATTTCTCGTATTCCTGAAGTTCGCTCCTCGCCCATAGCGGCACTGCCGCCGCACGGCGCGGAGACTCAAAGAGTATATGACGGAGACTTACTGTCTCCTCGTTCTCTACGTACTACTTTTCCTGTCTTCTGTCACCAGCATTTCAATGATCTCTCATCGCGCTCCCGGACAACCCCTCCGGATTTCCGAAAAGCGGTGCAAAGTTACACCCTTTTACCTATACCAACCAAATTTTTCAGCAACTTTTCATATTAAAAAACGTTAAAAAAAGAAAATGCCATTTATTCAGCCAAATAACACCTGTGCCTCACATTATTAATATGAGGGTGCGTTTATCTTTTACCAATGCCGCATGCTATTTACTTAGCATGCCTAATGACTCCACCTATTCCTTAGCGTTACGGATAAGATTATTGAACGACACGAGATAGTCATTAGCGAGGTATTGCGTGATTTCGGTCTCATAAGGCTCCGTAAGTTCGCCCACCACCTGATATATCTCGCCGTTGCGGTAATAAAGACGTTTATCCACTTTCTTGCCTTCGCTATTGTATCCCTGCTTAAACACGAAAACGAGTTGGCCATCGTCGTAGAGATACTCCTCGTAGAACTTGCGCTCGCCCAGGTTATACTTCCGCGTGATAAAATACAATCTGTAGTCCACGTAATCGTTCTCTTCTCCGAAAAGTGCCATTTTGAAGAAGAACTGAAGCGTTTCGGTCGTGGGACCGCTACCAGGCACCATATAATGCAGGGTTGTCACCATGTCGCTGCGGGTCTGCTTGTTCTTGCCGTTATTCTTAACGGCCTCTTGCGCCTTGTTATAAGTGCTGCGAATGGAAAGAATCACGGGGTCGGACGTTTCAGCGGCTAACGCAGACGAGAATGCCAGCAGAGCAGTTAAAATGAGAGTTTGTCGGAAGAGTTTCATAATATCATAAATAATTAATTCAGTTAGAAAAACAGCGATAACTTAGGCCACGCTCCGCAAATATACACATTAAAAATGACAAAACGCATTTTGCGCTCGTTTTTCATAATGAGCAGGGCAAAAATAATTTGCTTTACACATAACTTTTTCTTACATTTGCATAACAAATAAGACAAGAAACAGATGAAACGGTTAGCAATACACTTATCACTCATAGTGAGCATTGGCTTACTCACATGCAGCACGGCCCTTGGAGCCACCATGCAGCAGATGCGTTTCCACTGCGCCGACGACACCACACAAATCAACGCACTGCTGGCTGATGGGCTAAGCAGCAAGTTGACCTCGCCAAACGAACTCGTATCGTTCTACGCGCACCGCCTGCTGGGCACGCCATACGTGGCACACACCCTGGAAGGAGAGACAGAACTGCTGACCATCAACATTCACGAACTGGACTGCACCACCTTTGTGGAAGTGCTCTATGCCTTGACAAGGACCACACTCAACGGACGCAGTTCGTGGCGTGATTTCGCGTACAATCTGGAGAACCTGCGCTACCGAAACGGGAGAATGACCGACTACTCGTCACGCCTGCACTACATCAGTGAATGGATTATCGACAACGTGGCCCGCCGCAATCTGGTGGACGCGACTCCCGATATGCCCGGCAAACTCTACATGGTGAAAGACTTGGACTTCATGACCAAGCATCGCGAATCGTACCAGTCACTTGCTACCGACGACGCTATGCTGGAGAAGATACGTAACTATGAGATGGGATTCCGCAACCACCGATTCCCCTATGTTAAAAGAGAATGGGTCAGCCAGAAGAAATATGCCGAAGCACTTCGCAGCGGCGATTTCATAGGCCTTGTCACCAATGTCAAGGGACTGGATATTTCTCACCTGGGCATCATAGAGAAGAAGGACGGCAAGGTGTATCTGCTGGACGCATCGATGAAGGGGGGGAAAGTGCAGATTGAGAGCGAAGAGCTGTACGACATGCTTCGCCACAACAAAAACAACATAGGCATCCGCGTGTTCCGCATAAAGCCCGAGTGAGTTTTGAACCTACTTTCCAGTATCAGTTTTGAGTGAGCCTCAGTTGCAGGCTATCGGCCGAGCAGCGAGTGCGTAGCCAGTCGTGCAGGCGACTCTTGTCGAGGTCGGCCAGCGGCTTGGATGTACCAATAATCGCCACCACAATCTTTTCTGCCACCACCGAATCGGCGATGGAGGCCTCAGTCACAGGCATCACACTAACAGAACTCACCTGAGGGAACAGCGACTTTATCTCACTCGCCACCTGCGTGGTGAGGTGGGCATATTGCTCATAGCCGCTTACCTGCTGTTCCAGTTCGCTATTTCGCACCGTGAGTTCAAGAACCTGTTTTCGCGCCGTTTCACCGGAGCTTTCCACCACGCTGAGCTTTTCAGTCATCACGAGCAGGCTATCGTTCTGAGTTCCCTGAATCACCTTCAGCGTGTAGTTATCCAGTCCATAGAATCCCATCCGATGCCGCGCTTCCTGTCGCTGCTTTGCCGATATTTCTTTTCCCACAGCCACCACACGCAGTTCCTTGTTATCGGTAACCACACTGCTAAGCACCTGGGTGCCACTCTGCCTGAGTTCCGTGGACACGAAACGCTTCACGTTATTATCTAAAATGTTCTTTTGGACGATATTGATGGTGAAAAATGCCGCCGGAATCACCGTAGCCACAACAATAGCAGTGATTATCCGACGGTTTCGCCGGGTATTGTTCAGCGGGTCATCAGCCTTCTTGGTGAAGCTAAGCAGACGCACACCCAGATAGGTGGCCAGACATATAAACACGGTGTTGATGAAAAACAGATAGAACGCTCCCACGAAATAGAGCCATTGCCCCTTGGCCAGCCCATATCCGGCCGTACACAGCGGCGGCATGAGTGCTGTGGCTATGGCCACCCCCGGAATCACATTACCTTTGCCCTTAGTGCAGATTGCAAGGATACCGGCCGCACCGCCGAAGAACGCAATAAGCACATCGTAGAGCGAAGGAGATGTACGCGCCAGCAGTTCCGACTGAGCGTCACCAAGCGGCGAAAGTAAGAAATAGACTGTGGCCGTAAGCACACTGATGAGCGTTGCCACGCCATAGTTTTTCGCCGAGCGGCGCAGCAGTCCCAGATCGTTGATTCCCACCGCGAGTCCCATACCAATAATGGGTCCCATGAGCGGAGATATGAGCATGGCACCTATAATCACGGCAGTGGAATTCACGTTAAGCCCAAGCGATGCAATCAGTATAGCCATCATTAGCACCCACAGGTTGGCTCCGCGAAACGAGACGCCGCTGCTTATCTGCGCTATGGTCTGTTCCTCGTTCTCCTTGTCGGGCAAGAGATTGAAATATTCACGTACACGCTTAATCATTTCAGTGAGTTTCATGTTTCTATCGCTTTTTGTTTCAGCAAAGATATATCTTTTTTGTCACACCGATATAAAATTTGAAAAAAATGCGTAAATTTGCAAAACTTGACTATAACTATAGATATTATTAGCAGATGAGAGCAGTAATGAATAAATGGCGTGTGGAGGACAGCTCCGAGTTATACAACATAAAAGGCTGGGGGCTTAAATACTTTTCGGTGAACGAAAAGGGTCACATAGCGGTTACGCCTCGCCAGAGCTGCGTGCCGGTGGACTTAGTGGAGGTGATGGACGAATTGCGGGCTCGCAACATCACAGCCCCCACCCTACTGCGTTTTCCCGACATACTGGACAACCGAATTGAGAAAATTTCGAGTTGCTTTAAGAAAGCGGCAAAAGAATACGACTACAAGGCACAGAACTTCATCATCTACCCCATCAAGGTGAACCAGATGCGCCAGGTGGTGGAAGAGATAGTGAGCCACGGCAAGAAATTCAACATCGGTCTGGAGGCAGGTTCAAAGCCTGAGTTGCACGCTGTGCTGGCCATCAACATGGCCGATGTGGACGAGAACTCGCTCATCATCTGCAATGGTTACAAGGATGAGAGTTACGTGGAGCTGGCACTGCTGGCTCAGAAGATGGGGCGCCGCATATTCCTGGTAGTGGAAAAGCTGAACGAGCTGAAACTCATAGCCGACGTGGCACAGCGGATAGGAATCCGTCCCAACCTAGGTATGCGCATAAAGCTATCGAGCAGCGGAAGCGGAAAGTGGGAAGAGAGCGGCGGTGACCGCAGCAAATTCGGACTTAACACAAGCGAACTCTTCACCGCGCTCGACTTCCTCAAGGAGCATAACATGGTGGACTGCCTGAACCTGATACACTTCCACATAGGCAGCCAGATTACAAAGATACGCCGCATCAAAAATGCCCTTCGCGAGGCATCGCAGTTCTACGTGCAGCTGTCACGTCTGGGCTTCGACATAGAGTTTCTGGACATTGGCGGCGGCTTGGGCGTGGACTATGACGGGACACGCAACAGTGCAAGCGAAAGCAGCATGAACTATTCCATACAGGAATATGTGAACGATGCCGTGTACTCGTTTGTAGATGTATGCGACAAGAACGGACTGCGTCACCCCAACATCATCACCGAATCAGGGCGGTCGCTCACGGCGCATCATTCAGTGCTGGTGATGGAGGTGCTTGAAACCGCCGGCCTTCCGGAGTGGATTGAGGACGAGGACGAAGTTCGCGAAGACGATGACGAACTGGTGAAAGACATGTACGAAATCTGGGACAAGATTAACATGGCTCGTCTGCTTGAAGACTGGCACGACGCGATGCAGATTCGCGAGGAAGCGCTGGACCGCTTCAGCCTTGGGATTATTGACCTACGCGCCAGAGCGCTGGTGGAGAAGCTGTTCTGGAGCGTGGCCCGCGAGGTGAACATGATTGTGAACGACATGAAGCACGCCCCCGAGGAGCTACGCAGCGTGGCCAAGATGCTGCCGGAGAAATACTTCTGCAACTTCTCACTGTTCCAGTCACTGCCCGACTCATGGGCAATAGACCAGGTGTTCCCCGTGGTACCCCTGTCGCGCCTTAACGAGCGTCCCGACCGGATGGCAACCATTCAAGACATCACCTGTGACAGCGACGGCAAGATAGCCAACTTCATCTCGCCACAGGGTATCTCACACGCCTTGCCCGTACACAAACTAAAGGACGGCGAGCACTACTATCTGGGTGTGTTCCTTGTGGGCGCCTACCAGGAGATTCTGGGCGACATGCACAACCTGTTCGGTGACACCAACGCCGTGCACATCGACGTGTACAAGGACCACTACGAAATAGACCAGGTGATTGACGGCGAGACCGTGGCCGAGGTGCTGGATTACGTGCAATTCAGTCCTAAGGAGCTGGTTCGCAACGTGGAGTCGTGGGTAAGTGAATCGGTCCGTACCGGCAAGATTACAGCCGAAGAAGGGAGCGAATTCGTGCGCAACTACCGTTCCGGGCTCTACGGCTACACCTATCTGGAGAAAGGCAAAACCGCCAACGTGCAATCTTCGCAACTGATATAGTTTTAGCTAAAAATAAACACGAAACTCGGTAAGTATGCGATATTTCATGCGACTGGCATACAGAGGGGCCAACTTCCACGGCTGGCAGGTGCAACCCAACGGCATCACGGTTCAAGAGGCCGTGGAGCGGGCATTACGCATCGTCATGGGACATGACACGCCCGTCACAGGCGCAGGGCGCACCGACACCGGAGTGAATGCCGCAATGATGGTGGCGCACCTCGACGTGGACAAACCGATTACCGACACTGCATTGGTAATTCGAAGCCTTAACGGCTTGCTGGGGCGCGACGTGGCTGTCTATAGCCTGTTTCAGGTGGCTGATGATGCCCATGCCAGGTTCGATGCCGTTAAACGCACCTATAAATACTTCACACACAGCGAGAAGTCCCCATTCCTGTATCCGCTCAGTTGGCAGTACCATGGAAGTCTGGATTTCAGCGCTATGAACGAGGCGGCCAGCAAACTCCCGGATTACACCGATTTCACTTCATTTTCCAAACTCCACACCGACGTAGCGACCAACAACTGCCGCGTGAGCGAAGCGTACTGGGAACGCGAGGGCGAGCAGATGGTGTTCACCATAAGCGCCGACCGTTTCCTGCGCAACATGGTGCGCGCCGTGGTGGGAACACTGGTGGATGTGGGGCGCGGCAAAATCAGCAAGGATGATTTTTGCCGCATCATTGAGCGCAAAGACCGATGTGCGGCCGGAGCGTCAATGCCCGGTAACGCGCTGTTTCTGTGGCGCATTGAGTATCCGTTTAAAATCATGTAACCACCCGAAGAATTATAGTATAATTTATTCCTAAACAACTCATAATCAAAACAAAAACAATCATGGGAAAGAAGACATTAACAAATTTCAGCCTAAGAATGGCAACGCTGCTACTAACATTAATCATCACCGCTCCCTCTATTATCGGAGCCAAGAAGTATGCGGCATCGGTGCCCTACAAAATGAAGGACAATGTGGCCGTGCTTAAAACGCCGGCACGTGAGAAAGGACAAAAGTCGGTGCTCGAACTGGCCGTGGCTCCGATTAAGACTGTGAGAATAGGTTTCGTGGGCTTGGGAATGCGTGGAGCATGGGCCGTGGAGCGCTATATGTTTATCGATGGCATAGAAGTGGTGGCCCTCTGCGACAAGTACCCCGAGAAAATCGCCCCAATGCAGGAAGTGCTAAAGAAGAACAACCGCCGGCCTGCCGCCGAATATAGCGGCGACGACGGGTGGAAACAACTGTGTGAGCGCGATGATATAGACTTGGTGTATATCTGCACCGACTGGCTCACACACACGCCAATGTGCGTCTATGCGATGGAACACGGCAAGCACGTGGCCTGCGAGGTTCCCATTGCCATGACCATTAAGGAGTGCTGGGATTTGGTGAACACAGCCGAGCGCACACAACGGCACTGCATGATGCTGGAGAACTGCTGCTACGACTTCTACGAGATGACCACGCTCAACATGGCTCAGCAAGGCCTCTTCGGCGACATTGTGCATGTGGAAGGCTCATACATTCACAACCTCAACAACTTCTGGAACGAATACCAGGACAACTGGCGGCTAGAATACAACCAGAAGCACCGTGGCGATGTTTATCCCACTCATGGAATGGGGCCGGCATGCCAGTTGCTCAATATACACCGCGGCGACAGGATGAAGACGCTGGTGGCCGTGGACAGCAAGTCGTTCAACGGCTTGGCCGCGGCACGTAAGAATATGGGTGCAAGCACGTTTGCCAACGGCGACCACACTATCACTCTGATTCGCACCGAGCGCGAGCGGCTACTCGAAATTCAGCACAACGTGTATGCCGAGCGGCCCTATAACCGCATGTACCAACTCACCGGGACCGAGGGGTTCGCCAACAAATATCCGTCAGAGGGCTACGCCTTCAAGAACGGCAACCGACTTGTGGCTAAGATTCCCGAGGCCGCTTCGATTAAAGACTCGGAGCAATTTGTGGACGATAACCTGATGGCAAAAATCCGCGAGGCGTATCTGCCCGATTTATTCAAGCAAATCGAGGAAAAGGCTCGCAAAGTGGGCGGGCACGGCGGCATGGACTACATTATGGACTACCGGCTCATCTACTGCCTGCAAAACGGTCTGCCGCTCGATGAGGACGTTTATGACGGTGTGGAATGGTCGTGCCTGAACGAGCTGACTCGCATCAGCTTGGAAAACGGATGCATACCGGTGGAAGTGCCTGACTTCACCCGCGGCGAGTGGAACAAGGTGAAAGGTTTCCGCTACGCCACCAAGTGAGCCACAAGCCCAAATCGGCACAACTATGCCCACGCGATATTACCTAAAAACTGTGATGCGGCACGCTATAAATTCACCACATTTGGTTATTGCCCACTAGGCCAAACGTAACTAATTTTGCATCGTAGAAAAGATTAAAGTGAATTAGTTATTAGTTGAACATTTATTACGTAGCCAATTCTAACAGTAAGGATTAAAGTTCACCGCCTCGATGGGAATCGAAGCGGTGAACTTTTTTGTGACCAAAGCGGCCTCGCTTTGCCTGTGAGGGCAGCACTTACTTGATGTCGATAGCACGCGACTCGCGCTTTGCTTCTTGCGGTGTGAGCTTAGGTAGCTTCACAGTGAGCACTCCGTGGTTAACGGTAGCTTCAATCTTGTCGCGGTCCACGTCATCGGGCAGTAAGAGTGTCTGATGATACTGAGTGTAAGAGAATTCGCGGCGCAGGTAGTGTCCTTTTTCCTTCTTCTCCTCGTTCTCTTGTTTCTTCTCAATGGTAACCACCAGGTTCTGCTCTTCGTCGAGACTCACCTTGAAATCGTCCTTGGTCATGCCTGGCGCGGCGAGTTCCACATCATACTCGTTTTCACGCTCTATAACGTTGATAGCCGGAGCTGTGGCGTTAACCCTCGGGATAAAGTTTGTGTCGAAAAAGTCGTTGAACACATCGGGTAACCAGTTTTGATTTCTTCTTGCAAGTAACATAGTTGTAATCTCCTATATTTAAAAGTTAATAATACGATTTTGTTGTGAACGCTCACTCAAGCGTTCGCTATGAGATATAGCAAAACTTGTGCCATCGGGTGAAAAGTGCCAAAAGTGGACTATTTGGCACACAAAGTGGACAAAATTGCAGGCTAAACGTCTGTGAACCAGACAAAATGACGCTTAAAGAAGAGACAATAACAGCGTAAAATTTGGAAAATAATTATAAAATGCATAAATTTGCGTCTGAAAACCAAATAAATAGAACATTATGAAGAAATTTCTGTTACTAACCGTATTTATTGCATCAGTTATTTGTGCAAGCGCTACCACGTTCACCGTGGACAAAATCAGGTATTACACAACAGGCACCAACACCGTTACCGTGGATGCCTACACAGGGTCGGCAGAGGTCGTGACCGTACCCGGAACAGTTACATACGGCGGCACCACCTACAATGTGACCTGCGTGGGCAGCTGGGCCTTTTCGGGCAACACCTCACTGGGAGAGGTGATTCTTTCTTATGGCATCACCGAGATTGAGGAATATGCCTTCCAGAACTGCACCAACCTGGACGTAGTGCGCCTGCCGGGTACTATGACGACACTGCAGAGCGACGCATTCAAGGGCTGCACGGCCGGGCTGTATGTGTATTGCACCGCCAACACTCCGCCAACGTGCATTGACGGACCATTCGACGGAGCCAAGCTCAGCCGGCTCATTTTGCGGCGCGACGACGACAGCGTTTACTACCCAAACACTGAATCCATCTCCTCGTTGTATAAAGCCGATGCAGACTGGAAAAAGTTCCCGCAGATTATCTCAACTGCCAATGCCTACGACTATGTCACCAACGAGGGCAAGGCCACAGCGTGCTACTTCATTATTCCCAATACATGGTCAAGCGAAGCCACGGTGGTGGGTGGCGGCACACAGTGCTACGTACCCGACAAAATCACAATCAATGGCCGCGACTATATAGTGGTAGAAATAGGAGCCAAGAGTTTCAGCAGCAGTGGTAGCGTAAACTATAATATCACGAAACTTACCGGAGCGGCTAATGTGACCACAATAATGGAATCGGCTTTTGAAGGGAGTAAGATTCAGAGTATTTCCGTTCCCGCTATTGCGGAGATAAAAGAAAACGCTTTCAGGAATTGTACGAGTCTGACTTCGGTGGATTTGGGAGCACCTTCAAACAAAGAGCTGGATGCGATTGGTAAGCGCGCATTCTATAATTGCACAGCACTCAAGACAATACAATTCCCCAGTTACTTAGGGGAGAATTATGCAAGCACACATTGCATGATTCATATCATGGAATCGGCATTTGAGAACTCAGGCCTGACCGACGTGCTGATACCCCAGATTCCATTCGTTATAGACAAGAGGGCGTTCGCTAACTGTAAATCACTGAGCAACGTGTTTATCACCACGCACTACAACCCATCGGTAACAGGCTACTATCACGACATTGCCTCCGATGCATTCACCAATATTAACAGCGGCAACTCAGCTTACCTCTATGTTCCCCAGGCATCATACAATTATTATAAGAATTATGCTGCGTGTTCATCATTCACCTATGTTTATGGCGAACTTCAACAGATTAAAATAGCGGGTACGTTAGTGGAAAGAAGCGGAACCATTATGGACGGAGTGAAGGTGGACTTGTCAAAAAGCACCGTCACTCTCGACAGCCTGACATATAACAACCTGAGCAAAACTTTCATAATTAGTAACTGCACCGACCTGAGAATCATTGTAAAGTCACCATGCCAGATAGGTTGCAAGTCGTTTGTGGCAACTACGTCGGGGATTGCGAATGTTACTATCGAGGGGGCATCGGACGACGCTTCGCTCATTGTCAACAACAATTCAGTTGAGTGGACGTTGAATTTTAACATCGGAGGCAACCTGTATATCAAGGATATGCCTTCACTGTGCGTGACTAACAACCTTGGCGGGGTAATGTATGGGAAGAGTGGCAGCACAACCTTCAACATCGACAACAGCACCGGATTCTTCAAGGGCGGGCAAAAGGCCGTTGTATATAACATTAAGGGACTCACACTGGCAAATACCATTCTTACCGACTGCACCTATAGCTCGACTGCCACCCAATATGGCAATGATAACTACCTGTTCTCTTTTGAATCCACGCTTACCGGTTTTACGGGAGTTCTAAAGATAGCAGGTGTCACCGTTACCGCACAGAATATGGCTAAAAACGCTATCGTAAGAGGGGTCTCCGTGAGCCGAAACGGCACCATCACTATGGATAACGTGAACTACACCGGTAGCACCACATTCATCTCTTGCGTTGGTACCAAAAACATTAACATAATGCTATCAGGCGACAACACAGTGGAGGCCAACACATTCTTGCGCGCAGAATCCGGCTCAGTCACGATTGATGGCGGCGGAACAGCCACTCTGACCACTACCGGCAAATCGACCGGCGTTGCCAACTTCTTCTTCGCGTATGGCGATGGCGGCGAGAGTTGCACCCTTAGCAACATCAAGCGCCTGACCAACACGTCGTATCAGGCTCCGTTCCTTGGTAAGACAGGTATCACCACACTCACAATCAACAACTGTACCGGCGAGTTCAAGCGTACCGGTTCCACCAGTTTTGCTATAGGTCAGATTAAGATGTTAACCCTCGTTGACACCAAACTCACCAACTGCACCTACCGCGAGACACTGACCCAGTACGGCAACAGTGGCTCGGTGAAGTTTGAATCCACTCTGGTTACATCCAATCCTGGCGATGCCAACGGCGACGGCGAAGTGGATATCACCGATGTGGTGTCTATCGCCAACTTCGTGATGGGTTCCACTCCGGCCAACTTCGTTGAGGCCAATGCCGACATAAACGGGCAGGACGGCGTGGATATCACCGATGTGGTGAAACTCGCTAACACAGTTATGGGCATGTAGCCCATGGCTGTTAGCCGCAGGTGTAAGAAACTATGTGGGAATTATTTAGTATCAAAAAAATGAGAGCCATGTTACAAAACCGCCTATTCAGCACATTGCGCACGGCAATCATAGTTGCCGCATTGACTTTATGCAGCCTCAGCACCGCCAGTCAGGAGATAATATACCTGTCAGAGACTCCCGTTTTGTGCAACAGGGGCCACATTTTCAGGCTCAAAGAAGTGCTGCCCGACGGATATGTATATTATTATAAATATAACAATGACAGTTCCGAAATTGTACTAACTCGCGACAAAGAGAGAGTTAACCGCTACACCTCAAAGTTTCCCCAGAAACCTTACATAATGTCGTGCGACTATCAGGTGAGGAAATTAGGCGAAACGGTGACGATGATTGCCTGCCTGGCGCAATATCAAGAAGAGAATCCCTTCTATGTGCTTTTTGCAGCCGACAGTCAAGAGGCATATTGCGAGCAATGGAATGAGCGAATAAAAAATGCCGCTAATACTACCGACTGGATATTCAGCATTCCCATCGACAGTGATTTCATCTATGAAATAGGCATTGACCGACTCACGCAGATGCGTTCACGGCTTGAACAGGTGGCACAACGAAACGAGTTAATAAGATTCAACATCAACCAACTCAACATGGCTGTTAACTCATTTGATGAGGGTGACTGCGAAGCAAATTAGACGGAACTTCCGGGACAGCGGTCAGGCATAGGAGTGCATACCACCGAGCACGAAATTCACCCCGAAGTAGGTTATAAGCACCGAAAGGAAGGCCAGAACCATATAAGCATGGAAGAACATGGGACGACGGAAGGCCGGCAGCGACTCGCTGTGGAGTGGCAAGGCGTAGATTATGAACGTAATCAGCGCCCACACTTCCTTGGGGTCCCATCCCCAGTAGTTTCCCCATGAGATATTAGCCCACATGGCTCCGATGAAGATGCCTGCAGCAAGCAGGAACACGGCCGGATAAAGCATTATCCGCCCCATGCGATAGAGACGATTCACATGCTCAGTGTGTCGCCGCAGCGCTATGGCCATAAGCCCTCCGAACATCAGGAACGCGAGAAGCGAATATGCCACCATAATCACCACCACGTGAATGGACAGCAGAGGCGACTGAAGCACGGGCATGAGCGGCGTAATCTGCGGGTTGCTCTCGCCGAACGTGGAAACCATCAGCGTAAGTCCGGCTACAAGCGTGCCAAAGGAGAGCAATGCTTGCGCACGGCGGTGCAGGAGCAATGTTATCAGCACCGTGACCCACGACATGAATTGCATGGTCTCAAAGCCATTGCTAAGAGGCACATGACCACTGATTATCCAACGCAGAATAATCACAATCGACAGATAGGCCAAAACAAGAGCCAAAACAACTGCCACCGCATTAGCGACCACAGGCCTCAATGAAGTGCCCAAGGCGAAATTGCGGCACTGCAAAAAGAAGAGAATAATTCCAAGAGTGGCAAGGAACATGAACAGGAAGCGGGAATAGTTGAGGCGATTATAGATTTTCTCGGCCTGAAACTGCGTGTTTCCCGGCAAGGCCGCACCACACTCCTTCACCTGATATCGGCGAAGTCCTGCCACGAACTGCGACGCACCGGCCCAGTCCTTCTTCATCACAAGCTCGTTGAGATAATTCAGAGCGTTGCGCAAGAAGGTCCACTTATCGGCCGGAATGTCGGCCGGAATATCGAGCGAAGAACTCTGCGAATGCCACTGCAAAGCCCCACCCACCTCAACCGGTAGAATCTTAACGAGGTTTCCGTTAGTGAGTTGTCGTAGCAGTTCATATTTCTCGTTCGCCTCCTGAATGCCACGGCGGTCGTCAAGGTCGTCACCGGCCAGCACCTTGGTGACAAGTTCCCTAAGTCGATACTCGTTCTGAGGGGAATAGAAGTCGTTAAGCGAGGCATATTTGCCACTTAGGCCAAGAGCTTGGCGCACTTTCGCGCTCTTGATTTTAATGCAAGGCACATCGGCCCAATCATCGTAGAAAAATATCCAGCCGGCCACCACCTGCTCGGCACTGAGCCCACCGAAAGAATCCTTGCCGGTGATTTTCAGCGTGAAATCGCGTGCAAAGGTTGAGAACGGGCAGATGCGGTCGTTATGCAGGATGTAGAGGTCGCCTATTTCTGAGGCCACATTCCGGGGGATTGTAGCGGGCGTGGCATCGGCAGCCTGCACAGTGAATGAGGAGCAGGCAAGAATGAGCGCCACAGCCACCTTTGCAGTTTTCTGAGCCAGCAAGCGGCGGAAAGTGCCGTTCTTGTCAACCAGCACCCAAACTGACGACAGGAACAGCAGGAAGTAACCGCAATAGGTCACCGCGATGCCCCATGGGTCGTGCGACACCTGCAACACAGTTCCGCCCATAGCCGCGTCATAACCCATCTGATAGATTCTGTAACCGCGATGCGTAAGAATCTTGTTCATGGAAACGGTGCCCGAAACGTTGCCATATTCATTGTCGCGGATAGTAACACTGCTCACAAAATCCATAGGAGCCTGCGTGCCGGGATAAAACTTTACCTCAAATTGATTCAGGGTGACACCGAACGGCATGACTATGCTGTCGCCCTCCGCCGTTACGTATGCGCCGCACGACTGCCCCTGCGGAATGTGCATCTTGCCACGGCTTGCCGTGAGCCATGTGACACCGGCTCCGGCAAGGATGAGCAGGAATGAAAGGTGCAGCACGAAAACCGACAAGCGCCTATAGAGCCGCCGCTGCATCACATACACCGCGGCAAAACCGGCAATTCCAACCCAGAGAAGGACAAACGCCGGAGAATGATAGAAATACTTCTGTGCCACGGCCGTGCCGGCCACTTTCTCGGTAACGGTGGCAGCCGCCAGCACCACAAGCATGACGCAAAGCAAGGAAAACGATATGCGCTTAACGGTTTTCATAAGTGGTAAAAAAACAAGGATAACCTGCTCAAAAATGAAGTCACGATTCTTCAGAGGCAGGTTATCCCCTTCTTATAGTATTTTAGTAAAAACGTAAATCAGATAGACTCGATGAATTTAACCACGGCAGCGCGGTCGGTCTTGCTGAGCTCGCGGAACTTCTCCACGCTCTTGCGCGCATGGCTCTGCGAGTTGCCGTGCCACATGATAGCCTCCAGCACAGTGCGAGCGCGGCAGTCGTGCAGACGGTCGTCGGCGCCGGTGCACTTACGGCTCAGACCACGTCCCCACAGCGGAGTAGTACGGCACCAACCGGTGCGGATGTCGTTCTTCATGTAGAGCTTGTGCTGAATCATGTCGGTGTAGGGCCAAATCTTCTGGTTGGGATAGCGCGGCAGCATATCGGCGCGAGCACCCACGAAGAAGTTGTTCGGGTCGCGGATTTCGTCGCTACCGGTAGTCCATGTGGGGCGGTGGCAATAAGCGCAACCCAGCTCGGTGAACAGTTTCTTGCCCTGCTGGAATTCCTCGGTGTCAACGTTACGGGCGGCGGGCACTGCCAGTCCGCGATGCCAGGCCATAACATCGATGTACTCCTGGTCGGTCATCTCAGCCGGTAGGTCGGTGTTCATGAGATAGTTATAGATATCTTTCTCCACATCTCCGGTTTTATTCCAATCGGGATAATAGGAATAGAACTTAGCCTGAACGTCGGGGTCCTGGCTGGCCTTAGTTGCATAAGCAGCAGTCATGTAGTGCGACTTGCGATCGCTACGGGTAACATTGGTGATGTTCCAGATAGCGTTAGCACCCGGTCCGTCCTGAATGGAGCCGCGCGAGAGCGCATAAGTGTAGCGCTTCACGTATTGTTTCTTGTCGGAACAAGGCATTGCGTTCACGTAGTAACTGGCGAAGTCGCCACCGGCCCACACGGCGGGATTCAGTTCAATACCGGCCTTTTCCTCGGCCAGATACTGAGCGCGGATGTCGTCATCGGTGATAGCGTCGAGCAGTCCGGTGCCGTAGATACCGATAGTGTTCTCAAGTTTCACGCGAAGCTGCGAATAGGCCATATCTTTGCCTCCCACCTGTAGAGGAACGTAGAACGCGTCCTCAGGAATGGTAACCTCGGGATAAATCAGGCTGTAAGTCTCACCGTCGGGAAACTTGTTTCCCCACTCGTCGGTGTAACTGAGCCAACTGATTTTAATCTTGGTCTCGTCAAGAGGCGCCTTGAACGGAGGTGCGGCCTGAGTTTGAGGCATTCCGGTGTAGGACGACAGATAAGTGTCGTTCTCATCGGTGAGCACCAGCAGGTAGCCGTTTCCGTTCTCATAAACACTGTTGTACTCGGTCTGACGCGAGCCGTGACCGTAGCCCGGGTGGCAGTGGATGCAGTTGTCGCGAATCCAGAGCGGGCCCAGTCCGCGCATAGGCGTACCGGGGTCGGTACTCAGGTCAAACGGACTCTCAAAGATTCTCTCACCACGCTTGAACGAGGCGATAAGCCCCTGGTTCTCCACAGCCTGCGTAAACTGCTCGTAAGCACTGGACGTAGTGTTGAAAGTGGTACCCAACTTTCCACCGGTGTAGTAATCTTCGGCAAGTTCCGGTTCCGGTTCATCATTGCCACCGCTATTGTTGTTATCGCTACAAGCGGCAAAGGTAATGATGAGACTCAGAGTCAGTATTGAAAGAAATAGTTTTTTCATAATTCAGTCATTTATCTATTAATTCAGAATTTATTGCAGAACAGCAATAAGGTCATCCAACGCCTCCATAAGCTCGTTGCAGGCATCGATAGCGCCCTGATTCTCAGCGAAAGTAAGGTGGCTGCGGAACGGTGCCGGCATACCCACTTCAGGATCTTCGATTTTCAGGATTGCGTTGTCAATTTTTTCGCGGATATCGGTGTCGAACGTAGGATAATTCTTCTTAGCGTAAGATGCCAGAGAATTGCTGTTAACAGTGCCGTTAGTGCTTCCGTAGTAAGCGTTGCGCACACTGCGGATGTTGTCGGCGAAGTCGGCGATTGAGTTCCAGCTGTACCAAGATTCCACGTCGAGGACATTGCCCGAATTACATGGGTCAGTAATCTTGGTGTTACCCACCTCGTCGCTGATGTCGCTGGCGCCCTGAAGAATCTGAATGAATGCGTCCGTCTGAGTCTTGTAAGAAGTGTTACCCTTCATTCCGGCATTTATCATCATTTCGCCGTAGTTGAGCGATGGTTCCAGTTCAAACTCCTCAAGCATTGCCTGTTTCTCCTTACTAACATTGTCCAGTCCGGCCCAAGCGGCTTCAAGGCGTGCCGTCTGGTTGGCAAGGTCCTGCGCAACTGCCAGAACATAGATTAACTCACCCTCAGAAATGTCGCTGATGTTGCGCGGGGCACCATCACGGAACAACACGTATTCCACAGCGTGGAAGCCGAGAAGACCGTAACCCAGCGTTGCGAAGCCGTCGGCTGCTGCACCGTCCTGGTCGAGTTCTTCCATCAGGTCAGAGTTTTTCAGCACATTGTCCAGCTGGTCTTTTTTCAGAGGCCACGAGTCGATATGCGGGTCGATAAAGTAATCAGCCGCAGCGCCGTAAAGGAAAGCCTCGCTCTGTTCCCAGTATTTGCGTGCGGCAATCCACTTATCGCAAGCCTCATTCACGAGAGCCTGCGAAGGCGTCAATCTAAGTTGAGCGCAAACGTTTTGCAAAAGTATCGCTTCGTCGGCAAGCGATTTGTAGGTAGGCACTACCACCCCATTGACATACTGCGTCAGGATAGCAGTCTTTGTTGCATCCAGTTCGTCGGTCTGCGCCGGAGTCGGCTCATCGTTGCCGCAGGCGGCAAGGAAGAGTCCCATGCAGAGGAGCATAATCCCCTTAGAAAATAAGTGTTTCATCTTTCGTTTAATTTTATTAGTTTATACTTATAATTACTTAATTATCATAGGAAATGGAACATGCCGGCATAGCATATTCCCAGACTTATCGTAGGTTCATTATTGTACTGGGACTTGAAAATGCGGTTACTGTACTCGCCCTTGATAACAATCTGCTTGATGGGGTAATAATTGAACCCCACCGTGACTTTATGACGTCCCCATTCCTGCTCATCGGTCATTGAGGAAACAGTCTTAAACATGGAGTCGTAGTAGTCGTAGCGGCCAAAGACGAAGAAGCGGTGGCCAGCACGGTGCACCCTGTCGATTAGTGAGAAGATGTCGTAACCGGCCTCCACACCCGCGGCGATGGCGGCTTCGGCAACGTTGTTCTTAGGCGAAGGAGAGTCCTTGCGAGTCTCCTTATTGGCTTTGGAGATTTCAAGCGAGTTACTCAGGTGCCCATAGTCGAAATTGCCGCGTGCCACAAAATTATGGCCCTGATAATGGAAGTCGAATGAGCCGATGGCCACAGTGCCATGCAGACCGTCGTACTTGTTAGTGGAATTTAGAGTATTGTTGGCGCTGTTGCCTATATATCCGCTAACGCTCAGCCTCAGCCCCGGGATAGAATAGTTGTCAACACGGGCCGCACCGGCGTATGCTGTAGCCATCTTAAACTCGTAGGGGCTGCCGTTACCGTCGTGTATCCAGTTCTTGTTGTTAAATCGGTCGGCATCCAGTCCGGCTATGAACATAGCCTCGTAGCGCCAGTCTCCCTTCATTCCCCAGAAACTGATACCGGTCTCATGCCACGTACAAGGGAAAATAGTGTTCTCTCCCTCAGGTCGGTACACGGTGAAATACTCCGTTGGCATGTGTGCTGAATTGGTTGCACCTACAGGGACCACCATGTGGCCGGCGCGAATATTGGCCGCAGGAGAGAACGATTTCTGAATCCAGAATTGCTCCAGGGCGACCTCGCCACCGCGCTCAATTTCGCTTTCATATTCACCGGTTTCCTCCTCCTCAATTTCTATAGCGCTCTCAGTGCCACCATGTTCAAACTCAATCTCGGTGCCAATGCTCCAGCCCTTACCGAAGTCGTAACCCAAATAAATCACAACGTGAGGCAGGTCGAACTGGCCGAAACTCTTGGTCTCCTTATAGAGCGAAGCATCGGTATAGCGCTTATAGTTATTGGAATAGAACATACGGCTCATCACCGCTTCACCATAGCCCCCCACCGTGAGTCGGTGGTATTTTTCGGGTTGGGCTTGATTCTTATCGGCAACGGCCGTGCTGTCCTGTGCGGCGGCCGAGAAGCCGAACAAACACAATAATATGCTCATACAGAGCGAAATAGCAATCTTTTTCACTACAGTCGTGTTTTAGTTATTAATTTTTATGCAAAATTAACGACTAAACACTACCGCGGAAATACCTATTTTTGGGTATTTCTGTGTCTGAAATAACCGAAAAGTCCGTATTCTTTAGGGACGTGCGGATAAAGCGCGTCTTACCCTTTCTGCTTTACGCCATCCGGGAGTCACGCCCTATAGAGAAATAAGAAAGGCCTGCAGCGTTAAGTTCACGATAGTCATAGATATTGCGCCCGTCGATTACAGAGCGCCCCTTCATGTGATGCGCCACTTGCTCCCAAACGGGTACGCGGAATTCCTTCCACTCGGTCACCACCACCAGCGCGTCGGCACCGTCGAGAGCAGAATACATATCAGGTGCAAAGGTCAGGCCCTCAACTCCGCTGAGGCGTCGTTTAGCCTCTGTCATGGCGATGGGGTCGTACAGACTAAGCTCACAGCCTGCCTCCACGAGTTGGCCTATCAGCACCAGAGCCGGAGCCTCTCGCATATCGTCGGTCTCAGGCTTGAACGACAGTCCCCAAAGCGCTATTCTGCTGCCACGGAGCGACTCGGCCGAGCCGAAGCACTGCACCAACTTATGGAACAGCACAGTTTTCTGGTTCTCATTCACCGCTTCCACCGCTTCCACCACACGCATGTGGTAACCGTTTTCTATTCCGGTATGAATCAGAGCCTTTACGTCCTTAGGAAAGCATGAGCCACCATATCCGCAACCGGGATACATGAATTTGTTGCCTATGCGGCTATCCGACGTGATTCCGGCACGAACCTTCATCACGTCAGCCCCAACCCGTTCACACAGATTGGCTATGTCGTTCATGAAACTGATGCGTGTGGCCAGCATAGCGTTAGCGGCATACTTAGTCATCTCGGCCGACGGTACATCCATAAAAATAACGCGGAAACTATTGAGCATAAACGGCTTGTATAGCCGTTCCATCAGAGCCTGGGCTCGCGGAGAATCCACTCCGACGACCACTCGGTCGGGGCTCATAAAGTCCTTCAGAGCAGCGCCCTCCTTGAGAAACTCAGGATTGGAAGCCACATCAAAATCCACGTCCACTCCACGTTTGTCCAACTCATCCTGGATGGTGCGGCGCACCTTTGCAGCCGTTCCAACGGGCACTGTGCTCTTAGTCACCACCAGAGTGTAACGTGTGATATTCTGCCCTATTGTTCGCGCCACATCCAGCACATATCGCAGGTCGGCACTACCATCCTCATCAGGGGGAGTACCCACCGCTGAGAATATTATCTCCACATCATTAATTACATCGGGCAGACTGGTGGAGAAGTGCAAACGGCGGTTCTTAACGTTGCGCTTAACCATTTCCTCGAGTCCCGGTTCGTAAATAGGGATTATGCCCTGCTGAAGTTGTGAAATCTTACGCTCGTCTATGTCGATGCAAGTTACATCTACACCGGTCTCGGCAAAACACGTACCGGTCACGAGCCCCACATATCCTGTTCCTACTACTGCAATTTTCATGTCTTAAATGTGGATGATATGACCTTAGGCCTTGTTATTATTCTTTTTGAATAAATTCTTGAGTTTACTCACCAGAACATTATCTTTCTTCTCATTCTCCGCGTCGTCTCCGTAACCGTAGCCGTAACCGTAACCGTAACCGGAGCCATAGCCGTAACGCTTGGATTTCACCTTAATGTCGTTCAGCAGGATTGAGAGTCCCTTAATCTTGTTGCTGTCGTACATCTTCTGAAGGTCTTCGAGGTATCGCTTGTCCACCTTTCCGTCGCGCATAACGTAGAGAGTGAGTTGAGCGTAGCGGTTGATTAGCGAAGCATCGGCAATGATGCCGAATGGCACAGTATCCAGCAGAATGTAATCGTATTCCTTCTTGAGTAGATCAATCATGGTTTTGAATCTCTCGCTCATGAGCAGGTTGGTTGGATTGGGCGGAATTGCACCCACGCCAATCAGGTCCAGATTATCATGAAGAACACCCTTATTGATTACATCGTGGATATCGCTGACCTTGCCCGAAAGATATGCGCTCAGGCCTACACCATTCTTGGAAATACCCACGTACTCGGAGAAGTTACCTTTACGCAAGTCAACGTCCACTGCTATCACCTTTTTGCCTATGTGAGCGCACGAGAGAGCCAGGTTAACCGCGATAAACGACTTACCTTCGCCCGACATGGTGGAAGTGAGTTGCAGCACTGTCCCGTCGGTGAACTTATCGGGCGTAACCATATAATCGAGGTTACTGCGCACTATTCGGAACGATTCCGAGATGCGGTCTCGTCCTGTTTCAGAGACTATGATTTCCTGCTGTAATTGGTCCTCGCGCTTCTCCGGTATTTCACCTATGATGGGGATTGTGCAGTTATCCTCAATGTCTTTGCGAGTATGAACCATGGTGTCCATGGAGTAAACCCAGAATATGAGGTAGATAATCACTGCAGGGAGCAGGAGCCCCAGCAGGAATCCGGCCGAAATTATGTTGGACTGAGCCGGAGCGAATGCCTCACTACTTCCTGACGCATTCTCCACCACCTTGGCATTAGGCTCGGTAATGGCCAGCTGAAGAGCGTTTTCCTCGCGTTTGTTGAGCAAGTAGAGGTAGAGTTGCTCCTTGATTTTCTGCTGGCGTGTCACCTCGGTTATAGCCTTTTCCTGGGTTGGCACTGTAGCGATGTTGCTGCTGGCGATACGCTCTTGCGAACGAGCCTGCGCGTGCTTGATGCGAAGCGAGTTGATGTAATTGTTCAGCGTTCGCATGATGTTTCCCTTCATGGAAGTGAGAGTGGCGTTGAGTTCTATCATCACCGGATTTTCCTTGCTTGAAGCGGTGGCGATGGTCTGATAGCGGAGCATAGCCTCGTTATACTTGGTTATGTCGCTCTCTATACCGGTGTTGGTGATACCGGTGTTGCTCGGAATCAGTTCGTTACCGGTCATATTGGCGATGTAATCGCGAATGTATCCGGCCAGGCTGAGTTGCATCTCCACGTCGGCAACGTTTTCCTCGTACTTGATACCGCTTGAGGCGTCGGCATACATATTTGCGTTGCTGCTCGCCACCTTAATTCCGGCAATCTGCGTGTCCACCTTGCTCAGGTCGTTGGCCAGAGCGTCGATACGGTCCACGATAAAGGCCTCGGTGCTGCGAGCCACGCTATTCTTGTCGTTGATAGCCTCCTGATTATACGAGACGATAAGGGCGTTAAGGACATCCTTGCTCAGTTCAATGTTCTCACTTACGAGAGTTAGCTGAAGCACGTCGCTTCCGCGGTCGGCGCTTGCTGCGGTGAGATTCGACACATAGTTGTTAGCCAGCGACTGGGTGTTATAGATGCGCACAATCACCCGGTAGCCCTTGTAGTCGTCATCGTTATAGACTTTAGTCTTGGTGATGGCCAGCGGGCCCATTGGGGTGTTGTACTTGTTGCCGAACTTAGCCTTGTGCCACTTGGGTTCTCCGTCAATCTTGAACTTGAAGTCGTCTCCGCCGAGCGGCTCCACCAGCACGGTGTAGTTGCTCTCAATATCCTTGAGCGGAGTCACCTGAACAGGGGTATTCTTATAGATGTTAACGTCGCGGAGGAACACATGGCCGTAATACTGCACATTAAGTCCGAGGCGCTTAATGACTTCGCCCATCAGTTTGGACGAACGGATTTTGTAAATCTCGTTGGGGATGTCGTGCACACCGGCGCGCATGCCCAGGTCGCTGAACACCTGCGACTGGCTACCGGCCGAGCCGTTGTCGCCGGTGGAAACCAGAATCAGCGCTGAAGACTTATAGAGCTGCGGCTGGGACTTGGCGAAAAGAAACGCCATGCAAGTGCAAATTATAATACTTATCACGAACCAGTACCAGTTGCGAGCGCAAGCCAGCGCATAACTTTTCAGTGAGATACTGGAGCCGCCGCTTTTCTTAGTTGTTTTTGCCTTTTCTTCTGCCATGTCTTATCTGAACGGGAAAATAGTTACTTTTTTTGAAAAAATTAGGCGCATGTGTTGCGCTAAATCGTGCAAAGATATGAAAAAAACCTGAATACTTAAGCAGTTATAGCCCTATTTCTTAAATCGGCTATGATTTTTTGTGCGGTAGTCCGGGCGCAGTCCGAGTCACCAAGTATCTCTCTCAGGCGCGAATATCCTCGCTTCATGGCTTCACGCTGCGGTGATTCGGCGGTGAGTTGCCGCAAGTGGCCGAGAATGGCATTTTCCGTGCAGTTATGCAGCAGCAGTTCAGGAATCAGAGGCGAGTCGGATATGAGATTGGGAAGCGTGACATATTTTCCCTTAATCAGGCGTCGATAGAACTTGTAGAGCCACTTGCTTCCGTTCATGCGATAGCATGCCACCTGTGGGGTGCCAAGCAAGGCCGTCTCGAGCGTGGCAGTACCGGAAGTGACCGCTGCGGCGCGGGCATGGTAAACGAGTTCAAAGGTTTGGCCCGACACCACCGGAATGCCGGTGTTGCCTAAGATTTCGCCATAAAGGTCGTGGCTGATATTCGGGGCGGCGGCCACCGCAGGCAGGTAGTCGGCCAGACTCAGAGCGGCACTGATCATGGCAGGCAGATTGTCGCGAATTTCCTTCTTCCGCGAGCCCGGCACCAGCGCGATAATGGGCTTGTCGGCAGGGAGATTATTCCGCCGGCAGAAGTCCTCACGAGTTGAGAAGCCGCTGATAGCCTCGTCTATCTCCCCCACCGTGGGATTACCCACATAGTCAACCTCGTAATCGTGCTTACGGTAGAAATCCACCTCAAACGGCAGGATGGAGAACACGCGGCGAACGTATCGCTTAATCTGCTTCACCCGATATTCCTTCCAGGCCCACACCTTGGGCGAAATGAAATAGTAGGCGGGAATCCCGGCATCGTGCGCAAAACGGGCGATTTTCAGGTTGAACGACGGGTAGTCGATCAGAATCACGGCATCGGGGCCGTACCGCATTATCTGTTCCTTGGTTCGCTCCATGAAACCGAGGATGCGACGCAAGTGCTTCGCCACCTCGATGAAGCCCATGTAGGCCATGTCGCGGTAATGAACCAGCGGCGGCACACCGGCAGCGCCGGACATCAGGTCGCCGCCCAGGAACCGGAACTGCGCCTGAGGGTCGCCCTCGCGTAGCGCACGGATTAGTTGTGCGCCGTGAATATCACCGCTTGCTTCGCCGGCTATAATGAAATATTTCATAATAATCATGTTAGTTTCTGCACAAAGTTAGCGCAAAAGTCTCGTAAAACCAATTTTTTTTGCTGACTGCCTATCAAAAGACTCCCGAAAATACTGCCCGGAACGAGATGTAGAAAATGGCATTGACAAGGGCTCCGGGATGTTGTAATTTTGCAGCCGGAAACGATAACGTGATTTTGAAACATTAAACCCGAATCGGGTTAAAAAAAAACAGAAACAGGAGGTAAAAGCCATGAAACAGAGCAGACTGATGGAGAGAATACGT
>CALAVE010000089.1 GCA_937892215.1 uncultured Porphyromonadaceae bacterium
CCGCGCACTGTTCTGAGCACGGACAGCACCTGCATACCTATCGCTGAATAGATACTTTTTGTGTCCTAACAAGTTAAAAATACTTAAAATATGGCATATTTCCCTCATTTTCACCCTGTGGAGGCCTTGAGCTCGGTGATTTTGTCATGTGAAATGCTTGTCGGAGCCAAAAAAAGTCCGTACCTTTGCAGTCCGATTATGTCCTAAATGATTTTCAAAGGCTTGCGGGCTGCATTTGGCCGTGTGGCGAACTTGCCGGAGAGATTTAATTAACTATTAATCAGGAATTAGTAAAAGTGAATACTTTAAGTTACAAAACTGAATCGGTTAAGGCCGAGAACGTAGAGAAAAATTGGGTGGTGATTGATGCCACCGATCAAGTGCTTGGGCGCTTGTGTGCTAAAGTAGCGCTGATTCTGCGCGGAAAGCACAAACCGACGTTTACTCCCCACATCGACTGTGGCGACAACGTGATTATTATCAATGCCGACAAGGTGCGCCTCACCGGCAATAAGTGGAACGGTCGTGAATATGTTCGCTACACCGGTTATCCCGGCGGACAGCGTTTCTTCACTCCTGCCGACCTTCAGAAGAAGTCGCTCGGCAAGTCTGGTAAGGCTGGTATGCACCCACTGTTCGTGAAGGTGATAAAGGGTATGCTCCCCAAGAACAAACTGGGTGCAAGATTGCTCACTAACCTTTATGTGTACAACGGTGAGAACCACCCGCACGAGGCTCAACAACCCCAAGTAATAGACTTAAACAAAATCAAATAAGAGATTGAAGTATGGAACAGATAAATGCAGTAGGTCGTCGTAAAGCAGCCGTAGCACGTGTTTTCGTGAAAGAGGGCAAAGGCGAAATCATAGTAAACAAGCGTGAGCTTAATACGTATTTTCCATCTCCTATACTTCGGTTCATCGTTAAGCAGCCGCTTAGCACTCTTGAAGCTATAGAGAAATATGACATCAAAGTGAACCTGAAGGGTGGTGGCTACAAGGGACAGGCCGAGGCTCTGCGTCTTGCCATTGCACGTGCTCTGGTTAAGATTAATCCTGAGGACAAGGCAACCCTGCGCCGCGAAGGCTTCATGACTCGCGACCCACGCGTGGTGGAGCGCAAGAAACCGGGTCAGCCCAAGGCTCGCAAGAGATTCCAGTTCAGCAAGCGTTAATCGGTATCTTTTCAGATACTTTTCGCTTATGGCTTGCTACTCGCTGGAACAGAGAGTTTAGTATCCAAATTGCACAGACTCTTCGTGCTCCGTGCGCAAGGCTACTGTGCGATTGATTAAGTAGAAAGTAAACAAAAATAAAATCAAAACAATGCAAACACCAACATTTGAACAATTACTGGACGCTACCTGTCACTTCGGACACCTCAAGCGTAAATGGAACCCCGCCATGGCTCCCTACATCTTCATGGAGCGCAACGGCATTCACATCATCGACCTGTATAAGACTCAGGCTAAGCTCGACGTGGCTGCAAAGGCCATCAAGGAGATTGCCAAGCAGGGTAAGAAAGTTCTTTTCGTGGCCACTAAGAAGCAGGCTAAGCAGGTTGTAGCCGACCGCGCTACTTCTGTGGAGATGCCTTACGTTATAGAGCGTTGGCCGGGCGGTATGCTCACCAACTTCCCCACAATCCGCAAGGCTGTGAAGAAGATGACTTCTATAGACAAGATGATGAAGGACGGTACATTCGACAACCTCTCCAAGCGTGAGCGCCTTCAGGTTACTCGTCAGCGCGTGAAGTTGGAGAAGAACCTCGGCAGTATTGCCGACCTGAACCGTCTGCCCTCGGCTCTGTTCGTGGTTGACGTTCTGAAGGAGCGTATTGCCGTGGCTGAGGCTAACCGTCTGGGTATCCCCGTGTTCGGAATTGTTGACACCAATAGCGACCCCACTTCTGTGGAATATGCAATCCCCGCCAACGACGACGCTTCTAAGTCAATCGACATCATCCTCTCCACCATTTGCGCAGCCATCCAGGAAGGTCTGGAAGAGCGTAAGGTTGAGAAGATCGACAACAAGGACGAGGAGAACGCTGAGCTTGCTGAGGTGGCAAAGCCTCGCCGCGCACGCGTTCGTCGCAAGGCTGCTGAAGAGACCGAAGCCGCTCCCGTTGCCGAGGAGCCTAAGGCAGAAGAGCCTGCAGCTGAGGAACCCCAAGCAGAAGAGTAATCTTAAAGTATTCATTAAAAACCAATAGAATTTAATTAGCACTATGTCACTTATAGATGATATAAAGAAATTGCGTAACCTCACCGGTGCCGGTTTGGTTGACTGCAAGAAGGCGTTGCTCGAGTCGGGCAATGATATGGAAAAGGCTAAGGAGCTTATCCGCAAGCGTGGTCAGGCTATCGCTGCTAAGCGTGAGGACCGTGCTGCCGCTGAAGGTGTGGCGCTGGGTAAGGCCGACGGCGATTTCGCTGCAATAGTCGCGCTCAAGTGCGAGACCGACTTCGTGGCTTCGAACGAGAAATTCGTTGCCCTTACGAAGAGCATCCTCGACGTGGCTGTGGCAAACAAGGTGAAGAGCCTTGACGAGCTTAAGGAAACCGACATGGACGGTAAGACCGTGGCTGAGCAGATTACTGCACTGAGCGGTATCACCGGTGAAAAGATGGAGCTGGGCGGCTACGAATTCCTGAGTGCTCCTTCAGTGTCGGTTTACAACCACTTCAACAAGAAACTCTCCGTTCTGGTGGCTTTCAACAAGGTGGGCGATGCTGAAGTTGAGAAGGAAATTGCTATGCAGGTGGCTACTTCTAATCCTATTGCCGCTACTCGTGAGCAAATCTCAAAAGAGACTATCGACCAGGAGTATCAGGTGGCTGTGGACAAGACCAAGGCTGAGCAGGTGGAGAAGGCTGTTGCCAACGCACTGAAGAAGGCCGGTTTCAATCCTTACTACTGCGCTACCGAGGAGCATCAGGACGAGGCTATCCGCAAGGGATATATGACTGAGGAGCAGGTTGCCGAGGCTAAGAAAATCATGGCCGACACGGCTGAGCAGAAACTGGCTTCGATGCCGGCTCAGATGATTGAGAAGATTGCTGAGGGTCGCATCAACAAGTTCTATCAGCAGAACGTGCTTATGGAGCAGCCTTACGAGGCCGACACCACTAACAAGATGACCATAGCTGAATTCCTCGCCAAGAGCGACAAGGAACTGAAGGCTATCGATTTCAAGCGTGTTAACCTGAACGTGGACTAATAACGGTTCACCGTTTACATAACCCTAAAGCCAAGGGACGGCCATCGCGGCTGCCCCTTGGTGGTTTATAGGGAATGATTATCATGGATTTCTGGAATTGATTTCTGGATTCTTTTGGAAATTTTTTGCATCGAAGCGCAGAATTTTTCGTCTGGTTATTGCGTCAGTCGATAAAAATTATTAAATTTGCTTTTTGTTTTTGAACTCAATTAAAAAACCAACTAAAAACTACTACAGCATGAATAAGAACTTTATTCCGGATTCGGAAATGATTATCAACAGTGATGGTTCTATTTTCCACATTCATCTGCGTCCCGACCAGTTGTGCGATAACATTATCGTTTGTGGTGACCCGGGTCGTGTGAATATGATAGCATCTTATTTTGATACTCAGGACTATGAGGTGTTGAGTCGTGAATTTCACACTATAGGCGGAACCTATAAGGGCAAACCGGTGATGTGTCTCTCTCACGGAATCGGCGGTGACAACATCGACATCGTGGTTAACGAACTTGACGCTCTGGCTAACGTGGACTTTGCGACGCGTATGCCGCGCGAGCAGCACCGCGCTCTGAATATCGTGCGTATCGGCACATCGGGTGGTCTGCAGCCTTACGTTCCTGTGGGAACACCGGTGATTGCCGCCAAGGGTATAGGTTTCGACGGCGTTCTGAATTTCTATGCCGGACGCAATGCTGTGAGCGACCTTGAGTTTGAAAAGCAGTTCTGCGAATTTGTGGGATGGAATCCTCTGTGGGCAAAGCCTTATGTGGTGGATGCCGATGAGGAACTGGTGAACAAGATAGGGCGCGACGACATGGTGCGCGGCTACACTATCTCGGCCAACGGTTTCTACGGTCCTCAGGGCCGCAAGGTTCGCCTTGACCTGGCTGACCCCGAACTCAACCACAAGATTGAGAAGTTTGAGTTCAATGGAGGCCATATCACCAACTACGAGATGGAGAGTGCCGCGCTGCAGGGACTGGCGCGTCTGATGGGACACCATGCCATTACCATCTGCTCCATTATTGCCAACCGAGTGGCAACTAACGCTAACCCGAACTACAAGACGGCAGTGAACGACCTCATCGGTGTGGTTCTGGACCGTCTGCTCGGCGACTGATGGCAGCGATATATCAATGATTTCTCAGATAATGACGATGCCCGGAGCCATCAAAGGTCCCGGGCATCATTTTAAGTTTCGATGAGAAATCCGCTCTGAATCAAGCCTCGCAGGCGCGAATAAGGTTGTTGATAACCTTCTCGCCAAGTTCGGTTTTCTTGCGTATGTGCTCGTGGAGCGACTTCACAAAACTGTTGTTCTCAAAGTCGCCACGCACTTGCTCAAAGTCTTCTTCCTTGGTCTTTTTGCTTCCGTCGGCACCGAAGCCTGTCATCGACGCTTTGGAGAACTCTTTCTTTGCGTCTTCGTAGAGCATATTGTCGAGTGTCACCACGGCGTCTTTCCATTTCTCGATGATGTGAACCACGTCTTTCCACGTGATTTTGTCGGCTTCCAACTCAAAGAACTGAAGAATCTTCTCGTAGGCCCATGCCCACTCGTAGTCGTAGTAGTTGTCGTGCATCTGCCTGAATGCGTCGTTGATGGTCTTCAGGCGAATGCCCTCGGTATCCTCAATCTGCTTAATCAGGTCGTTGACCAGTTCCTTGGGAGCGATAAGTCCGCTCAGGTCCACCCACTCGCCTTTGCCTGTGTCGCTGTCGGGGGTGAGGTGCTGGCGCAGCTCTTCGTCGTTAGCGAATGTGCGGTCGCCTATGCGGCTGATAATGCTGTTGCCCAGGAACTTGGTGATTGCAATCTTGTAATACTGGATGCCTTTGCGCAGCGAACTCGACTTGATTCGCGTGTCCATGAATGAGTATTCCTCAGAAAGGTCGCCCGATACTTTCTTGAGCATCTTCAGTATCTCAATGCCCTTGAACATCTTCTGGATGGTGTAGGGCGAGAGCAGATTGTAGTTGATGAAGTCGAGGCGGGCCGGGTCGGTTCTTTTGTCGCGCTTGGGCCATTTCTGCGAGTCGCGCACGGTGCCCACGCTGCGCAGGTTCACGCCCGGCACCAGATATGTCTTGTTGTTGTTCTCGATAAGGTACGAGAATGGCAGGCTGGAGGTGTCGGCGTTGTGCACATGGCGTCCCATAACCAGCGAGAACGCGCCCACGCGGGCCGGCCACAGTACGTATGAGTCGGACGTGGTCTTGGAACCGCGTTCCAGAATACCCTGATGAATGGGGCCCAATTTATACATGTGGTTGCTCTGGTTCGAGCCAGAGCCGGCATTCATGAAGCTGAACATTCCGGCGATGAGCAGGGTGGACTTGTGGTGAGTGACGGTGAAGGGGCCTGCAAAGATGGCGCAAGCCTCGCCGTTCTCGCCCTGACAGTTGCTGAAGAAGAGCGAGTCGCTTGCCGAGTAACCGTGCCCCAGGTCGCACGACTGCCCGATGAAGCAGCGCGATATCATGGCACCGCTGTCGACGTGCGAGCCGGAGGAGACGATGAAGTCGTCGGCAATTACGTTGTGGCCTATGGTTACGGGAGCCTCGGCGTTGCTGTTGATTGAGCCGTTAGAAAGGCGTATGGCGCCTCGGATTGTGGCGTTGTCGCCAATTCGGATGTTCTCAATCCGGCCGCAGTTTATAAGCGTCACGTTGTTGCCCACTGTGCCTGTGTCTGATGAGTGCTTGCGGCTATAGAAATCGGTGATTTCGTTGAGTCGTGCGGTGAGGTTGGGCCTGTGGCGGTACATGGCCATGATGTAGGCGATGTGTGCCGAGAGTTTGTCGTTGATTTTTACGGTTCGGCCGCCGGTTTCGTTGAGCACGGCCACTTCAGTTCCGTTGCCGAAAGTGGATACTCCGTCCACCACCATGATGTCCACGTTGTCAATCAGCACGTTGTCGCCTATCGAGTAGTTGGCTATGTAGTTGGCCACGTTGCGAATGAGGCAGTTGTTGCCTATTGTTACGTTGTGGAGGGTGACGTTAGTCAGTCCGCTGTGCAAAGTGATACCGCCTTGCAGTGTCACATTCTCGAGCATCTCGCCGATTTTAACGTTGCCTGAAAAGTGAACGTTTGTGACGTATTCGGGGGAGAAATTGGTGGGAACTTCTATTTTGTCCCATTCTTGAGCGGTACAATTCTGATTCTGCAAAATGCTGATTTCAGCAGCAGTAAGTTTACGATAATCCATATCAAAACGTGTGTTAAGTAAAAGATAATTATTATTTTGCGTGCAAAGTTAATGAAAAATGAAAGCAATGCAAAAAAGAAGTGTTTTTTTGAGGAATCAGTGCGATGCAATTGATTGCATAAACTCTAATGACCCATCTGGATTGCGGTGGCAGATTTCAGGTGCTTATTCTAATCGCTAAAAGTTAACTGCTAACTGCTAATCGCTATCTGCTACATGCCCATGACGATGTTGGCGAGTTTAACCACGTCGGTGACGTCAACTCCACCGTCGCCGTTAATGTCGGCACTTGCCTTTGCGAATATGCCCGGTGTGTCACCCATAACATGGTTTGCGATGCCAACGACATCAGTGATATCCAGAGCATTGTCGCTGTTCACGTCACCGCTCAACGTATCTGTCAGGTCGCCCACGATGTTAGTGAAGTCACGCCACTGGTCAGCGTTTTGGTATGTGTCCAGGTATTTTTGTAAGACATGAAGAGTGCCGTCTTTCGGAACGTCGCTGAAAACCGCTAATCCTAAAGAAATATCCTCTGGATTTGGGTAAGCCTCTATCCTTGTTAGGCCGGTGCAACCATAGAATGCTTCTTCGTCGATGTGTGTAACGGAGCTGGGTATGGTGATGCTTGTAAGGTCGCTACAGTACATGAACGCTTCGAAGGCGATGCCTGTGACTGGGTATGCCTTGTCGTTGTGGGTCACTGACGGTTGGATTGTAATGTCATCATGATAATTGCCGCCTCTTGCTACACTCACAGATGTGCTGTCGTCTTCAAAGTAGTAGGCGATGTGGTCGATGATGAAGTCGTAATTCCTTGGGCGGGCGTTGGCGGCTTGGATGGCTAAAGCAAGCAGTACGGTAAAGGGGATGAAGATCCGTTCATTTGTAATGATATTTTAGTGATGGGTAGGTGTTTATCTCTCATTGTACCTTGCATTCAACCACCTCAAATTACAACAACTTTTACAAAATGAATAATGCAAAAATAGCAAAAAATGGTGAAACGTACAAATAATGTTACTTTGAGTGGTTTTGTCAAGGAAGGTGAACACGAACCGAGAGGATAGGGTAAAAGTAAAAGCGGCTCCGAGTGGGATGCCGCTTTGTGTTAAAGTAGGTGAGGGGTTAAAGAATCTGCCTTAGTTTGCCATAAATGAGCCCAGTTGGGGCGTAGCCATGTTGTTGTAAGTGTAAATTCGTGCAAACTGTTTAAGGAATTCAACCGTTGACTGACGGGGTGTTTTAATTTCTTTGAATTGTTCTTTAATCTCACGTTTCTCTTGAGTAGAACTTTTTACCATAGGCAAACGAGGTTATGTTGTTAATAATTACATATCTATAACGCATAGATATATGTGTTTATTATATAAATAAATTTTTTTTTGAAAAAAAACTTGCGACAAGTGCTGTGACTTGCCGCAAGTGTGGATTTTTTAATGATATTGAGGCGGATGAATTACTCTTCGTCGAGAAGAATGTTCATTATCTCAATTGCCGATTTCATCACCGAACTACCCGGGCCAAAGATGGCTGCGACGCCTGCTTTGTAGAGGAAGTCGTAGTCCTGCATGGGGATTACACCGCCGGCGATTACAACTATGTCCTCGCGGCCCAGTTTCTTGAGTTCTTCGATTACGGCCGGAACAAGGGTCTTGTGTCCGGCGGCGAGTGAAGAAACTCCCAGTACGTTCACGTCGTTCTCCACGGCCTCGCGTGCGGCCTCTTCCGGTGTCTGGAAGAGCGGTCCCATATCAACGTCGAAACCGCAGTCGGCATAACCGGTGGCAACCACCTTGGCTCCGCGGTCGTGTCCGTCCTGTCCCATCTTAGCCACCATGATGCGTGGCTGGCGACCTTCTTTCTTGGCGAACTTAGCGGTGAGTTCACGTGCTTTCTCCAGGTCGGGGTCTGTCTTAACTTCTGATGAATACACTCCTGAAATGGTTTTAACGATTGCTTTATATCGGCCTACGATTTTCTCGCAAGCATCACTTATCTCGCCCAGAGAAGCGCGGTCCTTGGCGGCTTGTACGGCTTTTTCAAGGAGGTTGCCTTCGCCGGTTTCAACACAGCGTGTGATTTCTTCGAGGTCGGCCTGCACCTTAGCCTCGTCGCGGTTCTTGCGAAGTTGCTCCAGATTGGCAATCTGCTCTTTGCGAACCTCGGTGTTGTCGATTTCCAGAATGTCGATGGGCGCTTCCTTCTCGAGGGCATACTTGTTGATACCCACGATGGTCTGATGGCCAGAGTCGATACGGGCCTGCGTGCGTGCAGCGGCCTCTTCGATTCGCATCTTGGGCACGCCGGTCTCAATAGCCTTGGCCATTCCGCCGAGTTTCTCTATTTCCTCGATGTGTGCCCATGCCTTGTGAACGAGTTCGTGGGTGATGCGCTCCACATAGTAGGAACCGGCCCAGGGGTCGATGGCTTTGGTTACGTAAGTCTCCTGCTGGATATAAATCTGCGTGTTACGCGCGATACGTGCCGAGAAGTCGGTGGGCAGTGCTATGGCCTCGTCCAGGGCGTTGGTATGCAGCGACTGGGTGTGTCCCAGAGCGGCAGCCATGGCCTCGATACAGGTGCGGCCCACGTTATTGAACGGGTCTTGCGCGGTGAGCGACCATCCTGAAGTCTGGCTGTGCGTACGCAGCGACATCGACTTGGGATTCTTAGCGCCGAAACTCTTCACAATCTTGGCCCAGAGCAGACGTCCTGCGCGCATCTTGGCAATCTCAGTGAAGTAGTTCATGCTGATGCCCCAGAAGAACGACAGTCGGGGAGCGAAAGCGTCCACATCGAGTCCGGCGTTAACACCGGTGCGAATGTAGTCCATACCGTCGGCCAGAGTGTAGGCCAGCTCGATGTCGGCGGTTGCGCCGGCTTCCTGCATATGGTATCCTGAGATGGAGATGCTGTTGAACTTGGGCATATTCTGCGAGGTGTACTCGAAGATGCTGGCAATAATCTGCATGGAGAACTTGGGCGGGTAGATGTAGGTGTTGCGCACCATAAACTCCTTTAGGATGTCGTTCTGGATGGTTCCGGCCATTTCCTCAAGTTTTGCGCCTTGCTCCAGACCTGCCACGATGTAGAATGCCATAATGGGCAGCACAGCGCCGTTCATGGTCATTGACACTGACATCTTGTTGAGGGGTATTCCGTCGAAAAGGACTTTCATGTCCTCAACCGAGCAGATCGACACACCTGCCTTACCCACGTCGCCTACCACGCGCTGGTTATCGGCGTTGTATCCGCGGTGAGTGGGGAGGTCGAACGCAACGGACAGACCTTTCTGTCCGGAGGCAAGGTTGCGGCGATAGAATGCGTTCGACTCGGCAGCCGTGGAGAAACCTGCGTACTGACGCACGGTCCAAGGACGGAACGGGTACATCAGGCTGTAAGGACCGCCAAGGAATGGCGGAATACCAGCTACGAAGTCGAGGTGCTCAAGACCTTCGAGGTCCTGCTTGGTGTAAACCGGCTTAATGTCGAGCAATTCGGCGTTTTTCCAGGTTTCACCTTGTGGCAGCGGCTTGTGTTCCACGTTAAAAGCCTCGCCAGCAATATCTATGTTCTTAAAATTTGGTCTCATATCGTAATCTCAAATTATTTTTTTAATAGTTTTGCGTTGAAAGCCTTTAATGTTCCGAGAACATTGCTTCTAACATTAATGAAGTGATTAACACCAAGAGCCTTGAACTCGTCGGTCTCGGGGCCGGCAAGTACGAGTTCGGCCTTGTCGCCGATGGCCTGTACGGCCTGCGGGATGAGTTCGGCATATTCGTCGTCGCTGGAGCAGAGCACTATGATTTCTGCACCCTTAGCGAATGCGGCGTCCACACCTTCCTGCACTGTCTTGAAACCATTGTTGTCGATAAGCTCATAACCTGCGCAAGCGAAGAAGTTGCAAGAAAACTGTGCTCGAGCCAGACGCATGGCCAGGTTGCCGATAGTGAGCATAAATGCCTTGGGCGTGTTGGCTGCGTGCTCCACTTCGAGGCGGATGTCCTCGAACTGGCTTGCCAGACGCTTGTCGTTGAGCTTGAGCTCACCGTCCTGAGCCTCACAACCGCATGCGCACTGGGGAGCGGCATCGGCCTTTTCGGCAGCCTTCTCGGTGAAGTTGGGGAACTGGTTGGTTCCGAGCAGTTGCTCACGGCGTTTTGCCACCTTGTCGAAGCGAGCGGTGGCGCTGGCATTCACGGCGGTGATTATATCGCCACTTTCGAGAGCCGCTTTGAAGCCGCCTTTGTCCTCAACGTCGAGGAAGAGTTTCCAACCTTCCTGAGCGAGCGACATGGTGAGAGTTTCCACGTAATATGAACCACCGGCGGGGTCAACCACCTTGTCGAGGTGGCTTTCTTCTTTGAGCAGAATCTGCTGGTTGCGTGCGATACGTTCAGAGAAGTCGTCGCCCTTGGAGTAGGGCGCGTCGAAAGGTGTCACCACAATTGAATCAACGCCAGCCAGCGCGGCCGACATGGCCTCGGTCTGGGTGCGGAGCAGATTCACGTAGGAGTCGAAAACGGTGAGGTTGAAGCGAGTGGTTTCGGCATTGACAACCATCTTGCAAGCGCAGTCGCACTCGGGCTTGTATTGTTTCACGATTTGGGCCCAGAGCATGCGTGCCGCACGGAACTTGGCCAGTTCCATGAAGTAGATGGTGGAGATGCCCATATTGAACTTGATGCGCTTAGCCACCTCGTCGGCGCTGAATCCGGCCTCGGTGAGAGCGGCAAGCCATTCGTTGCCCCATGCCAGAGCGTAGCCCAGTTCTTGATAGATGTAGGCACCGGCATTGTTGAGCATAATTGCGTCAACGCTGAGAACGCGCAGGTTCTTAACCGGGGCGGCAAGCTTGAGAAGCTCAGAAGCGGTAGCCACGATGTCGCCTGTGAAAGGAACACCGTGTCGCAGCTGGCGCTTGAACGGGTCGAAGTTCACCGAACCGCGGAAAGTCTCCTCGGCACCGGCTTCCTTGATGAGTTCAACGAGTTTCTTGGTGATTTCCAGCGCGCACTTGGGGCAGGCGATGAGGTTGATTTCCACCTTGCCCAGGTCGATGCCGCTCAGCAGAGCCTTGAGGTCGGTGTCGGCACCGTTGTCAAGTTTCAGCCCCAAGGATGTGATACCCTTAGTGAGCAGTTCTTTGGCTTTGGCGTTGGCCTCAGTCACGTTTGCTACGACGATGTCCTGGCGAACCAGCCAGTCGTTGCTTACTCGTGTTCCACGAACAAAAGGATACTCTCCGGGAAGAGACTCTGTGGTCTTAAAGTTTTCAATGTCGCCTCTGCGATAGAGCGGCTGTACATTAAACCCTTCGTTTGTTCGCCAAACCATTTTCTTGTCGAAGTCAGCACCCTTGAGGTCCACTTCGGCTTTGGCACGCCATTCCTCTGGGGTTACCGGCGCAAATTGGTCGAACAATTTTTCATTTGTTTCTGTCATAATAGTTATAAAATTTATAGTAACGTTTGTTTGTTGTAGTCTGCTGATATAATGCTGATTGAGCCACGAGCGTGGGCATTTCTCCACAATAATCTTGCAAATTTATAAATTATTATTGAAATATTTCCATAATAGATGCTTAAAAAACCTAAACAAATGCTTTTGTGAAAGTTCAATTCATGAAAATTGCCGGCAATCATCCTTTAATAGAAATTAACAAATAAGTTAAATATATTTAACAAATGGGGGGGTGAAATATTGTAAAATGTTTTGAAAATGGTTAATTTTGCATATTAAAATAGATGATATCTGTAGTTGCGTGAAATGAGGACTATAGTCCCATTTCTTCAGGTATAGAATATTATTTAATAATTTAAAACTATATAATTATGAAACTATTGAAGAATCTTTTGCCATTATTAATGGCTGTGGTGGCGATGAATGCGATTGCCACGAACAAAATGTGGATTGAACCATTCTCAATTAGCCCGGGTGAGACAGTGCAGCTGAAGGTGTATGGCCAGATAGATCAGGCTATTTGTGGTTATCAGGCACGCATAATGCTACCTGAAGGTTTAGAGTTCGTTTTGACCGGTGGTCAGTATGCCACTCCATACAATGGTGATGGAGTGTCGGTTAGCTGGTATCTGTTTAGAAGTCAAATTATGGAAAATGATATCACTTCTACCGATATAGATGATGTGGGTGCGCTAATAGTTGCTGCTACTCTTGTTAATGAAAATGCAGCATACCAGACCGGTAAAACTTATTGCCTGTACACTATTAAGGTGAAGGCATCATCGAGTTTCTCGGGCGATGGCGTGATTCACATGTACGATATGAAGTATGTAAATCAAGGAGGAGGAAGGTTTGAAGTGGATGATTTGGATGTGCGGATAGGGAATCAGGTGGATAAGACAATAACGTTCACCTATGACCCGGAAGATACCTTCGCATGGGAGCCGATGACAGTTCATGTGACGGCATATCAGGGAGGAGAGGTATATACCGGTCCGATTTACTATTCTATAGATACTACGACTCCTGCCGTAGAAAGAGAATATACTGCAAACGGAATCTATCTGGATTCAAGTTGCAACCTTAACGTATGGGCGTTTGACGATGAAGGTAACCGCTATGACGACTACAGAGTGTATGATATAATGCTGAACATCATTGAAGACGGTGACATTACATTCTCGTATGACTTGAGCCAAGAAGAGACATACAGCCGTACGGTGACGCTCCACATTACTGCCACTGAGGGTAACGGGCCTTTCACCGGCGTGATATACTACAGTCTGGATGGCGACACAGTAACGGCCAATGCGAGTATCTACAATCCTGAGGTGGGAATACCTATTTCCGAGCCGACTACAGTTTCTGTCTGGGCGTTCGATTCATCCGGTATTCGCTGCGAAGATTACCCGCACTTTGAGGTCTATGACTACGGACCGGCCTGGTTTGAGCTGTCGATAGATCCTCAAGCCGGTACTTACTATGGCCGAAGAGGTGTTTCAGGTTGGGTCAGCGGAGACAACGCATTTTTGCGCGAAGGCACATGGAAGGTTGTGTACAACGACGGGACCTCGCTTGAGGGCGAATTTGAAAACGAATCATTCTACGTGATTATGGACAAGTCGGGTAAAGTGATGCTTGACTACACATACTGGGATGACAACTATCAGGAGTCGCATAGTGTGAAGGATACGTTGGAATACACCATTCTTCCTGCACTCGAAATTACGTTCGATCCGGCAGCCGGTAAGTATAGCGGAACCCAGAACGTGTACGTGGGCTTTGAGGTTAAAGACCCAAGCAGCTACTTCGGATTCAACAGCCGTACCTGGACCATGTACTACGACGACGGCACCATCTACACCGGTAACTTCGACGATAATGAGACCGTGGAGGTACACGGAAGCGGCTCGCTGCAAGTGGAGGCATACTGCTACGACGAGGTGGGCGACATCACCTACGCCGACAGCGCACGTTACGAGATATTGCAGCCGACACTCACAGTTATACCCGAGCCCGGAACCTATTACGGAGAGTTGATTCCGAAGGTTGTGGTTGAGAACATCGACTATGACTATGAACTGACTTACAGCATTCGCTACGATGACGGTGACATAGAGGCGCCGAACTATAATCAGTGGATTGATGGTGTCACATCGGTATGGAAGAGTGGTATGCTTTACCTCAGAGTAATATGGTACGATGAGACCGGTGAGCAGCACTATCTGAGCAAGGACCGCCTGCGCTATGTGATTATGCCGGCAGTTCAGGACGACATCAACCAGGACGGAACGATGGACGTGGCTGACGTGGTGACGCTTGCCACACTTGCTATGGGAGAAACCCCGAACTATTACAATGCCGGCATGGTGGACGTGAACGATGATGGCAGTGTGGATGTAAGCGACGTGGTGAAATTGGCTAACAAGACAATGGGTGAATAGACCACTTAGAAAATCATGTAGAAAACAGCATTTATAATAATGAGTGTCCCGTGGCCAGCCGGCTGCGGGATGCTTTTTTCGGGGGGTGCGATATGGTCTGGAGTGGGGATGTGGACGAATTGGAAGTTTTTTACAGATTTGTGTATTTATTTGCATAATAGAGAGTTGTGCGAATGCTGGAAAAAAGTGAGGGGAAAAAGAGAAAAAAAGTTTGAAAAAAAGTTGCTGAAAAATTTGGTTGGTATAGGTAAAAGGGTGTAACTTTGCACCGC
>CALAVE010000090.1 GCA_937892215.1 uncultured Porphyromonadaceae bacterium
GATTTCCCACATCACGGCCATTAAACCACGATTTTATTTGCGAATCACCAAAAAACAAGCCGCGCAGATAGCGAAAATTTGATTAGTCTATATTTTTGTGGTATCGAAAATAATTCCTATCTTTGCACTTGAAAACAAATAAGCAAAAAAACATTATGCCAGAGATATTCAGATTTTTCGGGTTTTCGTTTTTCTTCTATAGCCGTGAACATGAGCCGATTCATGTACACGTTGAGGGTAACGGCGGATACGCAATCTTTGACCTGACAGACGACGAATTTGTCTTACGCGAAAAGGTAAAAATAAAAGCTTCTGACTTCAAAAAGATTAAATCAGTTATTGACGAAAATGCTGATATTATTATCAACCACTGGAATGAACATTTTAACAAGTGAGAAGGATAAGAAGATGAGAATTGTTGAAATATGGTTTGATGACGAATATATTTACGGGAAGGACGAGAAGGGCATAGTTCTTCGCCAGTCATTGCTATGGTATCCACGTTTAAATGCCGCAACCGATGAGCAGCGTAACGATTTTAGCATAGGCCATGGCGGCATACATTGGCGCAACATTGACGAAGACATTAGTTTCGAGAGTTTCAAATATGATGATGCCGAACCTACAGCGTTGCAAAAATTTTTCCTTACCCACAAAGAAATCAATGTCGCGGAATTTGCCCGGACATTAGGCATAAACCCCACGTTGCTAAGGAATTATATAAATGGATTCAAAAAGCCTTCGGCTGAGCGTGAGCAAGCAATCCTTGCACACATTCATAAGTTAGGCAAAGAAATGGTTGCCGCCGTTTTTTGATTCCCGCCAATTCAATCAAAAACGCGCTGATTTTGCGAATTTGTGCAAGCCGACTACAAAGTCAAGTTTACTTGAACACTGTTGGGGCGCAGTCAACTTTATCTAAACCTATATCGACGAACTGGATCTCGGCGAGTTGCATACAAGACTGCAACTCGCTGAATTTTTGCGAAATTACTAAAGATTTCCCACATCACGGCCATTAAACCACGATTTTATTTGCGAATCACCAAAAAAATGAACCGGAATGAACCATGCGCGAGTATTGCGAAGGCTGTAACTTAGCGCCCAAAATAGGTAGCGTGATTACAAACAGTCATTTGAAACCTGAGAATTCCGCCCCCCTGATGGCCGGTTAGCCCATCGGGGGGGGACAAGCGAGGCGGCACAGTGGTGGCCACCCTGCAGGGGAATTACCCGCAACTCTGCCGCCCGCTTTTTACAGGACTTTTTTTTGAACAAAACTTTGGAAAAAGTTAAAAAATGTTTTGTGAAAAAGAAAACAATTGCTAACTTTGGGACGCGGATTCGATACAATCTGCACCGACATTGCGAATAACGAGAAGCGTTTTTGCTGACGCCTGTCATTTGAGAACCTGAGAAATTCTACAAAACAAGACACGGGACGAAGGAAAAACAGCTTCCGCGCTTATACAAGCGTGGGCTGTCATCTTATTTCACTCTTAGTGTCTTCAGGTTTTCTCAGGACCTTCAAATGGCGAGCGTGGCATAAAGCAGTCCACGCTTTCTTTATGTATTACCCCGCCACCCGGGCTGCATGGCGACGTGGCAGCATTAATGCTAAATTGTTCATCAATGAGAATGAAGAGCCTGATTGTTGACATACTTAAGCACATCGTGTACGATGAACTTGTTTCCGGGGAAATCGACTTATCAAAAGCTGATTATATCAACCAACGAGCCATTATCAACTCCATCTTCAAGCATGGCGAGTACAACAAAGGCCAGTTGATATTGCGACTGACAGTTATCGACTCACTTTACTCGACAAATGCCTCGTACAGCTATTTCTCTATCGAGGAAATGGCTGAGAAGATTTTGTCACTTGGCACGCAACGCCAGGCACGTGACTACTTCTATGCTATCGCCTGTATGGGCGAGGATGTCAAAAAGCTGTTTGATGAGCCTTACGGAATCCAAAAGGACTTGCGAGAGGGCAGCAAACAGATGTCACTGCTCAGCAAGTATGCCTACTACGAATTGTGCCAAGAGCCCGAACGGTACTCCAAAGGTTTTCCCATCTACGACCGTCTGGCCAAGGAATCCTATCCCATCGTGTGCCGTATGCTCAAGCTCAAGCCGGTGGAGCGGTTACCGCAAACGCCCGCCATTGAGCCGTACGTGCGTTGCATCAATCAGTTGCGCAGGTCCTTGTTTGATGGGGATGGCACTTTCCAAGGTTTCCAGCAATTCGATGTGCTTGATGCCTACCTGTGGCGGATGGGCAAGTTCAATGAAGGAAACCTATCGCTACTACTTGGCCGTGAAGACTATTGCCGCTTTATCCGCAACATCCGACTTGATGCCGACACCACGGGCAACCCACTAAGTAGCGACCGATTCAACAAGCAGGTGCTCCAAGCCTTGGCTCATGCCGAACGCCCCTTCGCCAACTGCTCGAATGAGGCCTATTTGGCCATCTTGCTTAAGCACTGGCGCGTGTTCAATAGTTATGGTAAACATCCTATTTAAATTCAATATTAGTATTTTTTTCTTAAAAATTATCGCTATGCAGATTAAAGTAGATGGACGCCTGTTGGTGTCGACCCTTTGTGAGAGATTTAAAGCGGAGTTCGGTGGAACTCTGCGTGTGTACAACGGCAACAAGCGCTGCACCGGCAGCGAGAAAGTGGCCGATCTGGTGAAGACCACCGGCAGTTATGAATGCCGCGGGAGCAAGACGGTGGCCGGTTTCATCAAGGACTTGCAGGAGCAGTTCGGACTGAAGGTCAAGATAGGCTCTGGTGACGACTGGGTGCTCGCTTTGGACGAGATGACATTGGCCAAGCTCCCGGATATTCCCAAGAATGCTACCAAGAAGGACATGGAAGAACTAAAATCAAAATATTCAAAGTAATTACCTATTAATTAAATAACCCATGGCAGTAAAGAAAAATGCAGACGGTACGGTGGATAAGCGTACCAAGGAGGGCAAAGCCATTGCCGCGCGCATGGCCAAGGCTCGTGCAGCGCGAGCCAAGTCATCAACCACAACCAAGAAAAGCACTCTGAAGAAAACTCAGAGTGGCAAGGTTGATAAGCGTACCAAGGAGGGCAAAGCCATTGCCGAACGTATGGCAAAAGCACGCAAGGCGAAGAATAGCCTCGCAAACCGACTCAAGAGATTATTTGGATAACTTTTTAAAGCTACATGAAAATGAAAACAGATATCAAAACGATAGCATCGCTTGTGTCATCAATCGTGTGGTGCGATGGCGAGTACAGCGAAGTGGAACGTGAAACCACCGATGAGATCATCGAGGCGCTGGAGTTGCCGGCCGATGAGTTCAAGAAACTGATTGAAGAAGCTAATGCTTCTACCGAGAAAATGAATGACGAGCAAATCGCCAAATACCTTGAGCAGACAGCATCACAAGTCGATGAGGAAGATGTGCCCATCGTGTTTGAAGCGCTGATGCAAATGGCACTGTGCGACGGCGTGCTCACTGGCGACGAGGTGGACAACCTGCTTTCCATCGCTGATGCCCTTGGCATGGACCAGGCAACAGCAGTCCTCCTGCTTTGCGATATGGTGAAAGAAGAACCCGAACTCGAAATTTCATTTGAATAATACCTATGGCAAGTAAAATCCGCGTTTACGGTAAAGCGCAAAACCGTACTGCTCTGGGCATCATGCATGCCTACATGACAATGTATCCGCATGCCACGCTCGACGACATCCGTCAGGCGTTCCCCAACTCGCTCAACCCCGACAAGGGCACAGCCGAGATTTTCATCCCCGCCGAGGAGAAAGGCACAACCGCCAACTGGGACGGCTACTTCAAGAATGAGGACGAGTTGCTCACCATGGGCGACGGGCAGAAGGTGTCGGTGGTGAAGATGTGGACCAAGCCCTCATTTGAGCGAGCCATTGAGCAGGCAAAGCTCTATGACATTGAGATTGCCCAATTCGACCCAGCCGAGAAAGGTTTTGGCAAAAAAGGCTCATTCTATCTCGAGTTTTTGAACGGCTATGTGCCGCCCCAACCCAAAGAGGAGAAGAAAAAAGGCATCCCCATCTGGCTGTGGGCGCTGCTCGGCCTTGGCGCGCTGGGCGTTATCGCGTGGTTGGCATTTGGCGGTAAGAAAGAACCGCAGATAGTTGAGAAAGAAGTGCTCAAGGAGGTCGTGGTACACGACACGGTCTATGTCGAGCAAATTGACGAGATTGAAAAGAATTACAACGCCGCACAGTTTGAGCAGGGCAAAGCCGAACTCAACGACGACGCCAAACTCGCCCTTCACGACTTGGCAAAGGTTTTGAGCCGCAATCCCGAACTCAAACTGAGCATCGAGGGCCACACCTCGAGCGAAGGCACCGAAGCAGTCAATCTAAAGTTGAGCGAAGACCGCGCGCAGGCGGCTGTCAATTTCCTTGTCAACAAGGAAGGCATCGCAGCCGATCGACTGCAAGCCAAGGGCTACGGCTCGTCGAAGCCGCTCTCAAAAGACTCGCTTGAGGTGAATCGACGCACCGAGTTTATTATTTTGGAACAATAAGTTTTAGATAATCGATGACTCCTAAAGCCCTTCTCACATCCAGCGCCGAGGAACTCATCGGTAAGATGATAAATTCGCAGGCTCAGAAACTGATGCCCGAACAAATCGTCGATGTGGTGAACCGGCATTGCAAGTTGGCCGCCGGCGCAGGCCTTGTGCCTGTGCCGGGAGCTGGGAGCCGATATGGCGTTGGGTACGGTCATCTGGCTACTGCTCGCCAACCTAATCACTTCACTTGTAGTCATCTTTGGAGTGTCATTTATGCTCAACAAGAAGTAAAATCGTATTAAGTAACAATTTCAATAACATTTCATTAACGTAATTCTTATGGCAGATTTTAAAGTAGATGGCCGCATGAAGGTAAAATCCCTGAAGGCCAATTTCAAGAAAGCGTTTGGCTGCAGCCTGCGCGTGTACACAACCACATCGTGTAAGACCCCTGCTGATGACGACGCCACCCTGGCATCCATCAAGAAAGATGGTGCCAATGGCGGAGAAATCGTGGTGGGCTCCAACATTCGTGTCGGCAACTTCGAGAAAAAGGTTACCGAACTCTATGGCATCGGTGTCCAAGTGGCTAATGCAGCCAACACCAAACTGAGCAATAACGACATCACTCTTGCTGCAGCCGGCAAGGAGTGACAATTATTTATCAACAATCTTTAAATTCATTTCAACCTCAAAATATATTTCTTATGAATATTTCATCAAAGTATAAAGATTGGAACATCTATTACTCCTCTGATTATTATTTCGGAGGGTATAGGCGTGGAACATTTTACAAACAATACTCTTATGATTCAGCTTGCGTGGGTATTACCAAGTTTGAAGACGGGCGAGAAAAACTGTACTTCACAACATGGGATGACCAAGCAGGAAAGACAAAGAAGAAGTTAATAGAGTTCGCCGAAGAAGTTGGCTTTGAATATAACGCTAAATGGAGCGGTATAAAATTGGGGCAAGAGTTCATCAAGTTTCTCAACGACAATCCCGCATTGCAGAAGCAAGACCAGGCATCTACCTCAATCAACGATGTTCCCAATGATGCAATGAGTTTGCTGAAGTTTCTTGCCGCGCGCATCGGTCTCCAGGTCAACCCCGATTGGGACAAAGCGGCTCTCTTCGATAAGATTGTCGACTTCATCGGCAGCAAGTAGTTTAATTCTAAAATGGCTAATGCCGACAACACAAAACTGAGCAACAACGACATCACCCTCGCCGCAGCCGGCAAGGAGTGACAATTCAAGATGCTTTGACGAAGTCTTGTGCAGACAGCAATAGCCTGCACAAGACTGTACATCACTAAACTTATGCAACACGCTTCCGAATAATAATTAACACAAGAATCGCAAGTTCAGCAAAGACCTTGTCTATTGTTACTTATCAGCAACTGGCGAAACTTGGGTTATGCAATATAAATACAATGCGGTGTTGATAATCAAGTGAGATACAGATGTTTCACTGACGAGGCAAGCCTTGTCATTGGTGCAATAATTACAATTCAATATCATTCATAAAAAAACTGATTTTTATCATGGCAACAGCTAAGACAATTGTCTACTATAAGGATTTGGCTATTCGCTATTTCGTTGATTATGGCGGCAGTGGAGTAACAACCAATCCCAATGTAGATATTACGAGAGATGGCAAAATAATTTATGATACTTATCAAGATAGAGCCGGCAGAACCAAGAAGAAACTCATGGAAATTGCAGATGAAGTTGGATTCGTCTATAACAAGGTATGGAGCGGCCCCGAATTAGGCCGTAGGCTCATTGAGTATATGGCTCAACATGGTTATAATAGACCGCCTCGTCAATCAATGCCATCTAGCCAACCAACACCGCCGCCACCCGCGTCCATCCCGACGCTCACCCCCATCACAAACGAGACACCAAAGACTCTGGTGCAGAAATTGAAGAATTTCTTTCTACACACACTCATTGGAAAATGTTTATTAGCAATCATTATAATTTACTTAGCAATCATTATAATTAACATTATTGCGCTCGTCCTATAATTAATGGGACTTTGGGATGAAATCACCAAACGTGTGGGCGACGCCGCCTCGGCAGTGGCCGAAACAGCATCCGATGCCGCCTCGAAAGTCGCCGGCAAGGAGTGACAATTATTAATCAACAAACTTTTAATTCATTTCAATTATGGCAAAAAAATCAGCAATTAATGGCGAGTACATCGTCACAGTAGAGGACTCGGGTAGCATCAGTGTACACCGCATCTATGACAACACCAAAGGCGCTCTTCGTGAAATCGCCGAGCGCATAGGATTTGAGTACGACCCTAACTGGACAACACGCCAATTCGGAAGCAAATTGGTGGATTTCATCAATGGCCAGTAACTGAAGTCTAAACGCCGCGTGAGAGGGCGAATGTACATTCGCATCCCTCATGCGGCATTTAAAAGCCACTTAGTATCAACATGAGTAAAGAGGACTACAAGAAGCCAATTATCAAGGGCCTATGGGGAACATTCTCCAATACCATTGACAATGTCGTCCCGACAGTCACTTTGCTTGTCTTGCTGTGTACCTTCTTCACGACATTTCCGTTACGCGCTCAACAACTGCCCGACTTTGTCGCCGACAGGGCGCTCGACCCAAAGGCTCTCGCTAATGCCATTAGGAGCGCTCAAAACAACGAGGGCCCTATCGCATCGTTTGACAATGGGAAAACGATGATGTACCACTACGTTTCGTTTAAGAATCATTTGGCCTATTGCATCCTGATGCGTGTTGAGGGCGATACGCCATACGTGTTTCACGGCTTTGTGGAGCGGATAAGTTCTAAAGAACTGAAGTTGTGCTTTGGCTGCATCCTTAACGGACGAACCCAAGAGTTCCGCCGTGTGCGATGGGACCACGACATAGCGTTCAACAAGATAACACCAACTGCAATTCCGGCAGGGAAGTATTATTTCGGCCCCGCCCTACTGCACTGGGATGTGGAGGAACATTACGACTACGAAAACGTGAACACGGCACAAGGCTTCGTGAAACAGACCAATGACTTCTATGGCAAGAACTTGAGTGTAACCGACTATATCGCTTTTGATGCCGGCGGACGCGGGCACGCCATACAAAATGCCACGGCGCACCACTCTGAGTGGTATATGGGAGTGACACCGCGCTACGGTCCACGCGGCGGCCGCAGGGCACCCGATGAGCAAGACGGATACGTGGAGTATGACGTGAGCATCGACCGAACGCAGCCCATGACCTACAAAGTGGACCCGGCTACACGCAGGCTCACCATGAAGTATGGCACCACCATGACCAGCAAATTCAAATATGACGCGCCAAATCATCCGGTGATGACCCAAATCAAAGCCAGTTACACACGATGGAGCAAGCAGGCTCCACGGCGCTTCACCACGCCTGACACCTTCAACTACTGGGGTACATTCGAGGATTTCATCGTCATCTCCCGTGTGGGAAGCGATATTAACGACCCCGACAGTTACATTTTTGTCCCCAAGGCCGGCAAGATGGTGCAAGTGGAAGTATCTGGCGAGGAGGTGGACTACGAACTCGGGCCTGTTGACTTGCTGGGCAGTTCGGTTGACTATTATGTTGAATACATCAATAAAAACAAATAAGTTTTAATTATTATCTAAAATCACACAAATATGAGTAAAGAATATTACAAGAAAGCGATTCAAGACTGTCGTGCGGCTATCGCCCGCGAGCGCGAACAAAAAAAGAAAGACAATGCTCGCATTGCAGCGTCAATCAAGAGTACCAGCAGTCCAGAGGGAAAAGCTCGCTATCGCAAAGATAAAATATCGGTCGCGGCCCGTCACGATTCCGTCATCGAGGGCTACAAGAAACGTATCGAGATGTATCAACGCAGCTTAAAAAGCTGCAAATAAATAACGGAAGAGATGGCTAAAGAAAAAAAAGGCTGTGCGTGTGGAGGATGTTTCACAATACTGATTTTCGCTCTCTGTCTCCTGTTACTGTAGTATGAGAATATTCAGAGGACTATATTTCAACTTCTCGTGGAAGCGCATGCTGGGTATCAGCACCCTCAAGCGCAAGGTGGCTACGACCACCGGCATTCCCACCACACGTATGGGCTTGAACGCCAAACTCGGGCGGTGGCTATGGCAACTGATATTCGGTAAACCAAAAAGGAAACGACGAAAATAACTCTTATTAAACGACGATTTTTATCTCTGGCATTGTTGGGGGGGGGAAAATGGTTTATGTGGTAAAATGATATCGGTTGCTTTAAATTAGTTGTAGAATGAAAAATATTCAGAGGTTGTTCTGTGACGAGCGAATTATATTTTATGCTATAGTGCTCAACACCACCATTGTGTTTCTGAGTGGTTTTTGGCCTCAAGTGACTTTTTTTGAAATTTCTGATGCCTTTTTTACTCTTGTGTTTGTATTTGAGGCAATCGCAAAAATCAAAACTTTTGGATGGAAAAAATATTGGCGCTCGGGATGGAATAAATTTGATTTTATAGTGCTACTAATAGCATTGCCATCTTTAGCAAGTCCGTTTATGGGACAAACCATGGTAAAGAGTCCTATACTTGCCTTGCGTGCATTAAGACTATTCAAGACGTTCAGGTTGCTACGTTTTATCCCTAATATAGACAAACTTCTGAGTGGCATAAAGTTGGCAATCAAGGCCTCTCCGCTGGTGCTAATCGGCTTTATGGTTTTTATGATTGTTTTTTCCATAATATCGTCTACCATGTTTGGCGATATAACCCCGGAATATTTCGGCAATCCTGCCGTGAGTCTATATAGCATTTTTCGGCTTTTCACCATTGAGGGATGGTATGAGTTTCCTGAAGCAATAGCAGAAAATGGAGGCCAATATATGGGGGTATTTGCACGTTGTTTCTTCTCTATTCTTATGTTCGTGGGAGGAATGATAGGTATGTCGTTTGTGAATTCTATCTTTGTTGATTCAATGGCTGAGGATAATAACAATGAGGTCATGGAGAAACTGGATCAAATGGAACGCAAACTGGATGCAATCTCAAAAAATCAGCATAATTATGAGAATGGTGTTCATGAGAGCAAATGAAAGACGAAAATGGGCAACGTTGGTGGGTACGGTCGAGGCTTGCGGCAGGAAAAGCGGCTTGTTGGGCGGTGATGTCCTTTGCGCTTGTACGGGTGAGGGTGATGCCTAAAACCTCGCTCAATATCTTTGCATCATCGCCCTTCTTGAATCCGCACGACTCGTAGAATCTCTGTTCACGGTCGTAGGCAATAAGGATTATCCTCAGGTATGACTTATAACGCTCTTTCATCATCCCGAGCAGCGTGTGTCCTATGCCCTGACGATGGTACTCCGGACGCACCAGCATATAGTGAAGATAGGCATTCATCATGCCGTCGTCCATGGCACACACCATCCCCACAAGTTTATCTCCGTCCCATGCCGAATAAACCGTACTGAAATTCCGCATTGCCACCACAAGTTTGTCAGGATAGTGCCCCGATGACCACTCCACCGAAAGGAACAAGTCTTCCAAGTCCTCTTTCCTGAACTCGTGTATATCCTTGTAAATGACAGCCATAACGTCCACTCTCCTGTCTATTCCGATGCCTCGGTAAAGGCCTCCATAATCGCTGTTGGTCTGTGATTCTGGAATGCTCCCAGCGGATAATGCCCCTCGGCCTCCGGTGCCCAGTAGAACACGCCCTTGCAGAATCCGTCGGTGCGGTTCTTCGAGGCATCTATAATGGCCTTCATTATCACCTTCCCCTCCACGGGTTTCTTCGCCTCCACTCCGGTTTCCACCACCATCAGCGGACAGTTGTATTTGCGGCCCAGCACCCTTATGTTGTAGGCGAAGTCACGCACCGTGCCTTGCCAGTCGGTTTCCAGCCCGGTATCCTGGTCCCAGTAGGGATATACGCTCATTCCTATCATATCCCACTTGGTTCCGTATTTCTTCAGGCCGTCGAAGATGAAGTTGTAACGCTTTATGTCGCAGCCGCAGTCCACATGCACAATCACCGCGGCATCTTCATACACTTTCTTCACCGCATTATAGCCGGCCTTGGTCAGTCCCGCATATTGCTTCATGTTGGTGCTCGCGCGACCCACGTCCCACAGAAAACCGTCGGTGGTCTCATTACCCACCTGCACCCATTTCACATCCACGCCATTGTCCTTCAGCAATTGCAATGTCTCTTTGGTATGCTTAGCGAGAGCCTTGCACATCTGCTTGTAACTCATGCCTTTCCACGCTTCGGGAATATTCTGCTTTGCCGGGTCGGCCCACCAGTCGCTGTAGTGGAAATCTATCATGATAGCCATGCCCAGTGCCTTGGCTCTCAGCGCCATCTTCAGCACGTCTTCTTTGCTACAAAGTCCGTCTTTGGGATTCACCCACACTCGATAACGCACCGCATTCAGCCCCAGTTCCTTCATGAGCGCCGTGTTTTCACGCTCTTCTCCCTGAGCATTACGGAGTTGGACTCCTCTGGCCTCGAGTTCCGTGGTTCCACTTATGTCGGCTCCTAACCAAAACGGCTCCTCAGCCATGCTGCTTGCCGATAATAACAGCAACGCTGTAATAAATATAATCTTTTTCATCTTCGCATATTTTTCGCAAATTTATGAATTCAATAAACCATCTCAAAATTTTCATCAAATTATTTCCGCAATCGTTTGCATATTTTTTTCATTTAATTCTTAAAACATTTGAGAAAAATTATGGATAAATATTCGCATTTTTGCTAAGCATTAATAATCTTTTTAATATAAACCGATAAACTTTAAGGGATATGTCTAAATTAAAATTTTTACTTTTTTCTTTGCTGATTGTCTTGGCAAATGTAGGTGCTTTTGCGCAAGCCACTTGGCAGGGCGGCAGAACGGATTTCAGAGATGAAACAATCTATTTTGTCATGCCCACTCGCTTCTACGACGGCGATAAGTCTAATAACACCTATTGCTGGGACGGATCCAAGGACGTTTCACATGAGGACCCCGAATGGCGTGGCGACTTCAAGGGGCTGGTTCAGAGGCTCGACTACATCAAGGCTCTGGGCTTTACAGCCATCTGGGTCACGCCTGTAGTTCAGAACGCCTCAGGCTTCGACTATCACGGCTACCACGCCATGGACATGACAGCCGTGGACAAACGCTTTGAGAGTGATGACTGCAAATTTCAGGACCTTATCGATGCAGCACACGCTAAGGGGATTAAAATCATTCTCGACATTGTAATCAATCACACCGGTAACTTCGGAGAGGAAAACCTGTGCAAACTTTTCACTCGCGACTACTCCAAGCCGCAGAGCGACATCGACCAGTGCATGATTCCCTTCACCATTTCCCAAGGCGGCAAGTTGAAAGACAACTACCTCAGTCTCCCGGGCGGTCAGCAGTACGAAGACCGTCTTACCAAGATGAAAAACACCGATGGCAAGAATCACGACACCCACAATCTGTGGCACCACTACGGCAACTTCAACTGGGACGAACCTAACCGATGGTGGGCACAGATAGCAGGCGACTGCGTGGACCTCAACACTGAGAATCCCGAAACTTACCAGTACCTTATCAACTGCTACGGTAAGTTCATTGAGATGGGCGTTGACGGATTCCGCATCGATACTGGCGGACATATCTCGCGACTCACATTCAACAGCGCGTTCATTCCCGCTTTCACCGAACTTGGTGAAAAATATAAAGCGAAACGACTCAATCAGGCTCCTTTCTTCATGTTTGCCGAGATTTGCGCTCGTTTCAGCGATGTCACATATCGCGGCCAGCCTTCTCTCTCGCCTTATTTCTACACTTGGCAGAGCGACGACGCGTTGCGCAGCCAGTGGAACAGCAACCCGTCGTACTGGCAGGGCATTGAGGTGTACGAATCCACCGATCCGGCCACTCTCGACAACCAGAAACTTTGCCTTACTGAGCACAACAATAACCTCAGCGAGAGCGCGCAACCTCACAGCGACAACGCATTCCTTAACGGCAATGAGTATCACACCCCCGACTACAGCAAGGCCAGCGGCATGAGCGTAATAGACTTCACCGCTCACTGGAATTTCCAGAATGCAGGCCGCCTATGGGGTGTGCTCGACCGCGACAATATGTACAACGACGCCACTTACAACGTGATGTACGTGGAGAGCCACGACTACGGACCCGACAGTTTCGAGCGTTTCAATGGCGGCACCGAGCAGTGGGCCGAGAACCTCTCCATCATGTTCACCATGCGCGGCATCCCGTGCCTGTGGCAAGGTGGCGAGATTGAGTTCCGTAAAGGCAAGAAGATGGACGATGGAACCAACATGGCTCTCTTCGACACAGGCCGCGCCTATTATGGCGGTTATCTGACCGGTGACGTGAAAGCAGCCGACTTCAGTGAGGTGGCAAGCGCAAGCGGCAACGTGGCCGCGACTCTGAGCCGTCCGCTGGCTAAGCACCTGCAGCGACTCAACAAGATTCGCCTGGCTGTTCCCGCTCTTCGCAAGGGTCAGTACACCAAGAAAGACTGCTCATCCAGCGGCGGTTATGCGTTCAAGCGTCGCTACACCAGCGGCTCAACCGACAGTTACGTGCTCGTAGCGCTCAATGCCGGAGCCACGTTCTCCAACGTGCTTAACGGAACCTACCGCGATTGCATAACAGGCAACACCATAACCGTAACCGACGGCACTCTCACCACCGAGTCATTCTCGGGCAAGGGTAATATGCGTATCTACGTCCTCAACGGTCCCGGCAAGGTGGGTGAAGACGGCCCATTCCTTTACGCTTCCGCTCCTGTGACCCCAACTCAGCTCAGCTATGACGGCCACGAGGAAGACGGTGACCCCGACACTGAGTACATTACCGGTGGTGGCGGCGGTGGTAGTTCCGATGTGGACCTCGACGACCTTGAGGTATATGAGCCCGCTGTTGTGGACAATGAAATCAGCGTATTCTACGAGGGTAGCGCTTCGCAGGGCGACGTAACCTGCTGGGTGTGGAACTCAAGCACTAATTTCACCGGCGGTAGCTGGCCCGGAGAGAACGCAACACTCATGGGCAAGACGGCCGACGGCACTCGCAAGATTTACAAGTGGACATTCGACGGCACATCCGATGCGCTGCCCACCGGACTTATCTTCAGCAACAACGGCAACAGCCAGACCGATGACCTAGAGTTCGTTAACCACGGTTACTACATCAATGGCAAGTACGACCACACGGTTACAAACTCCACTGCCCCCGACCCCGACCTGCCTAACCTGACTGTTAATCCGGCCGGTGGCAAGTTCACCGACGAGGTTAATGTTACTGTAACCGCTTCTAAGGCCGATGCTGTAATAGTCTATACCACTAACGGCGACAAGCCCACCGCGTCGAGCACACAGGCTGTGGGAAGCATTTCACTCAATTTCACCAAGTCAACCACACTGCGTGCAGGTGTCCTGGTGAGCGGTGAAGTCAAGAACCTCGTTAGTTACACGTTCACCATCCAGTCGAGCACCGCGCAGAAACTATGCGCTTACTTCATCGCACCCAATGAGTGGACCAACGTTTACTGCTACGCTTGGAATGCCGACCTGGGCAACAAGACCTATACAGGTAACTGGCCGGGCCAACTCTGCACCGTCTATGGAACAACGGCCGACGGACGCACAATCTGGGAATGGGACGGCGGACCGGTTGGCGATGACATGCCCACAGGCATTATCTTCAACAACAATGGCGGCAACGGCGACAACCAGACATCCGACTTCACGTTCATCAACGGCCAGTACTACGACCGCAACGGTATTAGCGGCATCAGCGACATCACCGCTACCGGCGAGCCCGGTGTCTGCAACGTTTACACAATCGACGGTCGCCTGCTCAAGGCCAACGTTGACGCTGAGAACGCCACTACAGGACTTGCTCGCGGTATCTACATCGTAGGCAACAAGAAAGTTGTTGTAAGATAACTTTCTCACTAACAAAACTGAGTCACTCCATAAATTGAGCGAATCCTTTTATGAGTGACTCAGTTTTTTTTTATACCTTTGCAGAAAATATAATTAATCAGATTATTACTAAATATTATTATCAAATGGCAAAGAAGAGCATACTTCAGCAGCAACGTGCCACATATCAGCCCAAATTGCCGCTCGCAATTCAGGGTTCTGTGGTTGCAGTAAAAGGTGCGCCAACTCAGTCGGTTGGTGATCAAGATGAAATCAAGAAACTTTTCCCTAACACTTACGGCCTGCCCGAACTCACGTTTGAGCCTTCTCAAAACGAACTCGCTTCAGAGCCGTTCAGCGTTGGTGTGATTCTTTCAGGTGGCCAGGCTCCCGGCGGACACAACGTCATCAGCGGTCTGTTCGATGGAATCAAGAAACTGAATCCTCAAAACCGTCTTTATGGCTTCCTGATGGGTCCCGGCGGACTTGTTGACCACAATTATATGGAGTTAACTTCCGATATCATCGACGACTACCGTAACACCGGCGGTTTCGACATCATCGGTTCCGGACGCACAAAACTTGAGAAACCGGAGCAGTTCGAGAAAGGTCTGGAAATCATCACCGAGCTCAATATTCGCGCCATCGTCATCATTGGTGGCGACGACTCCAACACTAATGCCGCTGTCCTTGCCGAGTATTACAAGGCTAAGAACGTGCCGGTGCAGGTAATTGGCTGTCCCAAGACTATCGACGGTGACCTCAAGAACGAGCACATCGAAACTTCATTTGGTTTCGACACCGCTACTAAGGTCTATAGTGAGGTGGTTGGCAACATTGAGCGCGACTGCAATTCCTCCAAGAAATACTGGCATTTCATCAAGTTGATGGGTCGCTCCGCTTCCCACATCGCTCTGGAATGCGCTCTCAAGACTCAGCCAAGCTATTGCGTAATCAGCGAGGAAGTTGAGGCTAAGAACATGACGCTCAACGATATCGTCAACGACATCGCTCGCGTGGTCGCTCTTCGCGCAGCCGACGGCAACAACTTCGGTTCCGTCCTTATCCCCGAAGGCCTTATCGAGTTCATTCCGGCAATGAAGAAACTTATCGCCGAGCTCAACGATATGCTTGCGGCTAACCCCGATTTCGCAAATCTTTCTGCAGCAGAACAGCGTCAGTTCGTTCTCGCCCACCTGTCGAAGGACAACGCAGAAGCCTTTGCGTCTCTGCCCGAAGGTGTCGCTCGTCAGTTGACTCTCGACCGTGACCCGCACGGAAACGTTCAGGTTTCTCTCATTGAGACCGAGAAACTGCTCAGCGAAATGGTGGATAAGCGTCTTGCTCAACTCAAGGGCGAAGGCAAATACGTGGGCAAGTTCACTCCGCAACACCACTTCTTCGGTTACGAAGGACGTTGCGCCGATCCGTCGAACTTCGACGCCGACTACTGCTACGCTCTGGGATTCAATGCCGCACTGCTCATCAATTCAGGAGCAACAGGCTACATGTCTTCTATCCGTAATCTGGCACAGCCCACTTCCAAGTGGATTGCCGGCGGCATACCCATCACCATGATGATGAACATGGAGCACCGCAACGGCCAGAACAAGCCAGTTATCCGCAAGGCTCTCGTGGAACTCAACGGAAAGCCGTTCCAGGTGTTCGCTCAGAACCGCGAAAAGTGGGCTAAGGAGACGTGCTTCGTTTATCCCGGCCCCATCCAGTATTTCGGTCCGAGCGAAGTTTGCGACCAGCCGTCGCTAACTCTCCATTACGAGCAGGGGGGCGAATAATTCCTCACTAACGGATGCATGCTTGCACAAGTGTTAACCAAAGTGCAACTTCATCATACTATTAACCCAAATTACAGCTTGCATTTATCCCCGACCTCTCCGGCCGGGGATATTTATTCATTTAATTTTATTCTGCTAATCAGCAAGTTTTATCCGCATTTCGCACGCCGCACAGTCGGTTTCCACCACGAAACGCCTTTTGTCGGCCCTCAGATAAAGCCGCCCTCGGTATGAGCAGTTCTTCTCTTTCAGGCACATTCCCAGTTCCCGTCGCAGGCAATAGCGTGTGTGCATCAGCGCCTCGCCTGACAGGTCTTTGTCTCCGGCCACTTCTATAGCATCTTCTGCCCGCTTCACGCCATGACTTGCATAAAACTCTCGCGCCAGATGGTTAGCAACATTGTCGGCCGACTCTAAAACCTGTGCCGGATACTGCGCCGCCCTATCCTCTTCCCGCCTTTTTCCTCGCACATAATGCGTTTTGTGCAACTCTTCCAGCGCGCAAGCCACATCACGCCGCAGTTGCGAAAGCACGCTCATCGGGATAAAATAGCGCCCCTCCACCTCACACGAGCGTAATCTGAAGCAAGTGTTACCCAGTTTCGCCAGTTCTTCTTCCTGACGCTTTTTTTGCTCTGTCCTGGCAGGTTGTAATGATTCTTTCAATTCCACCACCACTCGCGCTCTTTCACCGCGCTCATCGGTTGCAGTCAGCGACAAACGTCCTTCTGCGTATTCAAGCCTCATGTCCACACACAGTCGCCTGTCGGCGGTATCTCGGCTCAGAGCATCCTCAAACTGCTTGTCATAATTTCTGAATATTTTGCTCCCTTTTTGCAGAGGCATCGTATTTCTCAGGACCAGATTATTCCCATAGGCTTCGTTGACCCTTGCACCGGAAATAGTGCCGTCGGGAGCAACAAACATCAGTCCATCGCCGTTATGAAACTCGCCGGTTGCATCAGTCATAACCAGCGAACCATCAGTACCTGTAACGGACCCCATAAATTCGCCCTGCGACTTGGGTGTGTTCGCCGATGCCATCCGTTCGCCGTTTGCCGGACGTCGCTCGGTGAGGAAATATTCTGTAAAACCTCGGTTGAAACTCTTGGCTATCACTGGGCGGAACGAATATTCCGATTTGCCGAGTGATGAACGAGTCAGGTCGTCACGGCCTGCGATGATACCATCAAGCCAATCCCTGTAATACGCCACAACGTTTTTCACGTAACCCGCGTCTTTTAGTCGCCCTTCTATCTTAAACGATGATATACCGGCGTCAATCATTTGCACCAGCCGAGCACTGCGATTCATATCACGTAGCGACAGCAGATGCTTGTTCCGTACTATCACCCTACCCGACTCATCTTCCAGATCGAACGTGTAGCGGCACACCTGCGCGCACTCACCACGGTTTGCGCTACGATGATGCAGAGCCTCACTGATTCTGCAACGCCCGCTATAGCTCACACAGAGAGCCCCATGTACAAATCCCTCAAGGGGCACACTTGTTGCCATGCGAATGTCTCTGATTTCATTAAGCGAAAGTTCTCGGGCAAGCACCAGTTGGGAGAATCCAACCCGCTCCAAAAATGCGGCTTTTTCAGGTGTGCGGATGTCACACTGGGTGCTGGCATGCAGTTCAATTGGCGGTAAATCCATGCGAAGCAAGCCCATGTCCTGAACAATTAATGCGTCTGCCCCCGCATCGTAAAGGTCTTTGACCAGTCGCTCCACCGCCGCTATCTCATCGTCATAGACAAGTGTATTGACGGTTACATACACTTTAGCATCAAACCTATGAGCAAAATCCACCACACGCCGAATATCTTCCAGACTGTTGCCGGCCATCGCACGAGCTCCATGGCTCGTTGCTCCCATATACACAGCATCCGCGCCATGTTTAATGGCCTCAATAGCAATCTCAGCGTCTCGCGCCGGGGCCAGCAGCTCTATTTTCCGAATCTCTCCCATTTCAACCGCAAATTTAAACATTTCCATCCACACTCCCCAAAAATTTGTTGTCTGATATATACTCACACATCCATGCTATATCTGTAATTTGCGTTCAACCGAGCCGAAGGCGAGTTCGCGCGTGAGCTCAAAGCGTCTCGTCGGCTGAAAGCCGGGGCGCGGTCGCCATTCGGCGATTGAGACTCACCGCAACTTGCGTTCAAAATCCCCCCTTTCCCTCTTCCCACAACCGCATGGCCTCTCTTCCACATCGCCGAAGGCGATTACCACCGTGCAAACCCCACAATGATGTGCCAAAGGCACGAATTGTGGGGTAACAAGCCCCATCAAAAACGAACCTCGGAGAGGTTCACCACCACCATTCGAATCCGCGTCCGCTAAGGTAGCCACCCGCATGACCACTCCCCCCGGCTTATCCCTGCTATATAAGCCACATTAGCCTCACAAGCCCTATCAACCCTATTATTTCCATCCTTCATCAAATATTTGTGTTCAAACACATCATCAGCGTAATTCGTGGTTAAACTTCCATCTCCATTTTGACTTTTACAAAAAAATTATTATCTTTGCCATGCGGTGTGGCAACATCCCGCACGACATTGTGACAAAAACGAAAGCGTTATGCTCATTCTTGTCATTTGAAAACGTAGGAAATTTTCAAACAAAGCACGAGAGAACGGCACAGCGGCTTCCGCGCTACAAGCGTGGACTGCATTTTATTCCCCTTTTTGTGCTAAAGGTTTTCCTACGACCATCAAATGACAAAGCGTGGCATAGCAGTCCGCGCTTTCTCTGTGTATAACCCCGCCACTCGGGCTGCATGGCGACGTGAAATTACTGATTACTTATGGCTAAAAAAGTATCTAAACCAACAGCAGCCTCAATGATGTTTCTCTCCGATGCGAAGGCATTAATAGGCAGTATTGCACTGCAAATTCAGCCTATCAACACCAAACCGATAGCAGCGTATGGCGGTCAGCGCATTCTGCTGAACAGCGTGTTCGCATCCCCCGGTTACAGTCGTAACGACATTATCGCTCGGCTGATAATCCTCGACTCATTGTACTCTACCGGAGCACAATACAATCATTTCACCTATGACGACATTGCAGACGCCCTACTTGACCCTAACACATTCTCAACCCGCCAAACAGCCTGCGACTATTTCTGGGACATCGTTTGCGGGAAGCCGGACACGGCAAGCATCTTCAGCAGCGAATATGGCACCAACACGGCACTCAAACCGGCCAAACGCATATCGTTGCTTAGCAAGTATGCCTACTATGAGTTATTGCAGCACAAACAGCAATATCCCCTCGGCTTCCCCATCTACGACAGCCTTGCCCTCAAAGCAATCCCCATAGCGTTGAAGCACCTGAATGTCAAGCCAGCCACCACAAAAAAGGCGATGGCTACGAACATTACCGGCTATGTGAAGAAAGTTGACTTGCTGCGCACGTCGTTGTTGGGCGGAGGAACAGCATTGTGCCACGGCTTCCAGCAATTCGACATCCTTGATGCCTACCTGTGGCGGATGGGCAAGTTCTCGTCGGGCAACCTGTCGCTGCTGTTCGATAGCAAAAATGATTACCGCGCCTTTGTTGCTTTCATCATGAACAACACACAGGCAGTCGAGGGACAAAACTTCTCTGACCGTGTTCTCAATTACCTCACAGGTGCCAACCGTAGCGTGAATGGCAATCCTTTTGCCGGACTTGCCAATGCCGCCCACCTAACCGACCTTTATTCCCACTGGTTCAAATATTTCAAATAATCTCAAATACAATATGACAATGATAAAACGATTCCTTTTCACAGCCTTGCTGCTGCTCACGTGCGCCGTAAGCGCCTTAGCTCAAGACCCCTATGACTTCATGGCCGGCGGCATTGCCTATTACATCAACAGCGATGGCAAGTCGGTAACCGTGACATATCAGAATAATTCTTTAAGTCCTAGCTATTCTTCACTTAGTGGCGCTATCAATATTCCCGCGTCAGTGACATATAGCGGAAAGACCTACTCTGTCACCTCCATCGGCGAGTATGCGTTCTACGAATGCACCGGCTTGACGAGCGTCACCATCCCCAACTCCGTCACCAAAATCGGCAACAAGGCGTTCTATAAGTGCACCGGCCTGACGAGCGTCACCATCCCCAACTCCGTCACCTCCATCGGTGAGAGTGCGTTCTACGGCACAGCGTGGTATGACAATCAACCCGATGGGCTTGTCTATGCTGGTCTTGTGGCATATAAATACAAAGGCACAATGCCAAGCGGCACAAGTATCGTTCTAAAAGAAGGAACTACAGGAATTACAGCATCCGCGTTCCGCGATTGCAGCGGCCTGACGAGCGTCACCATCCCGGGCTCCGTCACCACCATTGGCGACTATACGTTCGAGGATTGCACCGGCCTGACGAGCGTCACCATCCCCAACTCCGTCACCTCCATCGGCAACAAGGCGTTCGAAGGCACAGCGTGGTATGACAAGCAACCCGGTGGTCTTGTCTATGCCGGCCGTGTAGCGTATAAATACAAAGGCACAATGCCAAGCGGTACAAGTATCGTTCTAAAAGAAGGAACTACAGGAATTGCAGCATTCGCGTTCAACGGTTGCACCGGCCTGACGAGCGTCACCATCCCGGGCTCCGTCACCGACATCGGCGAATATGCGTTCTCCGGTTGCACCGGCCTGACAAGCGTCACCATTCCCAACTCCGTCACCTCCATCGGCGACGATGCGTTCTATAAGTGCACCGGCCTGACGAGCGTCACATGGAATGCGAAAAATTGCAATTCTTCGCCATCGTTTAGTGGATGCACCAACATCAAGTCCTTCGAGTTCGGCAGCGAGGTTGAGAGAATCCCCGCTTACCTATGCTACGGCTTAACCGGCCTGACGAGCGTCACCATCCCCAACTCCGTCACCTCCATCGGCGAAAGGGCGTTCAATAAGTGCACCGGCTTGACGAGCGTCACCATCCCCAACTCCGTCACCTACATCGGCAAATATGCGTTCTCCGGTTGCACCGGCTTGACGAGCGTCACCATCGGCAACTCCGTCACCTCAATCGACGACAAGGCGTTCGACCGTTGCAGCGGCTTGACGAGCGTCAATATAAGTGACATTGCCAAATGGTGCGCAATAGATTTTGGTGACTATTATGCGAACCCGCTTTATTATGCTCACCACCTTTATCTGAACGGCAGCAAGGTAGCGTATTTGATTATCCCCAACTCCGTCACCAAAATCGGCACCTATGCGTTCTACGGTTGCCGCGGCCTGACGAGCGTCACCATCCCCAACTCCGTCACCTCCATCGGCTACCAGGCGTTCTTAGGTTGCTCAGGTCTGAAAAACATTTTCTCGAACATTGAAGAGCCTGCAAACGTAACTATGGGCACAAATGTGTTCTATTCTGTACCAAAAACGACTTGCAATTTGTGGGTCCCGGAAGGCACTGTTCAGAAATATCAAGCAGCAGACCAATGGAAGGATTTTTCCAACATTTACTACAAGAGAATAACCTCCATATCGCTAAATATCAATGAACTTCAACTATTAACAGGCCAATCATATACTCTTAATATTACAGTTTTGCCGACTGATGCCGATAACCGAACCGTCAACTGGTCGTCAAGCGACACGAGTGTCGCTACAGTTAACCAGAACGGCAAAATCACCGCAAACAAAGTTGGTTCGGCAACCATTACCGCTACCGCTACAGACGGCTCTGGAGTAACCGCATCCTGCGAAGTGACAGTCACCGGAATAACTGATATTACGCTGAACAAATCCGCGGCATCCATTTACGTTGGCGCCACAGAAGCATTATCAGCGACCATAACCCCGAGCGATGTGATAAACAAGGCTCTCACTTGGTCGTCAAGCAACACGAGTGTCGCAACCGTTGACCAAAATGGCATAGTCACCGCTAAAGCCCTCGGAACCGCTGTCATTACCGCTACGGCTGCCGACGGCTCCGATGTGAGTGCATCGTGCGATGTCACAGTCACCGGAATAACTGATATTACGCTGAACAAATCCGATGCATCCATTTACGTTGGCGCCACAGAAGCATTATCAGCGACCATAACCCCGAGCGATGTGATAAACAAGGCTCTCACTTGGTCGTCAAGCAACACGAGTGTCGCAACCGTTGACCAAAATGGCATAGTCACCGCTAAAGCCCTCGGAACCGCTGTCATTACCGC
>CALAVE010000091.1 GCA_937892215.1 uncultured Porphyromonadaceae bacterium
ACGTATTCTCTCCATCAGTCTGCTCTGTTTCATGGCTTTTACCTCCTGTTTCTGTCTTTTTTAACCCGATTCGGGTTTAATGTTTCAAAATCACATTATCGTTTCCGGGTGCAAAATTACTACATCCCGGAGCCCTTGTCAATGCCATTTTCTACTTTCCGCCCAGCCCTCTATCCATGCGGCTTCCGTGCCGTTTCCGTAAATTTGTGTAATCGGCTAATTCTTTCTCTGTCAGCCTATTGTAGCTCTCCTTTTCCCATACGAATTATTTCAGGCTCGTCACCTGTGCAGTCCACCACCGTTGACGGACGCATCCCGCCGCGGCCGGCGCTCACCACCACGTCTATGCTCTCGCCGTAAGTCTCGGCTATCAACTCAGGCTCGCAGATGTAGTCCTCGTCTCGGCCCTCCACCGACGTTGTGAAAATAGGGCCGCCAAGGGCCTCCACTATCGCTGTGGCTATCTTGTTGTCGGGTATCCTGATGCCCACCGTCCGGCGCCCCTTGAATGCCTTGGGCAACTTGGAAAGGGCCGGCAGCAGGAACGTGAACGGACCGGGTAAGTTGCTCTTCATCAGCCTGAAAACGCGGTTGTCAACCTTGGCGTACTGTGCCACCTCGCTCATGTCGGTGCACACTATCGACAGGTTGGTTTTGGCACTCTTCATCGCCTTCAGTTGGCAGATGCGCTCTATTGCGCTGTTGTTCATCGCATCACAACCTATAGCATACAGTGTATCAGTGGGATACACTATTATTCCGCCGTCTCGCAGCACTCTGGCCACCTCGTCTATGCTCCGGGTGTTGATATTCCCCGGTATCATCTCTAATATCTTCATAATCAACTGCTTTGTCTCTTGCTAAATTCATGTCAAACATCCACCGTGAACGGTATCGTTATCTCGCCCCATTCATCGGCCATCGCGCTTGCCCATACCGGCATTTCCAACACCGAACCGCCCTCGCCGTAGTCGTGCATCTTGATGCAGGCGTTAAGCCGCACCAGCCCTCTCACATCCCGACTTGCGTTCACTGCCAGCCGGCCGCTGCGCTTGGCGTTTTCCACCACCTCAAACCGCTCCCTGATATTCCTGAAGTCATTCGCCTCCACGGCCACTTCTATCCGGGCATATCGCACTTCCAGATGAGTCACCAGATAGTAGGTCAGTTCCCAGTCGCAGGCCACGGTCTGTCTTATGCTGTCACCGCCCAGCATCTCAAATTTCCCGCCGCTCAGCCCGGCTATCAGCCTTCGCTGCTCATCGGTGGCGGCAACGCTGCCTCTGGCCTTGGCCGAAGCCGCGTTGAATCTGGCCGCTAACTCATCTCGCCTCATCTCTCAGTCGCTCTCCAGCAGGTTCAGGTCGTGCCCCATGCGCTCTTTCTTGGTGTGCATGTAGAACTCGTTGTATCTGTTGGGTTTAACCTCTATGTGAACGTTCTCCACTATCTCCAGACCGTAACTCTCCAGACCCACTCGTTTCGCCGGATTGTTAGTCATCAGCCGCATTTTGGTCACGCCTAATATCCGCAATATGTTGGCCCCAACGCCGTAACTCCGCTCGTCGGGCTTGAAACCTAAGTGTATATTGGCATCCACCGTGTCATAGCCGTTCTCCTGCAGTTTGTAGGCCTTAATCTTGTTCATTAAGCCTATCCCTCGGCCTTCCTGATTCATGTAGAGCACCACGCCCTTGCCTTCTTTCTCTATCATCCGCATCGCCAGATGCAACTGCTCGCCGCATTCGCACCGCTTCGACCCGAATATGTCGCCTGTCATGCACGACGAGTGCACCCGCACCAGTATCGGCTCCCCGGACTCCCACGTGCCCTTTATCAGCGCTATGTGTTCCAGCCCGTTGTTCAGCTGGCGGAACGGTATCAGCCTGAAATGCCCGTATTCGGTGGGCATATCCACTTCTTCGCCTATCTCCACCACCTGTTCCTTGCTCAGCCGGTAGGTTATCAGGTCGGCTATCGAAACAATCGGGATGTTGAAGCGCTTGGCTATCTCGGTCAACTGCGGCAGCCGGGCCATCGTGCCGTCTGGGTTGATAATCTCTATCAGAGCGGCGGCAGGGTAGAGGCCGGCAAGTTTCGCCAAATCTACGGCGGCCTCGGTGTGGCCCGCGCGCACCAGCACGCCTTTGTCCTGCGCGCGCAGCGGGTTCACGTGCCCGGGACGACCAAAGTCGCTCGCCTGCGATTTGGGGTCGGCCAGCGCGCGGATGGTCATGGCTCTGTCGTGCATCGAAACGCCTGTGGTGCAGCCTTTCAGCAGGTCCACCGTCACCGTGAACGGTGTCCCCAGCACCGAGGTGTTTTCTTCCACCTGCATCGTCAGCCCCAGCTCGTGGCACCGCTCCCCGGTCAGTGGCGCGCACAGCACGCCCCGACCCTCACGCAGCATGAAGTTCACCTTCTCCTCGGTCACTTTTTCGGCCGCTATAATGAAGTCTCCTTCATTCTCGCGGTTCTCGTCGTCCACCACTATCACAAACTCGCCGCGGCGAATCTGCTCTATTGCCTCTTCTATGCTGTTCAGCGTAGGGCTGCTCTTTATCTCTTCTGTCATGATTTTATCTCTGTTTCGTCGGGCTCTGTGCCCATTTTCTCTTTCATCATTTCCATGAGTTCATCACACACTTTTATCGCTGCCTGAATCTCGTTTTTCAGGTTCTTCTGGTGACGCGTCCCCACCAGGTAGAACGGAATGCTAAGCGGCAGCAGCGCGGCCAGCGCGTAGCCCACTTTCTTGTTGCCCGTGGGGCGGTAAGTCAGCAGTTGCCTTATCACGGGGAAGTCCATCGTCTTGTTTATCACCAGCATTTCTCGCGAATTGCCCATGTATTCCACCACATTCTCCACCTCCGCGCTCAGAGCGCTCAGCCGCTTCTTGTCGTAGCCCTCGGTCCAGTAGCGGATAAATGTCTGGCGACCGGGATATGCGGCCAGGAATGCCGAGCAATTCTGCTTCAGCACCTGCAGCAGCCTTATGGCCTCGGCGGGCTCCACTTCGCTCATTATCACCTCTTTCGCCTCCAGTTTGCGCACCTGGTGCATTCCGGTTATCCGCCTGAAGAAGTTCAGATAGGCATCGGGGTTGATTACGGCCGAATCGTTCACTGCCTTGCTCGTCAGAAGCAAACCCAGCGGCAGCAGCACGGCCGAACTCAGCCAGATGCCTTGCCACACCCACCAGTGACCGTCGCGGGCCATCTTGTAGCCCATGGTGTCTATCGCGTAATAGACGATAAACAGCAGCACCGAAATCACAATCGGTGTTCCAAGTCCCCCCTTGCGGATTATGGCGCCTAATGGCGCGCCTATGAAGAAGAATATCAGGCACGCCAGCGACAGCGTGAACTTCTTGTGCATCTCTATCTGATGCCGACGTATCACCATTGAGTCGTCGTTAATCATGTAGCCGCGGAACTCACATTCCTGACGGGCTGTCTGGGCCTTGGCCAGTGCCTTGTCCAGCACCGAGAATTGCATCGATGCGCTCAGCTCCTTCAGTTTCTCGTCCAGGTTTATCGGCTTCCTCATCGGCACCTCTTTCACCACCTCGCTGTGGCGCCCTTTTTTGTCATATACGTAGGTCCTCGTGGGAGTGCCCACCACGGGCAGCGAGCGCAGGTCGGCTGTTATCAGCTGTCCCGTGGAGTCCACTCGGCTCTGAACGGAGTCGATGGTCCGCCTCAGTTCGGTTATGTTTTTCCCCACGTACTGCTGGCGCATGGTTTCGTCGTCCATGCGGTTGAATGTGGCGTCGTAGTGGATTATTATCTGCTTGTCGTGGTAGGTCTCGCGGCGGTACAGGTCCGAACCCAGCTTGCCCACGCCGCTCTGGTTCATATCCTCATACCACTCGCCGTGGTACAGGTCCAGCACCAGGTGCTGCTTGTCCTCGGTGAAACTCAGCCTGCCTGAGTCGGCGGTCAGCACACGGGGGTAGCCGCTTATCTTGCTCACGTCGTAGATGAGCATATTATACATCATGTCCCTCTCAGGGTCCTTGTGCTTCACTAGTATGTTGTAGCCCGGAATCTGGTTGTAAATCGCGCGCTCGGGAATGTCGAGGGTGGGCGATTTCTGCCTGGCAGAGAATAGCAATGTCCACATCTTCACGTTCGACTGCGGCTGAACGTCGTTCTGGAAGAAAAATGCGCCTATCGATATCAGAACTATCAGCACCACCAGCGGCTTCATCACCGTCAGCAGTGATATCCCCGACGATTTCATCGCCGTCAGCTCAAAGTGCTCTCCCAGATTGCCGAACGTCATCAGCGACGCCAGCAGAATGGCCAGCGGCAACGCCATCGGAACCATCGTCATCGACGCGTAGAAGAACAACTCGCCCAGCACCAGCATGTCCAGACCTTTACCCACAAGGTCCTCGATATACTTCCACAGAAACTGCATCATCAGCACAAACATACAGATAAAGAACGTCATTAGCAGCTGAGGCAGGAATGTCTTCAGCATAAACGTGTTCAACTTCTTTATCCGTATCATCGTATGATTATTGCTCTTTACTTTTTTGATGTGCAAATTTAGTCATAATACTTGAATTATCGGCTAAATTCACCCTATATTTGTCATTACACTCATTCCAAAAACGGACATATTATGGTTTTTTACGAATTTTTCTTTGTTCGATAAGAAAAAATGTTATCGCTGATTTCAACAAGCTTTAATGACCTATATTCGCAATTACAATTCAGAAATTTGGAGATTTTGGTGCGGTTGCCGTGAAGGAACACGATTATATTTTGCCGTTTCGGAAAATTATAGTAACTTTGCGGCGAATGTCGACCTCACGGCCGGCACTCAAGACATCGAGGCTTATCAAAAGAAAGCGTTATGCTAATTCTTGTGAGTTGCAAACCTGAGAAATTTTCAACCAAGTACAAGAGGATGGCACGGCGGTATCCGCGCTACGGCGTGGACTGCACTTATACCCCCTTTTTGTACTTACGGTTTCTCAGGACCTTCAACTCACAAAGCGTGGCATAGCAGTCCACGTTTTCTTTGTGTGTGTTCCGCCGTCTGGGCTGCGCGGCGACATAACAACAATCGTTATGAGTATATCCAAAAAAATCAGCCTTATGGCGGCGCTCTTCGCCGCCATAAGGCTGCAGTTCGCCGCCGCAGCCTATGACTTCGAGATCGACGTACTGTGCTATGACCTTAACGCTGACGGAACGTCAGTCACGCTGTCGTGGACGGTATCATACGGGCATTTGTCTGCTGTCTCGGGTGATCTGTCGATTCCCGAAGCAGTGACGTATAACGGCACTACCTACTCCGTCACTTCAATCGGCAACGGCGCGTTCGGCGGTTGCGACCGCCTGACAAGCGTCACCATCCCCAACTCCGTCACTTCAATCGGCTCCGGCGCGTTCAATTTCTGCACCGGCCTAACCAGCGTCACCATCCCCAACTCCGTCACTTCAATCGAGGAGAATACGTTCCGCAACTGCAGTTCACTGACAAGCGTCACCATCCCCAACTCCGTCACTTCAATCGGCAAAATCGCGTTCTCTGGCTGCAGCTCACTGACAAGCGTCACCATCCCCAACTCCGTCACTTCAATCGCCGCGGCCGCGTTCTCGGACTGCAGCGGCCTGACAAGCGTCACCATCGGCAACTCCGTCACTTCAATCGGCGAGAGCGCGTTCTCTGGCTGCAGCTCACTGACAAGCGTCACCATCCCCAACTCCGTCACCGAAATCGGCAGGTACGCGTTCCGCAACTGCAGTTCACTGACAAGCGTCACCATCCCCAACTCCGTCACTTC
>CALAVE010000092.1 GCA_937892215.1 uncultured Porphyromonadaceae bacterium
CGGCACATGGCCCACGGCCATGTGCCGCGTCCCTACAGCAGTGGTGATTCAAAAGGGTCTATAGGACCTATAGGTCTTATAGGTCTTATGTATGTGGGTGTGGTTCCCTTGGGGTTATTCCGGATTAGCCGTGCCGTCTTGTGGAGAATCGGCAGGGGTGGAGGGCTCTTTTGGTGCTTCTTCGGAGGCCTTGAGGATTTCTTCGGTTCGAGAAGTCCACTGTCGCGGTCCGAAGATGCGTTCGGCGTCTTCGGTGTAGATCACCTCTCGCTGGAGGAGCAGTTCAGCCAGTTGGTTGTGTCCCTCGGTGTGTTCGACGAGAATCTGCTTAGCGCGTTCGTACTGCTCATTGATGATGCGCTGCACCTCCTCGTCGATGACCTTGGCGCGAGTTTCGCTATATGGCTTAGTGAAGCCGTAGGAATCGTTGGAGTCGTAGTATGAGACATTTGGAAGGCGGTCGCTCATGCCATAGAAAGTAACCATAGCGTAGGCCATCTTAGTGGCCCGTTCCAGGTCGTTGAGCGCACCGGTGTCGATGAATCCGAGGTAGAGTTCCTCAGCGACACGTCCGGCCATGAGCGAGCAAATCTCGTCGAGGATGGCCTGCTTAGGCTCAATCTGTCGCTCTTCCGGCAGATACCAAGCGGCACCGAGCGCTTTTCCGCGCGGAACGATGGTGACCTTGATGAGCGGGTGCGCGTACTGCAGGTGCCAACTAACGGTGGCGTGCCCGGCCTCGTGATAGGCGATGGAGCGACGTTCCTCAACGGTAGTGATTTTGGAGCGTTTTTCCAGACCACCCACGATGCGGTCCACGGCATCCATGAAGTCTTGCCTCTGCACGGCTTTCTTGCCGTGGCGTGCCGCGATAAGTGCTGCCTCGTTGCAAACGTTGGCGATGTCGGCACCTGAGAATCCCGGAGTCTGCCTTGCGAGCAGGTCAATGTCCACGCTACCGTCGATTTTCACGTTGCGCAGGTGGACGTTGAAAATTTCTTTTCGGTCGCCCAGTTCCGGAAGGTCAACGTAGATTTGTCGGTCGAAACGACCGGCACGCATGAGCGCCTTGTCGAGGATGTCGGCACGGTTAGTGGCGGCGAGAATGATAACGCCGGAGTTACTACCGAAACCGTCCATCTCGGTTAGAAGTTGGTTGAGCGTGTTCTCGCGTTCGTCGTTTCCGCCCATGTTAGCATTTCGTCCGCGAGCGCGTCCCACGGCATCAATTTCGTCGATGAATACGATGCACGGGGCCTTCTCCTTGGCTTGCTGGAAGAGGTCTCGCACCCGTGAAGCACCCACTCCGACAAACATTTCGACAAAGTCGCTACCCGACATGGAGAAGAACGGCACGTCGGCTTCGCCGGCCACGGCCTTGGCAAGCAACGTTTTACCCGTACCCGGAGGGCCTACGAGCAGAGCGCCTTTAGGTATTTTGCCACCCAGTTCGGTGTAGCGCTTGGGATTCTTGAGGAAGTCAACAATCTCGGCCACTTCGGTCTTAGCCTCGGCAAGGCCGGCGACATCGACGAAAGTTACCTTCTGGTCGTTGTTCTTGTCGAACAGTTTGGCCTTAGACTTGCCGACGCCAAAGACGCCACCGCTAGGTCCACCTCCGCCCATTCGCCTCATCATGAGAATATAGAATAAAACCAGAAGCAGAATAGGGCCGAATCCCCAGAAGAAATTGGAGAAGTCGCTTGATTTCTCATATTTCACGTCGCCCTTGAAGGCCCCCGATTCGTTCCATGCCGCGACGGCCTCCTCGAACTTGTCGGTGGAGGGGATGTCGGTGGAAACCACGGCCTTAGGCAGGACGCTGCCGGTGTTGTTAGGAGCGTTGCCGACAGTCTTAGAGGGAGCCGTTTCCTTGATGGCGGGGAAAGTTTTTCTGGCCGCGGAGTCGGTGAGAGTGCCCTCGGCGGTGAGTTTGTTGGAGAATACGGTGATGTGCGATATGCCGCCTTTCTGGGCGATGTTCTGAAACTCAGTCCAACTGACGTCCTTCTTATAGGAACTGAAATCGCTGTCGATGAAATAGAGAAGGAACAGCGAAGCCGCTATGAGTCCGTAGATCCAGTAGAAGTTGAACTTCACCTTGGGGTTTTGCTTTCGCTTATTGTTGTTGCTATTGTTGCTCATGATGTGAAAAATGGTGTGTATGAGGATAGAATGACATGATGTCAGTCGAGGTCGGGGATGGAGATTATTTTGGCATCGCTCCAGAGTTGTTCCAGATTGTAACGCTCCCGTACGTCGGGGACGAATATGTGGACGTAAACCGAGCCGTAGTCGATGATAATCCACTGCGCGTTCTGGTATCCGTCGTAGTTAAAAGGGCGCGTACCGGTGTGCTTTTCCACCCATTCCCTTACGCTGTCGGCTATGGCCTCGACCTGCATGGGAGTGTTACCGGTGGCGATAATAAACCCCTGAGTTGCAGCCGTTTCGATGCCAGCGAGGTCAACGTGCACGATGGAACGACCTTTCTTTTCCTGAATACCTTCTATGATGTTAGTTATTAAATCAAAGTCCTTTTGCATAATAAAACCGGTTTAAAAAAATAATGTGGTATGACAAAGATAATGCAAAAATCGTGCCTACGCACATAAATTATGTGAAATATTGTTTTTATTAAGAATAAAATTGGATTTTGGGTGAAATATTGTGAAGTATTTTGTAACTTTGCGGTTACGAAAACAAAAGAATTAAAGAAAATAAAACAATGGAAGTAAAAGGAAAGATAATACTGAAGTTGCCGTTGCAGAGCGGAACCTCTAAGGCCGGGAATCAGTGGAGTAAGCAAGAGTATGTGCTTGAGACGCTGGAAGCGTATCCAAAGAAAGTGTATTTTGATTTCTTCGGCGAGCGAGCCAACCAGTACAATTTTGAGGTAGGAGACGTGATAAACCTGAGTTTTGACATAGAGAGCCGTGAGTACAACGGACGGTGGTTCACCAGCATCCGTGGATGGAAGGGCGAGAAGACCGATGTAGCCGCGCCGGCTCCAGCAAACGCAGGTGCTCCCGTGCCCCCCGCACCCGAAGCACCCGCTGCCGGAGAGCCACAGGCTGCAGATTTCACGCAGCAGAGCACCGACGACCTGCCGTTCTAAGAAAAGGACGTTGGCGTTAAGAATAAAAAAGGCGGACTTGCAAGGCTATAGAGGCTTGTGAGTCTGTCCTATTTTTGTGGAATAGGGGGGAGAGGTCAGACGGGGTCAACGTCGTAATAGAGCCGGATGGAGCGCATGCGAGAGTCTTCGGCGAGAAGCCTGACGTAGATGTCGCGAAGAATCTGTTTCACCTTAATCATAGAAGCCTCGTTTTCCATCTTTAGCACAATCTGGCGGATGTACAGATTCTGGATTCGTGGGATGGACGGAGCCTCGGGTCCCAGGACGCGGTGAGCGAAAACGTGGCGTAGCTCGTTGCTGTAACGGACGGCCATTTCGAGCAACACGTCGTCGCGAGAGTGCTTGAGGTAGATGTTGATGATACGCGTGAACGGCGGATACGCGAAACGCTTGCGTTCGTCCAGTTCGTATTCATAGAATCCCAAATAGTCGTGGTTGCGGACAAATCCTATGACCGGATGCTCAGGGTTAGAAGTCTGAATGATGACCTTACCCTGCTTGTGGGCACGACCGGCGCGACCGGCGACCTGTTCCATCATGTTGAAGGCGCGCTCGTGTGAGCGGAAATCAGGGAAAGAAATCATGGTGTCGGCATTGAGGATGCCAACGATGCTCACGGCGCTGAAATCGAGCCCCTTAGTAACCATTTGAGTCCCGACGAGGATGTTAGTCTTATGCGAAGAGAACTCATCGATGATTCTTTCGTAACTGTTCTTGGCTCTGGTGGTGTCGAGGTCCATGCGCGAGATTTTCTCCCCCGGGAAGACCCCCTCGATAGCGTCTTCGATGCGCTCCGTGCCGAATCCGATGACCTCGATGGAGGCGTTGCCGCAAGCCGGGCATACCGCGGGCAGCGTGACGGTGTATCCGCAGTAGTGGCACACGAGAGTGTGGGAGTGCTTGTGATAGGTGAGCGAGACGTCGCAGTTCTTGCAGGTGGGCACCCAAGCGCAGTCCTTGCATCGAACGATGGGCGCGTAGCCGCGCCTGTTCTGGAAGAGAATCACCTGCTCCCCGGCGTTGAGTGCCTGTCGGCACTGCGAAATCAAGTCGAGCGAGAACAGCCCATCCATTTCGTGCTTTTTGCGAGCCTTCTTGGAGTCGATGACTTCGACAGCAGGCATCTGTATGTCGCCGTATCGCGAGGTGAGCGAAACGAGGGCGTATTTTCCGTTACGGGCGTTATGGAACGAGTCGATGGCCGGAGTGGCCGAGCCGAGAAGCGTCTTTGCACCGTGCATCTGAGCCAGCACCATAGCGGCGTTACGGCCGTTGTAGCGAGGTGCGGGGTCCTGTTGCTTGTAACTGGTGTCGTGTTCCTCGTCGATGATAATCAGTCCCAGCGACGAGAAAGGCAGGAAGATGGAAGAGCGCACGCCAATGATGACGCAAGGCTCGGAGGAATTGAGAAGTTTTTTCCAGATGTCAACGCGCTCGTTGTCGCTGAACTTAGAGTGGTAGATGAGCAGTCGGTCGCCGAAGACGGCGTGTAGCCTCTTGGTGAGTTGCGTGGTGAGCGCAATCTCCGGTACAAGGTAGAGCACCTGCTTGCCCAGACGGAGCGCGTCGTCGATGAGGTGCATATAGATAGACGTCTTGCCACTGGAGGTGACCCCATGCAAGAGCGTGATGTTCTTCTCGCGGAAACCGGCGTGAATGGCCTTATAGGCAGCCGTTTGCTCAGGCGATAGTTCCGGAAGCGCCACCTGCGATATGGAAGAAGAGGCGAAACGGTTAATTTCCTTTTTGTAGAGTTCAAAAGTGCCCTTATTCTGTGCGGCTTTCAGCACGGCCTGAGAGCATCCGGAGCGCTCGAGCAGCGCCTTCTTGCTGACTTCGGCCAGCGGTTCACCCTTGCGGAACCAGTGAGAGAGGTCGATGTAGGCCAGCAGGAGCGTTTCCTGCTTCTTAGCGCGCTGCGACTCATCGAAGAGGCGGTGGAGCGCCTGCTCGTCGTCGCGAGAGATGGTGAGGCGCACAAAAGCCTCAGTCTTGGGCCTATAATTGTCGATAACTCTCTCCGCCACGTGGATGGCATCCATGGATATGAGCCGGCTCACGGAGGCTTCCACCCCCTTGAATCCGGTGGCCTTGGAAATCTCGTTGATTTGTACCCGTCCCCGCTGAGCGGTGAAGTCGAGAATAACCTTGTCCTTGTCGGACAGCGCGCCCGGCGCCTCCTCCTCAAAGTCAGGATTGGGACTGATGAAAGTTTCACTCTCCACCTTCAGCCCAGACGGTACGGCGGCCTTATAGACTTCGCCCATAGAGCAGAGGTAGTAATCGGAAATCCACTGCCAGAACTTGAGTTGCGGGTGTCGCACGATGGGGTAGGGGTCCAGAACCTGAAGAATCTCCTTAGTTTTGTAATCCTTAGGCTCGAAGTCGTGAGTCATTACCACGATGGCAGTGAAGAACTTCTTGACGCCGAACGGGACGAGCACCCTGCTTCCCACGGCAAGAGGACCTATGGAATCGGGGATACGATAGGTGTAAAGGCCTTGTATGGCAAGCGGCAGCAGAACGTCGGCAAACTTATTCATCGGTCAGAAAACTTAGAAGTACAAAATTACGAAAAATATTGAGAGGAGCAAAAAGAGATTGCAACCAGGTTGCAAAAGATAAGGCTTAACTTTGCGGTGAGAAATAACAATAGACCCAAATAGGTCATAAAGAAAGACGGTTATGTGTAAACACGGAGAAAACAGTTGTAGTTGCGAGGTTCATGGGCATGGGCATCATGAGCACGGACATGGAGAGCATGAAGAGAGTATGAAGGCGCGGCTGGCAACGATAGCGGCCACGGTGGTGCTGCTGGTGGCGGCAAAATTGGTGGAGCGCACGGTGGCGCTTCCGATGTGGGCACTGCTATGCGTGTATTTAGTGCCGTATCTGCTGATAGGGCGTGACGTGCTGAAAGAGGCCGCGGAGGGATTGCGCGAAGGCGACGTGTTCAATGAGCATTTCCTGATGACGATAGCCACAGCGGGCGCGATGCTGATAGGCTTCCTTCCCGGAGCCGAGCATGAGATGGCCGAGGCAGTGGCGGTGATGCTATTCTTCTACGTGGGGGAGATGTTTGAGGAATATGCCGAAGGTCAGAGTCGGCGAAGCATTTCGCACCTGCTGGATATACGTCCCGAAACGGCGCGAGTGGTGCGTGACGGAGATGTGGCTTTGGTGCATCCGCAAGACGTGGCCGAAGGGGAACTGATGGAAGTGTTGCCAGGAGAAAGGATTGCGCTGGACGGCGTGGTGGAAACCGGGGCGAGCAGCATAGACACAGTGGCGCTGACCGGTGAGAGCGTGCCTCGCGACGTGTACGAGGGAGACACAGTGGCTTCGGGGTGCGTGAACCTGAGCGGCGTGATACGCGTGCGAGTGAGCAAGAGTTACGGTGAGAGCACAGTGAATAAGATAATAGAACTGGTGGAGAGCGCTGAGGAGCGGAAGTCGAAGAGCGAGACCTTTATTTCGAGGTTCGCGCGAGTATATACGCCGGTGGTGGTGTGCGCGGCAGTGGTTCTGGCGCTGGTACCGCCGCTGATTGCCGGGGACTTTGCAGAAGCGTTTCCACGATGGCTTTACAGGGCACTGATGTTTCTGGTAATATCGTGTCCGTGCGCCCTGGTGATAAGCGTTCCGCTGACGTTCTTCGGTGGGATAGGCCGTGCGTCGCGAAGCGGAATACTGGTAAAGGGGAGCAATTACCTGGATGCACTGTCCAATCTGGGCGCAGTGGTGATGGATAAGACCGGAACGCTGACCCGAGGCCGGTTTGAGGTGGTGGCAGTGCATCCCGACAAGTGCGACGAGCGCCGGCTGCTTCACCTGGCCGCACACGTGGAGCACTACAGCACGCATCCCATAGGGGCGGCGCTGAGAGCTGCATTCCCTGAAGAAGCCACCGACGGCTGTGCCGTGAGCGACATTCAAGAACTGGCCGGTCACGGAATCAGCGCCCGAGTGGGCGATGAGCAGGTGAGCGTGGGTAACGAGAAGATGATGGCCCGCGTGGGCGCTGAGGTGAGCGAGTGCCACGGGCATCACAGCGGCACGGTGATACATGTGGCCATAGACGGGACGTATGCCGGTCATGTGGAAATCAGCGACAAGGTGAAAGACGAGAGTGCCGATGCCGTGCGCGCTATGAAGCAAGAGGGCGTGGATAAAGTGGTGATGCTGACCGGCGACCGCAAGGAAGTGGCGCAAGAGGTGGCTGAGCGGCTGGGCATAGACGAATGGTATGCCGAACTCCTTCCGGCCGACAAGGTGAGCCATGTGGAGCGCCTGATGGAGCGAGAACGAGAGAAGGGGCGGAAACTGGCGTTTGTGGGCGACGGAATCAACGATGCGCCCGTGATAGCGCGAGCCGACGTGGGAATAGCCATGGGCGGGTTGGGGAGCGATGCCGCCATAGAAGCCGCCGACGTGGTGCTGATGGACGACAATCCGGCAAAGATAGCGCAAGCGGTGAGTATAGCCAGGCGGACGCAGGCGATAGCGCGGCAGAACGTGGTGTTTGCGATAGGAGTGAAACTGGCAGTGCTGGGTCTTGCTGCAGCGGGAGCGGCCACAATGTGGATGGCAGTATTCGCCGATGTGGGCGTGACAGTGCTTGCCGTGCTCAATGCTATGCGAGCGCTGAGCAAGTGAAATGAAAAAGTGATGTTATCAGAGAGACTGGAGGAGGGCAAGTTCTTTGCGCGCGGTTGCAGGCCAGTTGATTTCCGGAGGCAGAGGTTGCGGAACCGGGTGTGAGAGCATCAGAGCCGCTTTTCGGGCGATATTCGGAATCAAGCAGTCGTTGAGCGGGACAGCGTTTTCCTTTCCGATAGCCTCGGCCGTGCCCACGACATCGGTAGCGACCACGTTAGCCCCGCATGCGAGCGCCTCGATGACCACCAGCGGAAGCCCCTCGAGACGGCTGGGCAGCAGCAGCAGGTCGGTGCAGTTGAGCAAAGCGGGCATGACGTTGGCGGGCTGATTTCCCCAGAAGCGGCAGTTTACCTCCGGCTTGTTTTTCATTAATGCTTGGACCGTAGTGAGTTGTTCACCATCGCCAACGGCCCAGAATTCAATTTCCTCTTGAGCGTTAGCCTCGGTGTGAAGTCGCAGAATCTCAGCGAAAATTTCGGGGAGAAGTGTAACGTTCTTGACCGGGCTGAAGCGCCCTACGAAAGTCACCACTTTCTTGCCAGAGACACCGTGCTCGGCACGCAGAACTGCTCGCTCGGCGTCGGAGAAGCGTCTGAACTGCGGCGCGGCGGCGTTGAGCAGAATGGTGGCCTTAAAATCAGTGTCGGGGAACAATTCACGAGCTTTTCGCTCCAACCCCTCGCTTACGAAGCAGTTGATATCGGCTTGGCGCAGCAGCGAGGCGGTTTCGCGGCGGATAAGCGCATCGCGTGGGGGGTCGGTGTAGATGCTTGCGCCATGCCAAGTTATGACGCACTTGGCGTTGAACCGTTGTTTGGCGGAGAGCGCGACTTTTCCGGCAATTCGGTCGTGAGCGCAGATTATGTCGTAATGGCGGAGGCGGCGTGCCACCGAGCGGAGAAACGCGTTGAAGAAAGGTTGGCTCAGCCCCAGTACACGGTGCGACAGAGCGTCGATTACGCTGCGCCGGAACCAAAGGATGCTAACGTTGATGCCATCGACGGTAATTTGGAGCGGTCGCTCGTCAGGAGGAGTGCTGTGCCTAAAACGCGAAGTGAGCTTCCCGTCATAGACCTGAATCATGAAAACGTCCACAGGGCATGGTGCGATGGATGCGAGGTGACGAGCGCGCTGAATGGCGACGTTGAAAACCCCCAGTCGGCTGGAGATGCTACCTTCGAATATGACAGCGATGCGGTTCATGTTCTGCGCAAAGATTATGTGACAAAAATAGTATAAAACCGTGATATGCGCAACGAGAAATGGCGTTAAATTTGTGTGATTGTGGAGAAATGAGTAATTTTACGGTCGGAAAACAAGAAATCACAAAACTAACAATAAAAAGAGACGAGAAATGAAATTACTTGAAGGAAAAGTGGCTCTGATAACAGGAGCAGCCCGCGGAATCGGGAAAGCGCTGGCACTGAAGTATGCAAGCGAAGGCGCAGACATTGCATTTACCGACTTGGTGATAGACGAGCTGGGCAAGCAAACCGAAGAAGAGATTGCCGCTCTGGGTGTGAAAGTTAAGGGTTACGCATCGAATGCGGCCAACTATGAAGAGACCGAGCAGGTGGTGAATCAGATAAAAGAAGATTTCGGCCACATAGACGTGCTGGTGAACAACGCCGGAATCACAAAAGACGCGATAATGCTTCGCATGACCGAGGCACAGTGGGATGCTGTGATAGCAGTGAACCTGAAGTCGGCATTCAACTTTATCCATGCCGTTCTGCCCATAATGATGCGTCAGCGTGGCGGTTCGATAATTAATATGTCGAGTGTGGTGGGTGTTCACGGAAACGCCGGACAGGCCAACTACTCAGCCTCGAAGGCCGGCCTGATAGCCCTTGCCAAGAGCGTGGGTCAGGAGATGGGCAAGCGCGGTATTCGCGCTAATGCGATAGCCCCGGGCTTCATCGACACAGCGATGACACAGGCCCTGCCAGAGGAAATCCGCAAGGAGTGGATAGAGAAGATACCCCTGCGCCGTGGCGGAACGGTGGAGGACATAGCCAATGTGGCTACGTTCCTGGCGAGCGATATGTCAAGTTACGTGACCGGTCAGGTGATACAAGTGGACGGCGGCATGAATATGTGATTTGTCGCACGGAATATATTTAGGTATAAGAGCCGGGTGTGCCTGAGAGGCATTCCCGGTTTTTTCGGGGTCAGCGTCGTAAGCCGTGAGCGAGTGGGGTTATTCGTCGGGGATTTCCGTCTCACGCATTTCGCGGTATTCGTCCCAGTCGGGGTCTTCGAATGCGGCAAACCGGAGCGGCAGTGTGGGGAATGGGGCGAGGATGTCGTTAATCTTTCGTTGGAAGATGTGCAGGCTGCGAGCGTAGAGCGAGAGCGTGCGTTCGCCGTCGCCGGTGTAGATACCGGTGAGAATGGCCACAGGGTCGGCGTTGAACGCGTCGTGGAGAGCATCGGTGACCTGTTCCATGAGTTTGGATTCGGCCAGGGAAGGCATTCCGTGAGCGTCGGGAGAGTATGTCCAAGTGATTTCCACACGGAAGCAGAACTTGTGAGAGGCGATGACGTTGTCCATATCGCGTCGGCCTGTGACTATGATTATGTTACCGTTTTCGCTATCGGCGGGCGCGGTCCACCACTCATCGGATATATTGAGGTTTGCCATAATAGTTAGATGATTTGGGTTAAAGTTAGGAAAAAAACGGCAGATGGACTAATTTTTGCAAGAAAAAAGAAAAAAGGCGGTGCAAACGATTGAATGTTAAAAAACGGATGAGAGAAATGCTCGGTGAATGTGGCGAGGAGTGCGGATTGGCGCGTGTTTTAACATTTTAAGTTAAAAGGCCGCTGATTTTAAGAATTGGTTTTTGGTGTCAATTTTTGAAACGACTGAATGATAGGTGGTTAGCGGTTTCGCGGTTTTTGGTGATTTGTGAGGTTTGCAAATAATGCGTAACTTTGCAGCGTAAAACTCAAGATGAGGCTAATCATCTGAGGGCAATCGCAGAGGCGGTTGCGAGCCGAAACACGGCAGGGGAATTCCCCCGGCATTATGTAAGATGGTGCGGAGGGCAGTTCCCTTAAGTTGAACGAAAAAGATTGAATATGACAAAAACACTGTTCACAATTGTGACTGTGGCGTTTCTTATTGTGTTCACGTCAGTTGGGAGTACAGAAGTGGTCGATAGTAAGGTCGGTCATGAGGCTCCCCAATTGGAGTTGGACGGAAGAGCGGGGAAGATGTCATTGCAGAGTCATCGCGGAGGTTACGTGCTGCTGACCTTCTGGTCGTCGGACGACGCGAATTCGCGAGTGAAGAACCTGCAGTACGACCGCGCGGCAGATAAGAAAGAAGGAATTGTTCATCTGTCGGTGAATTTTGACAGGACCGAGAGCCTGTTTGAGGAGATCTGCAAGATGGACAACTTGTCGCAGGGGACACAATTTTACTGCAATGACGAGCAGCGGATGCGCCTGCTGGAACTGTGGCGCCAAGAGGATGGTTACTCCACGTTCCTGATTAATCCGGAGGGACTGATAGTGGCCGTGAATCCGGACCTGAGCGAATTGCAGAAGATTTGAATCCGATTGAGGATTATGAGATGTGATGATGCCTGGCAGTGCGCCGGGCATTTTTTGTGGTGTGTGGGGCTGTGGAGTGGTTGTAAAAAAGAAAGAGACTGCTTGAAAAACAGTCTCTTGAGTGGCGGAGGCAGGACTCGAACCTGCGACCTTTGGGTTATGAGCCCAACGAGCTACCACTGCTCCACTCCGCGATTTGCGGTGCAAAGGTACGAATAAAACTGTGGACCGGCAAGAGATTTGTTGAGAATTTAGCTTCTTATTAACATTTATTAACAGGGGTGTAAGGGTGGTAACTATTCAGACCTCCACATAGGTCATGCCTAAGAAATAAGTAGAAGTAACTTATGGGTCCAATATGGCCAATAGCCATGTGTGGGAAACAATAAGTCTTATGGGTCCAATATGGCCAATAGCCATGTGGGGAACAATAAGTCTTATGGGTCCAATATGGCCAATAGCCATAATAGGCAGATGAGAGTATGATGAGGTGTAGTGGTTAAGGCGAGGATTGAAGGGCGGGACGCGAGCGTTAATGGTGGTGTGGATGATGCAGAAGTGGAAAATGAGCACCCCCTCCAGTGCTTGTGGAAGGGGTGCGTTAATAAGGAGTTATTTCCTCTGTAATGTCGCTTAGCGTTATTGTGCGTGGTTAGTGGCAGGTGCAGTTTCGTCCTATCTGCTGGAAGAAGTCGTTGCCTTTGTCGTCAACCAGGATGAATGCGGGGAAGTCTTCGACGGTGATTTTCCAGATGGCTTCCATTCCCAGTTCGGGATATTCCACGCACTCAATGCTCTTGATGCTCGTTTGCGAGAGCACCGCGGCGGCTCCGCCAATGGTGCCCAGGTAGAAACCGCCGTGCTTGCGGCAAGCGTCGGTAACGGCTTGAGTGCGGTTGCCCTTTGCAATCATCACCAGCGAAGCGCCGTGGTCTTGGAATTCATCCACGTATGGGTCCATGCGGTTGGCTGTGGTGGGTCCCATTGAGCCGCAGGGGTAGCCTTGCGGAGTTTTAGCCGGTCCGGCATAGAGAATGGGGTGGTCCTTGAAATACTGCGGCATGTCTTCGCCGGCATCGAGGCGAGCCTTGAGTTTGGCGTGCGCGATATCGCGAGCCACGATGATGGTGCCGCTGAGGTTAACCCGAGTGCTGACCGGATACTTGGTGAGTTCGCGGCGCACCGCATCGATGCCGAGGTCGAGGTTGATTTCCACGCCCTTCGCGCCCTCACCCGGACGACGCAGTTCCTCGGGAATGAGTTCGGTGGGGTTGCTATCCATCTGTTCGAGCCAGATGCCGTCGCGGTTAATCTTGGCCTTGATATTTCGGTCGGCCGAGCAGCTCACGCCCATTCCGATGGGGCAGCTGGCGCCGTGACGAGGCAGGCGCACCACGCGGATGTCGTGAGCGAAAGCCTTGCCGCCGAACTGTGCTCCGAGTCCAATCTTCTGAGCCTCGACAAGCAGTTTCTGCTCCAGGTCGATGTCGCGGAAGGCGCGACCTGTCTCGTCGCCGGTGGTGGGCAGGTTGTCGTAATACTTGATGGATGCCAGTTTGACTGTGAGCAGGTTTTTCTCGGCACTTGTACCGCCAATTACGAAAGCGATGTGATAGGGCGGGCAAGCTGCGGTGCCCAGGCTTTTCATCTTTTCAACCAGGAATGGGAGCAGCGTGCCCTCGTTCTGGATAGTGGCCTTAGTCATGGGGTAGAAGTAAGTCTTGTTGGCCGAGCCGCCGCCCTTAGCCACCATAACGAAGCGATATTCCGAGCCTTCGGTGGCTTCGATGTCGATTTGTGCGGGGAGGTTGCAGCGAGTGTTCACCTCGTCGTACATATTGAGCGGCGCGTTCTGCGAGTAGCGCAGGTTGTCGGTGGTGTAAGTGTTATAGACACCGAGGGAGAGTGCTTCCTCGTCGCAGAAGCCGGTCCAGACGTTCTGTCCCTTCTCGCCGTGTATGATGGCGGTGCCGGTGTCCTGGCAGAAAGGCAGGATGCCCTTGGCGGCAGTCTCTGCGTTGCGGAGGAACTGTAGAGCCACATATTTGTCATTCTCAGAGGCCTCAGGGTCGCTCAGGATCTGAGCCACCTGCAGGTTGTGCTCGCGCCGGAGCAGAAATTCCACATCGTGGAACGCTTGCTGAGCGAGCAGAGTGAGGGCTTCCTTGCTAACCTTGAGGATTTCTTCGCCTTCGAAGTTGCCGAGGCTTACGCCGTCTTTAGAGAGCAGCCTGTACTGTGTCTTGTCTTCTCCCAACTGGAACATGGGAGCGTACTTAAACTCGGGATTGTTTGCCATAATCTAAAAGGGTGGTTAGTTAGTAGTTGATGTCTTGTTTTAGTTGATTTGCAAAATTAGTGAAAAAAAGCGATGTGGACAAGCGCATGGAGCAACGGCTACTGCTGAGCGGCTTGGCAGAGAGCCTGCCAGAGCGAGTCGTGAAGAGGCGGTGCTGTGACGTCAACCACCTCGTGGCTCACGGGGTGTGTGAACCAGATGCGGTGAGACTGTAGCGAGATGCTGCCGTCGGGGTTGCTACGCGGGGCGCCGTATTTGAGGTCGCCCTTGATGGGGCAACCGATGGCGGCGAGTTGTGCGCGAATCTGGTGTTTACGGCCCGTGAGCAGGTTGATTTCCAGCAGGAAATACCGCTCAGATTCGGCGATGAGGCGGTATTCGAGTACGGCTTTCTTCGCGTCGCGGTCGGAAGGAGAGGCGACATAAGTCTTGTTGTTCTTCTCCACCGCCTTGAGGAAATGTGTGAGCGTGGTCTGTGGCTGTGGCGGGCGGTTTGCCACGATGGCCCAGTAAGTCTTGTGCACGTCGCCGCGCCGGAACATATCGTTCATGCGCGATAGCGCCTTTCCCGTCTTGGCGAAGACCACAAGACCGGAGGTGGGTCGGTCGATGCGGTGAGTGACGCCGCAGAATACGTTACCCGGCTTGTTGTACTTGACCTTGAGCCACTGCTTGACGGTATCGACCAGTGGAGAGTCGCCGGTCTTGTCGCCCTGGACAATCTCGCCCGGAGCCTTGTTGACGATAATGATGTGGTTATCCTCGTAAATTACTTCCATGAGAAAAAACGAGTCTTGTTAAGAAAGTTTGTGAGTCATGGGCACGGATGCGGCCCACGTGATGCCGTAACTTTGCACCCAGAGAAACGAACTGTTTCAGAAGAGCACATTTTTAGCACATAAAAAACCTATACCATGAAAAACACAATAAATCTGAAAAGAAAGAGCCCTCGCTGTGTCCTGAACCGCGAGGACTCTTGGTTACGCAAAGCGGGAGCGGCCGCAATCAGCGCCTACGCTACCCGCGTGATGATACCGGTGATGTTACTCTTTGGCAACGGCGTTGAGGATGGCCACTGTGAAGTCCCAACCCTTCTGTACGGCGGGGATGTGGCAGCGCTCTTGCGGGGAGTGAACGTCCTTGAGCGTGGGTCCGTAGGAAATCATGTCCATGTGCGGGCAAACCTTGAGGAAGAGACCACACTCCAGTCCCGCGTGAATAGCCTCGACGGTGGGCTTTACGCCATAGAGTTTCTCCCAGCAGTCAACGGCGATGTTGAGTATGCGGCTGTTAGTGTTAGGTTCCCATCCCTGGTAGCCACCCTCGTTAGTGACAGTGGCGCCGGCAAGCCGGAAGATAGTCTCCATCTGGTTAGTGAGTTCAATCTTGCGACTCTCAACGGCGGAGCGGTGGAATCCCTCGATGACGATTTTGCAGCCCGGACGCATCTTGACGCTGGCAAGGTTAGTGGAAGTCTCCACCAGGCCTTCCATTTCGAGGCTCATGGAGTAAACCCCGTGAGGAGCGGCGAATACGGCGGCAACCATACGCTGAGCCGTGTCGTCGTCGATGATGGTGGCAGGGGTGTCGATGCCGGTGCAAGCGCACTTCATGTTCTTCTCGGTGTGGCGGTATTCGTTTTGGATTTCGGCCACGAAGCGGTTGAATACGACGGCCAGTTTCTCCTTGTCGGCGGGACGGATGCCGATTACGGCTTTAGCGTCGCGAGAGATGGCGTTGTGGAGGTTTCCGGAGTCGATGCATGCCAGTTCGTAAGGGATTTCCTGCCGGATGGTCCAGAGCAGGCGGGCGATAAGCTTTGTGGCGCTGGCATAGCCGCAGTTGATGTCGGTACCGGAGTGTCCGCCGTGGAGGCTGAGGAGGCTCAGCTCAAAGTAGTTGAGGTCCTTAGGAGCCGGAAGTTCGTTGTACTGGAAAGTGGCGATGGAAACGAGTCCACCCGCGCACCCGATGGTGATAACGCCGTCGTCCTCGCTGTCGAGATTGAGCAGGTAGTCGCCCTGCAGCATTTCCGGGGTGATGTTAGAAGCACCGGTAAGCCCTGTCTCCTCGTCAACGGTTGCGAGAGCCTCGAGCGCGCCGCACTTAATGTCGGGGTCGGTGATGGCTGCGAGCGCGATGGCGAGTCCCAGTCCGTCGTCGGCACCGAGAGTGGTGTTGTTAGCGCGCACCCATTCGCCGTCGATTATGGTCTGAATGGGGTCGTTATTGAAGTCGTGGTTAGAATCGGAAGTCTTCTCGGCCACCATGTCCATGTGTCCCTGGAGGACGACTTCCTTAGCGTTCTCGAAGCCCGGTGCAGCGGGTCGGAACATGGCCACGTTGCCCACCTGGTCCACCTTGTACTGGAGGTTGTTTCTCTTGGCGAAATCCACGAGCCAAGCGCGGATTTTGTCGAGGTTGCCCGAGGGGCGAGGAACCTGAGTGATTTCGTGGAAAATTTCCCACACACGAGTCGGTTTAAGATCTTTAATAGTCATAATGGAATAAAATTATGTTGTTAATAAAATGTTATAAATCACAAGTAGGGCAAAAAAAAGTTAAAAACTGCCTAATGTTGGTGTAAAGATACAAAATATTTTTGAAATGAACGTGAAAATATTGCAAACGTTTTCTATCTTTGCACGAAACTTGAGAAAAAGACAAGTAAAACAAGGTTGGCTACACAGATATTAATAGTGATATTGCTGGTGGGCGTGGCAGTGGCCCTGCTGGGTGTGAAGGTGTTCTTCGTGAAAGGCGGAAGATTTCCCAACACCCACATCCACGGAAATCCTGAGATGCGCAAGCGCGGTATCACGTGTGCCAAAGATGAAGAATTTTATAAGTAAAAACTATTATTAGAAGACAAATGAACCGTAAGAAAATTATGCTTGGTGTAATGGCCGTGGCGATGCTGTCGCTGGTTACATCGTGCAATCAGAAGCCTGAGAAGAAAGCTGCAGTGAGTGCAACCCCGAAGTCGGCAACCGAACAGTTAGTGATACGCTACGTGGACGAGGACTCGCTCATGGCAAACTACAATCTGGCAAAGGACATCAACGAGGCGATGCTTCGTCGTCAGAACCAGTATGATGCCGCCCAGCAGCAGCGCGGCGACCAGATAAACCGCTTTGCCGCCACGATGGAGCAGAAGTACAAGAACAACGGTTATCTGGACGAGGCAAGCTTCAACGCCGACCAGGCCAAGTTGCAGAAGATGCAGAACGACGCCCAGAAGTATATGGCCGGACTGCAGCAGAGCATCCAGAACGAGGTGGCGCAGAACACGCAGCAACTGACCGACTCCATCACCAACTTTATGACCGAGTATGCCAAGCAGCGCGGCTACTCGATGATAGTGCGCAAGCCCGCCACATTCTACATAGATCCGGCGCTGGACGTGACCGACGACGTGATAAAAGGGCTTAACAAGCGCTACAACAAGGTGGAAGCCAAGAAATGAGAATAACAGAAGAAGAATGATACAGAAAGTCGCTGCACCTTGTGAGGCACGGGTGCGGCGATTTTTTGAATAAGCAGAAAGATAACGAAAAGGCGGCAGAGACAATGGGACTGATAGATGACAGCAAGCGAGTGAGCCTGACCGAAGAAGAAAAGGCGGTGCTGGTGGGCCTGATAACACCAGAGCAGGGCGAGAGCAAGGCCAAGGAATACCTGGACGAGCTGGAATTCCTGGCTGAGACGGCCGGAGCTGAGACCGTGAAGCGATTCACACAGCGGTGCGATGTTCCGAACCGCGCCACGTTTGTGGGCAAAGGCAAGTTGGAGGAGATTGCGGCCTACGTGAAAGACAGCGACGTGAGTCTGGTGATATTCGACGACGACCTGACCCCGAAGCAACTGGGCAACATAGAGAAAGAGGTTAAGGTGAAAGTGCTGGACCGAACAAGCCTGATACTGGACATCTTCGCCAAGCGCGCTCAGACCGCCAACGCCAAGATGCAGGTGGAACTGGCTCAATACCAGTACTTGCTGCCGCGCCTGACCGGAATGTGGACGCACTTGGAGCGCCAGCGAGGCGGAATAGGAATGCGCGGTCCCGGCGAGGAGCAGATAGAGACCGACCGACGGATAGTGAAGTCGAAGATAACGCTGCTGAAGCAGAAACTGGCGCAGTACGACAAGCAGAAAGTGATACAGCGCAAGAACCGCGGCAAGCTCACGCGTATAGCACTTGTGGGCTACACCAACGTGGGGAAATCCACGCTGATGAACGTGCTGAGCAAGAGCGACGTGTTTGCGGAGAACAAGCTGTTCGCCACGCTCGACACAACAGTGCGCAAGGTGGTGATAGAGAACCTGCCGTTTCTGTTGACCGACACCGTGGGTTTTATCCGTAAGCTGCCCACACACTTGGTGGAGTCGTTCAAGACCACGCTTGACGAGGTGCGTGACAGCGACATTATGGTTCATGTGGTGGACGTGTCGCATCCGCAGTTTGAGGAGCAGGTGGAAGTGGTGAACAGGACGCTTCAAGATGTGTGCGGCGCTGGTGGCAAGGAGATGGTGATGGTGTTCAACAAGATAGACCAGTTCAGTTATGTGGAAAAAGATGCCGACGACCTGACCCCGCGCAGCCGTGAGAACGTGTCGCTTGAGGAGTTGCGCCAGACGTGGATGGCGCGGATGGGCGAGAACTGCGTGTTTATCTCGGCCAAGAACCGCGAGAACATAGAGGAGTTGAAGCAGATACTCTATGCCAAGGCGAAGGAGATACACTCACAGCGATTCCCTTATAACGACTACCTCTACGAGAAGTACGAGGAAGAGTGAGGTGAACAGTTACTGTAGGGTGGGATAAGGTGAAAAAGGGTTAAATTATTTATGCTAACAAATTGAAAGTTTCATTTTGCTATTGTTAATGGTGAAATTGGTGCTTTGAATTGGTAAATTTGTTGCAATATGAGTCATTTTGTCAGAGAATTTGTATATATTGCCATAATTTCATAAAAATGCATTTTTGGAATTTATTAATTATTATAATTTTTAACCGCGAAAAGTGATAAAAAGTTAGTGAAAAAGAGTGTTTTTTAGCATAAAAATTATGTAAAAAGAAAAAAAGTGTGTAAATTTGCGGTCAAATTTATATTTAGTTAAGAAACTGCGAAAGGGAAAAGAATGTTCCTGAGAGGCTTTAGCCGCGCTGCAAATGAGATGAGAACGAGAGAGAGGCGCGGAGGAAGTTTTGGGGGTTTTACGACTATATATAAATAATGTGTTAAGAAAAAAGGTGCATTCCGTGCTTGCTCCGAGGCGGAGCAACTGCTGATTGCAAATGGGAGAAAATAAAAAAAATAAAACACTAAATAGACAGAGCTTATGAGAATTAAGAAGTTACTATTGCTCTTGGCGATTACGCTATGTACGGCTGTTGCGTCGGCTCAGATTCGCGTGACAGGTGTAGTAGTGGACAAGGACAATGAGCCCCTTATCGGCGCTACGGTTACTGAGAAAGGGCGGACCGGCAACGGAACGGCGACCGACCTTGACGGCCGCTTCACGCTGACAGTTCAGTCGAAGAAATCGAAGATATTGGTTGCTTCGATAGGCTACAAGCAGCAGGAAGTGGGTGTTAGCGACGGAGAGATGAAGATCACGCTTGATGATGATTCACAAGTGCTGAGCGAAGTGGTTGTAACCGGTATGGCCAAGGTGGACAAGCGATTGTTCACCGGAGCTACGCAGAAAGTGGACGCATCGAAAGCCAAGCTTGACGGAGTGGCCGACGTGAGCCGTGCCCTTGAAGGCCGTGCTGCCGGTGTGTCGGTTCAGAACGTGACCGGAACCTTCGGTACAGCGCCCAAGATACGAGTTCGTGGAGCGACGTCGATTTACGGAAGTTCCCGTCCGTTGTGGGTTGTTGACGGCGTGATTCTGGAGGACAACGTGGAGATAGACGCCGACGACCTGAGTAGCGGTGACGCTGTGACCCTGATTTCGAGCGCCATAGCCGGCCTTAACGCTGACGACATAGAGTCGTTCCAGATTCTGAAGGACGGTAGTGCAACGTCGATTTATGGAGCCAAGGCAATGGCCGGTGTGATTGTGGTGACTACCAAGAGCGGTAGGGCCGGACACACATCGATTAACTATACCGGTGAGTTCACCTATCGTATGAAGCCCAATTACAGGAACTTCAACATCAGCAACTCACAGGAGCAGATGGGAATCTACAAGGAGATGGAGAGTAAGGGCTGGCTGGAGTTCGCGTCGCTGGTTAACGCGAGCAACACCGGTATCTATGGGCATATGTACAATCTGATTAACAGTTATCAGAACGGCACTTACGGCCTTGCCAACACCACCGCGGCCCGAAACTCATATCTGCGTGAAGCCGAGTTCCGCAACACCGACTGGTTTGACCTGCTGTTCAACAACAACATCATGCAGAACCACGCGGTGAGCGTGTCGGGTGGAACCGACAAGGGTAACTTCTACACGTCGATTTCTCTGATGAACGACCCTGGATGGTACAAGTCGAGCAGCGTGGAGCGTTACACATTCAACGCCAACGCCAACTATAACCTGACCGACAAGATTCGCGTGAAGATACTTACGAGCGACAGCTACCGTAAGCAGAAGGCACCAGGAACGCTGAGCCAGAGTACCGACGTGGTGAATATGGAGGTGAACCGCTCATTTGACATCAACCCGTACAGTTACGCGCTGAACACATCGCGTACGCTGGACCCGAACACATACTACAAGAGAAACTACAGTTCGTTCAACATCTTCAATGAGCTTGAGCAGAACTACATAGACATAGCAGTGACCGACCTCAAGTTCCAGGGCGAACTTAACATCCGTCCGGTATCGGGGCTGGAAATCAACCTGCTGGGCGCATATCGTACGAGTTCCAGTGAGCAGAACCACTATGTGAAGGAAGGAGCAAATCAGGCGCTTGCTTATCGTGCCGGTATCGACCCTGAGGATGCGACGGTGCGCAGCAGCAACCGTTACCTCTACACTGACCCTGACGTGCCCAACGCACTTCCTGAGACGGTGCTTCCGAAGGGCGGTTTCTGGTTCCACACCCTCTACAAGGTGTCGCAGTATGACTTCCGCGGAACGGCTCAATATCAGAAGACCTTCGGTCACGACCACATTTTCTATATAATGGGAGCGATGGAGGCAAGTAAGGTGGACCGTATGGCCGAGACGTTCAATGCCTACGGAATCATCTACGGCCAGGGTAACCTGCCGTTTGCCAACTACAAGATGTTCAAGCAGATGGAGGAGGAGAACGGAGACTACTACAGCATGAGTCCGACATATTCGCGCAACCTGGCTTACATAGGGACATCGAGCTATAGTTATGCCGGCCGTTACATTGTGAACGGAACTATCCGCTACGAGGGCTCGAACAAGATGGGTAAGAGCCGTCAGAGCCGCTGGCTGCCTACGTGGAACGTGTCGGGTGCGTGGAACGCGCACGAGGAGCCATTCTTCAAAAGATGGAAGGGAAGCCGGCACGCGTTCACATACGCCAAGATACGCGCCAGTTACTCGCTTACCGCCGAGAGCGGCCCGAGCAGCGTGAGCAACGCAAATGCCATCTATCAGCCCGACAAGCCATGGCGATTGGAGACAGAGACGAAGGAAACCGGACTGTCGCTGGTGTCGCTGGCCAATTCGGAGTTGACCTACGAGAAGAAGCACGAGCTTGACATCGGTGTTGACCTGGGATTCTTAGGCAACCGCATCAATCTGGTGTTCGACTGGTACAAGCGAAACAACTTCGACCTTATCGGTCACGTATATACACAGGGTATAGGCGGTGTGACAGAGAAGTACGCCAATGTGGCCGAGATGGCATCGCACGGTGTGGAGTTCACCCTGTCCACCAAGAACATAGAGACCAAGAACTTCACATGGACGAGCGACCTTACGTTTGCCTTCGCGAAGAACAAGATTACGAAACTGGTGACCCGTTCGCGCGTGAGCGACCTGGTACCCGGTCAGGGATACGCAAAGCAGGGTTACCCTGTACGTGCCCTGTTCTCGATACCGTTTGTGGGTCTGAACTCAGAAGGACTTCCTCTGGTGATTGATCCAGACGGCAACGTGACCACAGGTTCAAGTTTCTTCCAGGAGCGTGACAAGCTCGACTTCCTGAAGTATGAAGGACCGGTTGACCCGCTGTACACCGGAGGATTCAACAATGCCTTCTCGTGGAAGGGTCTGCACCTGAACGTGTTCATGACCTATTCGTTTGGCAACAAGTTGCGTCTGGATCCTGTGTTCTCGGCATCCTACAGCGACCTTACGGCCCATCCGAAGGAGTTCAAGAACCGCTGGGTAATCCCCGGAGACGAGGCCTACACCGACATTCCGGTGATACTGCCTTATCGCCAGTACTACGACAATCGCGACGTTCGCTACGGTTACAGTTCGTACAACTACAGTACGGCACGCGTGGCAAAGGGCGACTTCATCAGGCTGAAAGAGATATCGCTGGTGTATGACCTGCCGGAGAGTTTCATCCGTCACCTGAAGCTGAATAGTGCATCGGTTAAGTTCGCGGCGACTAACATCGGGCTGCTTTATGCCGACAGCAAACTGAACGGACAAGACCCCGAGTTCTTCAACAGTGGAGGTGTGGCATCGCCTAACCCGCGTCAGTTCACATTCACATTGCGTTTTGGGCTTTAATCGAGAGAGAACAAAAAGGTGTAAAGAAACCAATTAAACGAAACGGATATGAAAATAAGATATATAGCAATAGTACTGGGGCTTGCAGCGATGACACTGACATCGTGCAAAGATTTCCTTGACAAGGCCCCTGACTCGCGAGTGGACTTGGTGACTCCGGCAGACGTGAAAGGCCTGTTGCTGGGTGCCTACACCCCCTACAATTATGCGATTGTGGGCGAGTTCTCGAGCGACAACGTGATAGACCTGAACGCTCCACGTGAGGGTGCGCTTCGTTTCAGTCTGTCGCCGTACGATGAAGTGGACCGCGAGATATTCAATTTTGAGGATGTTAAGACCGGAACGGGCAGTGACTCACCGAGTGAGGTGTGGGAAGGCTGCTTCCGCGCGATAGCATACTGTAACGCAGCCCTGGAGCGCATCGCCGAGATAGAGGGCGGCGCATACAATATGACCGACGAAGAGGCTGTTCAGTTGTCGGCGTCGAAGGGCGAGGCACTGGTGTCGCGTGCGTATCACTATTTCATTCTGGCTCAGGTGTTCTGTATGCCATATCGTGGTCCGGAACTGAGCAAGGGCCTTCAGGGACTGCCATACGTGACTACTCCCGAGACCACCGTGATGCCTCAGTACAACCGTGAGGACCTGGCTACGGTGTATGAGAAGATAGAGAAGGACCTTACCGCGGGTCTGCCCCTGATTAACGACGCCACATACGAGGCACCGAAGTATCACTTCAACAAGAACGCCGCCAACGCGTTTGCGGCACGCTTCTACCTGTTCACACGTCAGTATGACAAGTCGCTGAAGTATGCAAACGACGCACTGGCAAGCGGAGAATTGCTGAGCATGATGCCAGATATCTGGGCGCAGCAAGACTTCTATTACATCAGCGATATCAACCGCTACTACGTGAGCGTGGACCGTCCGGGCAACTTCATGCTTTTCGGAACATATTCCACAGCATGGCGTCGCTTCCTGGGCTACCGTTACGCTCCTAACGGCGACGGCCGTCGTGCGACGATACAAGGCCCCGGCCCGACGTGGAACGGATGCCGTTATATCAACAACACCACGCAGGAGACCTTCGCTATGCACCCCTGCTTCTTCAGCGTGTGCGGAAGCGCCGGTGACCAGCGTTACGGAAGCTACTTCGCCGGAACGTGCGGCGAGCAGTTCGAGTACACTGACAAGTTGGCCGGAATCGGTTATTGCCACATGGTGCGTACCGAGTTCACGGCCGAAGAGACCCTTCTGTGCCGCGCCGAGGCAAAATTGTTCCTTGGCGACATAGACGGCGCGTTTGCCGACCTGAACGTTTGGGACCAGGGTAGGCGTAACTACGCTGCGAGCGATGACCGAATGGTGGAATTCACCAAGGACCGCCTGATAAGCTTCTATCAGACCACTGACCCCGGTTACGGAATCGTGAAAGACATTCACGTTGATGAGGTTTGCCCGAGCGACAAGTATCAGGTGACTGCAGCGATACTGCCATACTTGCAGTGTGTGCAGCACTTCCGCCGCATCAGCCTGGTTCACACCGGAATGCGCTGGTTCGATATCAAGCGTCTGGGTCTGAGCATCACACACCGCATAGCCACAACGAGCGACGGTCAGTACAAGGACGAAGTGCTTCAGACTCTGGATCCGCGCTACGCTATTCAGATACCGGATGAGGTTATCGCCGCCGGCTTTGAGCCTAACGACCGCGTAGCACCCACAGTGAGCGGCTCGGATGCAGTGATTAACACCAGCATATCGGCTTACTACAAGTGATAAGAGAGATTACGAACAGAAAAAACGATTAAGACTATGAAATCGATAAAGAAATATATGCTGACGCTCGCGCTTGCTTCGCTTACTGCAATGACGTTTGTATCGTGCAGTGAGGACAAGTTCACGGAGTCGATATTCGACGACGGCGAGGAGACGTACGACCTGACCACGACTAAGGGCAGGTTTGAGAAGTGGCTGAAAATCAATTTCCTTGAGCCTTATAACGTGGATTTCCGTTATAAGATGCAGGATTTGAGCGCGTTCATCGATTATAACATGTCGCCGCCAACCATGCAGCAGTCGATGGACTGCGCTGTGCTGTGCAAGTACTTGTGGTATGACGTGTATTCGGAGATAGCCGGCGACGAGTTCCTGAAGACTTATTCGCCGCGAATCCTTCAGCTTATAGGTTCGAGTGCCTACGACCCCGACAACCATACTGAGATACTGGGTCTGGCCGAGAGCGGAATCAAGATTAACCTGCTGAAGCTGAACTATGCCGACGTGTATGACTTTGACCACATGAACGAGTATGTGTTCAAGACCATGCACCACGAGTTCGCTCACATTCTTCACCAGGCAATCACATACCCCACCGAGTTCAATACCCTGAGCGTGGGCGGCTACGATGCCAGCAACTGGCAGTACCGCATCGACGGTGTGGTGAACTCACTGGGCTTCACCACCCCGTATGCCAGCAGCCAGTTCCGTGAGGACGTGGCTGAGACAATAGCCAACTACATCACAATGACCGACACCAAGTGGGCCCGCGTGAAGGAGCTTGCAGCCCGTGGATGGGAGTCGCCCAACCTTGACGACGATGATCCGGAGGCAGCACAGACCGCTCTGTACTACTGCTGGTACTACCTGAAGAACCCCGAACTGGGCGAAGAGGCCGAGGGCAACAAGGTGTATGTGGGCGACGGTGGCCGTACGGGCGGTACGGACTACGGAGATGCCGAGAAGGCTCGCCTGGAGGCTAATAACAAGCGCTGCAAGAATTGCCAGACGATAAACTCGATTACGCGCAAGAAATGTTCGTCGTGTGGCGAGGATATCAGTGCAGAGGGGAGTTATCTGGCATTTGAAGTACTGCCGGTGCCCGACAAGGACGGCAAGGATGGTGCTGAGATACTTGACAAGAAAGTGGACATTCTGCGCAACTGGCTGAAGGAAAACTTCGGTGTTGACATTGACGCAATCCGTGCAGAAGTGCAGAAGCGTCAGGGCGCTTTCTCAACTCGCGAGAGCACAGACGAACTGATGGCTCGTCTGCGTAAGCAGATTGACGATGTGAAGTGATTTTGAGCGTAAATCTGAGGATAAAACTTGAAATTACTTGTAAATAACTAAGATTTTAAAGATAGGAAAGATATGAAATCGATACAGAAATATTTATTAGCATTGTTGATGCTTAGCGTATGCGCGGTGGTAACCACATCGTGCAGTGACGAGAAGGATATCTTTGACCGTAGTGCGGCGCTTCGTCTGAACGATGCCCAGAAGAATGTGATAGAGACGCTGACTAAGGACGGAGGCAAGTGGGAATTCCAGTATTTTGCCAGCGGTGATGAAGAGGGCGTTGTGTTTGTGATGACGTTCCACACCGACGGTACCGTGGACGTGTCCACAGTGAACTCGTGGCAGACCACGTTTGCTACCGAGCAGTCGTCGTGGGAGGTGCTGACCGACTATGGAATAGACCTGTCGTTTATCAGTTACAACAGTCTGTTCCACCGATTCTCAGACCCCACTGCAGACGTGGCATCGGGCTATAATGCGGGCGAAGGTCATCTGGGCGACTATGAGTTCAAGGTGATGAAGGTGGACAATGATAACATCATCGTTCGCGGCAAGAAGCGCAACATTGAGATGCGTCTTCGCCGCTTGGCTGCCGACACTGACGATGAGACGTACTTTGAGGAACTGGCTCTGATGCAGAAGAACCTGTTCAACAGTAAGATGTCAACCCAGTTGCTGACGCTGAGCGACGGAAGCCGCTTCCTGGTAAGCGATGGTGCTACTCAAATAATGTCGTTACTGCCCGAAGGTGGTGACCCAGTGTCGCAGACCGAGACCCGCAACATCATAATACTGCCCGACGGATTCAAGTTTATGGAGCCGTTCACTAATTCGAACGGAAAGGTGCAAGTGCAGACGTTCCTGCTGGCTGAGGACGGCACGCTGGTGTGTGAGGAAGACGGTGAGTCGAAGTTCACGTCGCTTGAGCTGAGCACACTGCTGACCGACCCGACGATGAAGTGGCGCATGGACAAGACCACGCTGGGCGGCGCGTTTGCCACAACTCAAGAGCAAATCACTGCCGGCTGCAAGAGCGCACTGAAGAGAAACTTTGACTACTTCCAGTTCCAGTATGACAAGAACCGTGAGAGTTCGCCTTACTCGCTGTATTTCAAAAACGGAACAAGTACCGGAAACTTCTATTGCGACATGACCGCGCAGGGAGCAGATAAGATTCAGGTGAAATTCAGCGGAGAAATGGACAATAATGCGAGCACTCACTTGGAGAGAGTTCCTGAGTTCCAGGATTTCATGAACCTGCTGAGCGGTGGTGCATACACGCTGAGCAGTGAGTCGGCCCTGTTGCCTATGACTATAAAAGTGACAAGTGATGCCACCCCGTCGAACTATTTCTACGTGGTGCTGCAGTAAAAGAAGAAAAAGAGGCGGTGGGGGAGCCTCGCTAAAGTTTCTCCACCGCTTAATAAAATGAAAATAAATTGTTTAACACTTAAATATTATGAGATTATGAAAAAAGGTTTACTTTTAGTATTGGTTGCTACGGTGATTGCTGCGATGGCAACGGCAGCCGTAGGCGTGAAAGTGAGCGAGATGAAGCAGGCAACTGTGAAGAGCGCAATTCTTCAGCAGAAGAAAATGGCTACAGCAAATGCCCGGCTCGCAGGGAACACGAAAGTGTTTATCAGTGAGGATATGCACGGACGTGCAATATCGAAGGCTATCAAGAAAGCCAATGGTGAAATGGCCGAGACTGATACTTCGTATATTCGTCCAGAAAATTCGTTCTGCTGGGCACCGAACGATGAAGGTCGCGGTTATTATGGAATCATTGCTCCTGCATTCACTGAGATGACATGGACTAACAACAGTGACTGTGTGTTCAATGAGGAGAGTGAGGATGAGTTCAGCTGGATTTATTATGATATCAACTCGCCGCTGGTAGAGACCGAAGAAGGTTGGGAAACTCAGCCACTTGAGGCTGATACCAAGGACCTGACTATGACTCCGGAAGCAACTCGTCCCGGTTACATCAACTATGGCCCCGAACTGTTTATCAACGGTGCTGACTACGGATATCAGACCCAAAGTTATGTAATCTACGGAAATAAGATTGGTGACATCACAGGTAGCGGTTATGAGTACTGGAATGCAGTTACCGACCCGTTTACCTCAAACGTGAACGACTACTTTGCACTGGGTCAGTACACCACAATCGGTAGCACGCTGACAGCGACAGCAGATGATCTGGACACCAACTGGCAAACAGTGATGAGCCGCCGTTACAAAGATGATGCCGGCAACCCAACGTTTACCGATGTGATGTGTACTGCATGGGCTCAGTATATTCCCGACCAGGGTGTACCCTTTGTTCTTTACGCAGTGAAGTGGACTGCCGGTATTCAGGGGCAGTCTGACGTGGCAATATCGCTGAATATCCGCCGTGCCGACAATCGCGCGATAGTGGCTTCTTCTCGTCCTACATTCACTCCTGAGACATCGCTTTCGAGCTATGTGGATTTGGAGTTCCCGTTCACCACGAGAGACGCGGAGACCGGCCTTGAAGAAGACGGTATAGTGCTGGAGCCCGGAACGGCTTACTGGCTGGAAATCTCTACCATGGATCTGGACGCGAATCTGCAGGTTATTTATCTGCCGCTGTATATGTATATGGAGTATCCGGCCGAGAAGTGGGGCCAGTTTGACGCTTACGCCCGCATCGAGGGTAACTATCAGGGCAGCGCTGCGTCGTTGTACTACAACCTGGGTAACTTCTACTATTATGCGACTGATGACTTAGATCCTGAACTCTTGGAGCAGCCGATATCGTATGATATTAACCTGAACATGGAGTATCCGTTCATTGTTACCGATGGCACAACTGAGACAAAGTACACTTCTGAAGACCTGAAGGCCGGTGGCGAAATAGAGCTTGACGTTGCCACATCTAAGGGAGTTGACGAATGGGATGTTACTGATGCTAACGGTGACGACCTGCCCCGCTGGCTCTCACTTGAGGCAGAGGACTATACGGATGAAGACGGTGAGTTTATCGGTTACAGCAATATCAAGGTTACCGCAGAACCGCTGCCGGAAAGCCTGAAGGGCCGTACATGCGACATCCACGTTAAGTTCAAGGGCGCTGACTATGTGATTAAGGTTAATCAGGGCGAAGTTGACGGCGTTGAGGACCTGAAGGTTGAAAAGGCTAACGTGAGCGTTGCAGGCGATAACTTCCTGATTAACGCTGCAAGCGGTGAGACCAGCGCTAACATCTACAACCTGGCCGGTCAGCTCGTTAAGACAGCTGAACTGAATCAGGGTGTGACAGTGGTTGACGGTTCCGGCCTGAGCCACGGCGCTTACATCGTTCGTCTGAACAGCGGTAAGGTTGCAAAGGTCGCAAAATAATGAGTGACTGTTGCAAGCGAAATGTGTGAGGAAAACAAAGCAGTTTCTTAACATATTATTATGGAATCTTGGGGTGGCTGTGAAAGCCGCCCCAGATTTTTTGTGCCGGAGTAGGGAAAAGTGGCGAAAAATGCGTAAATTTGCTTGTTCAACCGTTCGTTGGCCTAACGCCCGATTTGTGTTGAGTTAGAGAGTATCACAGACAGGATATGGAAGAAGAATTTGCGTCATCGCTACTGGAAACGGCTGTGAGGGAGTTTGCCAAGTTGCCGGGTGTGGGTCGGAAGACGGCTCTGCGTCATGTGTTGTACCTGCTCAAGCAGGACGAACAGGAAAGTGTGGGGCTTGGTGAGGCTATTATCAGGCTGCGCAAGGAGATATGCTACTGCCGCACGTGCCACAACATAAGCGAGCATGAGCAGTGCCCCATCTGCTCGGACCCACGTCGAGACCGCTCCACGGTGTGCGTGGTGGAAAACGTGAAGGATGTGATGAGCATAGAGAACACGCGTCAGCACCAAGGTCTGTATCATGTGCTGGGAGGGCTGATTTCGCCGATGGACGGCGTGGGGCCTCAGGACATTGAGATAGACAGTCTGGTGGAGCGTGTGGCAAGCGGCGATATACGCGAGGTGATACTGGCGCTGAGTGCCACTATGGAGGGCGATACCACTAATTTCTATATCTACCGCCGGCTCGCCGCATATCCCGAGGTGAGGATAACGATGCTGGCGCGCGGCGTGAGCGTTGGGAATGAGATAGAATACACCGACGAACTGACACTGGGGCGTTCCATCCAGAACCGCACCCTGTTCAGCGACAGTTTCGCCAAGGAGGACTAAGAGAATGGCCGATAATTATCTGGAATATCGTAGTGAGGAACTTCAGGCTAAAAAAGCCAAGAAGGAACAGGCGCGCAAGGCACGGTTGCGCAAGTACCTGGAGGCCTACAAGAAGAAACTCAAGGAACAGGCGGGTAAAGATGCGTCAGCGCCGCGGATTAACGATTAACGTGTGACGATTAAGCGCGGAGCGGTTACAGGTTTTGCTCCACGATGCGCTGCATGAGAGGGTACTGCTCTTCGATGGAGAGTAGCAACTGATATTGTGCTCGGGTGCGTACCAGGTTGTGCTGTGGATATGCGATTTTGTAGTAAGTGTCGCCGTCGATGTAGTCCATGAGGAATCGGAGAACCTGCTCAAATGTGATGAAGCGCGCTGAGAACGCGAGCCACTGTTTTTCAGGAAGTGTTAGCGTGTCCTTACGCATGCTCAGGTACCCTCTGGTGTAGGCTTCGAACATGGGCAGGCTCATGGTTACGTTAGAGAGGTTGCGGTCGTCTTCGGCTCCGGTGTTGGTGTATGACCGGATGGCGTCGCCAAAGTCGTTGAGCGTGGTGCTGCTCATGACGGTGTCGAGGTCGATGACGCAGAGCACGTCGCCGTCGGCGTTGAAAAGTATGTTGCTAATCTTAGTGTCGTTGTGCGAGACGCGAGTGGGAATCTCGCCCGAAGTGATGCGATTCTGGAAATCTAGCATCCGCTGCCTGCGGCTTTCAATCCACTGAATCTCTTCTGAAAGCGAGGCTACGCGTCCGGCTTTGTCGAGGCTGAGCGCCCGGTCCCACTGAGTGAATCGCCACTGCATATTGTGGAACCCCTTAATAACCTCGGCCAGTGGCTCGTGGAAGTCGGCCATCATGGAGTGGAATTTACCTATTCCTTGTCCGCCCTTGAACGCGAGTTGAGGGGTGTCGGCGCGGTCGTAAGTGACTGAGCCTTCGATAAACACGCACACAGCCCAGTATTCACCATTGTCGTCCTGAAAGTAAGGCAGGTTCTGATGTGTGCGAATCACAGTCAGTACTTCACGTTGGGGGTCGCCTCCCTGCTGAACCACCTTGCTGCGAAGGTGAGCGGTGACTCGCTCAATGTTGTCCATCATAGCCGGCACGTCGGGGAAAACCACTTTGTTCTTGCGTTGCAGAATGAATTTGCGGTTATGGCTCGACGTGCGGATGATGAAGGTATCGTTGATGAATCCATCGCCGAGAGGCTTGATGGAAACGATGTCGGTCCCAATGCGGAAATTTTGTGCTACAGAGAGCAGATATGACTCGGTGTACATACTTTTGATAACGGTTATGATAATGATAATATATCGGCAGCACAAAGTTAATAAATCTGATTGTGAAAAGCAAATGCAAGGGGCACCGTTCTGCGACAAAACGGCAGACCGGTGCCCTTACGCACGTTACTAAAATTCTATATTTTTGCCTTGGCGCCATGCCAGAACAAAATCAACCCTAAAATCTGAGTCGCGAAAAATCACAAAGAAATTGCGACCACATCATCCCGATTCGGCCTTGGTCCAAAATCCCGTGGACCGCACATGTTAGGCACATTGCGAGGTCGGTCTTCTGACTTGTCTCCCGTCCTGATTCGCGCCTTCCCGGTGATGATGTAGTCATAAAAGAAATACAACCAGTGGCAATTAGCGAACCGACGTCAACGGAGATTCACAGCAGCGGGTACTGTCCGGGATTTTCACCCGGTTCCCAATAAGCCTGTAGGCTTAAACCTCGTTACTTGTAAATTTTACAAATACAAAATTAGGAATAAAAAGGTAATGAGTCAAGAGAAGATAAGTTTTTTTTGAAAAAATCTGTCAGTGACGTTGGTATTCAATGTCTTGTAGTAACTATTCTGGGAAGAATAATCAGTTTCTTTATCTCGATAGGCTTATAAATCGGGATTTTTCAGTAAATTTGTGAAAAGAAAGAAAAAGGAGGAAATATGAACAGTTTTCAAGACTTGATAATCAGGCGGAGAAGCATCCGCAAGTATGGAGAAGCGCGGCTCAGCGAAGATGCTGTGAGAAAGTTGTTGGAGGCTGCGTTGCTGGCTCCGACGTCGAAAAACGCCCGTTCGTGGCATTTCACGGTGGTTGACGACAAGGAACGCCTTGAGGCTCTGTCGAAGTGTAAGCCGATGTACGCCACGTCGATAGCCCGCAGCGCTCTGTCGATAGTGGTGAGTGCCGACCCTGCGGTGAGTGATGTGTGGGTGGAAGACGCGTCGGTGGCGGCGGCATATATCCAGTTGCAGGCCGAGGATCTGGGGCTGGGCTCGTGCTGGATACAGGTGCGTAACCGAATGCACGACGAAGAGACAACCGCCAGCGAGTGGATAAAAGACCTGCTGGGCATCGACGGTTCGCAGCAGGTGGTGTGCGTGATATCGGTGGGCGAGAAGGCCGAGGAGCGCAAGTTGCAGAACATGGAGAAACTTCAGTGGGAGAAAGTGAGTGTGGTGAGCGATTAGCGACTGGCATAATGGAGAATGGAGATAGGGAAAAGCGCCTGAAGGTGGTGCTGATAGGCTCGGGTAACGTGGCCACGAGTATAGCGCTGGGGTTGCGCGGCAAGTGTGAACCGGTGCAGGTGTTCAGCCGCAGCAGGGCAAACGCTCAGGCACTGGCCGAAGCGGCCGGATTCGCTGAAGCGACCGACGACTTGCGGCGGCTGCGTGATGATGCCGACGTGTATGTGGTGAGCGTTGTGGACGACGCTATCGCCGGCGTGGTTAAAGCAGTGGGCGATAACGGCGGGCTATGGCTTCACACGAGCGGGAGCGTGCCCATGAGCGTTTTTGCCGGTGTGCGTAAACGTTACGGTGTGCTCTACCCGATGCAGTCGTTCACCAAGGGGCATCCGGCCGACATGAGAGAGGTGCCGTTTTTCGTGGAGGGCGTGAATGAAGAAGAGACAGAGCGTGTTATGCAGTTCGCGCGCCTGATGAGCGAGCATGTGACGGTTGCCGATAGCGAGAAGCGCCGGCGGCTTCACGTGGCGGCAGTGTTTGCCTGCAACTTCGCTAACTATATGTGGAGTCTGTCGGCCGAGGTGCTGGAAGAAGGCGGGCTGGATTTTACGGCGATGATGCCGCTGATACGCACAACAGTGGCGAAACTGGAGCGTATGAGCCCCCGGGATTCGCAGACGGGCCCTGCCGCTCGCGGTGACCTGGACGTGATAAGAGAGCATGAGGCTATGCTCAGCGGCGACAAGAAGAAGATTTACGGCATGCTGAGCGATAGTATAATGAAAAGCAGAGAGAAGAAATGACCAAGATAGATTACGACCTGACTAAAATAAAAGGAATCGCATTCGATGTGGACGGAGTGCTGTCGCCAAGCACCATTCCTATGGGAGCCGACGGAGTGCCTATGCGAATGGTGAACGTGAAGGACGGCTACGCCATTCAGCATGCCGTTAAGCACGGGTTGAGGCTGGCCATAATAAGCGGCGCCAAGACCGAGGCAGTGGAGGCGCGTTACCATGCGCTGGGTGTGCAGGACTTGTATATGGGCTCGACGGTGAAATTGCCCGTTTTTGAGCAATGGTGCGCCAAGCATGGCCTGCGTGCCGATGAGGTGGCTTTCGTGGGTGACGATATCCCCGATCTGCCGGTGATGCGAGTGGCCGGGTTGTCGGTGTCTCCGGCCGATGCGGCCCCCGAAGTGAAGACCGAGGCCACGTTCGTGTCGTGCATCGGTGGCGGTCACGGCGTGGCGCGAGAACTGATAGAGCAAGTGATGAAAGCACAAGGGACGTGGATGGACGACGTCCACGCATTCGGATGGTGAACCATAACTAAACCGGAGAATATGAGATTTATTGAGAAATACGATGTGGTCCTTGCCAGCAATTCGCCTCGCAGACGAGAGTTGCTCGCCGATATGGACGTGGACTTCAGAGTGGAAGTCATGGGAGGAATACGGGAAGAATATCCGGCCGCCCTGCCGGTGGAACAGATAGCGGAATACATATCGCACCTGAAGGCGGCGGCCTATGAACTGAAGCGCGGTGAACTGCTGATAACCGCCGATACCGTGGTGGTGCTGGGCAACGAGGTTCTGGGCAAGCCGCACGACGAAGCGCAGGCGGCGGAAATGCTGCGCAAGTTGAGCGGAAACACCCACAAGGTGATAACCGGAGTAACGGTCAGGGCAGAAGGTAAGACCGTGTCGTTCAGCGACGAGACGGAGGTGGATTTCGCTGTGCTTAGCGATGAGGAGGCCGAATACTACGTGGGGAAATACAAGCCGCTGGATAAGGCCGGTGCCTACGGAATACAAGAGTGGATAGGCTGTGTGGGGATAAAAGGCATAAGAGGCAGTTTCTACAACGTGATGGGGCTGCCCGTGCAGAAACTTTATGAGGTGCTTAAAAGAGAATTCTGAGATGGACGGCGCGAGAAAGGCAAAAATTTATCTGTTCAATCCAGAGCACGACTTGGCTCTGGCTAACGGTACTCCGCTCTACACGCCCACGCCCACGGCCAGGCGGATGCGCGGTGATTTGGAACTGTTGCCGGTGTGGTACGCTGAGAAAGGTTCCCTTATACTCGTACAGGAAAAGGAGCGGTGCGCTGAGTGGCTGGAGCGGTGGAACAAGAGCACCGGGAAGGATATAGGGCTTATCACGAAAAAAGAACTGCGAGGGCTTGTCAACGCGGAGTTTGAGCCGTGGGGGTGGAATGCCGCTCTGAGATGTGAATTACTGAAGGCCGGCGTGGCAGAAAGTTGCCTGCCGAGCGAAGAGAGGCTTGCCGCCTACAGGGAAATGTCGCACAGGAGAATTAGCATAGATATCCACAGGAAAGTTAAAGAGCAAGGGCTAAAAGAAGTGTGTGCTGAGGAGCCGTGTGAACTGGACAGCGTGGAGCGTGTGATGCAATACGCCCGTGAGCACCCCGGTTGCTACCTGAAAATGCCATACTCGGGCAGCGGACGTGGCATATATCATGTGATAGACAAGAGCAATCGCGCTCTGGAGCAGTGGTGTGCAGGGGCAATTCGCTCGCAGGGAAGTCTGCTGTGTGAGCCGGGATATGCTAAGATTAGAGATTTTGCGGCTGAATTTTATTGCGCGGCCGGCCGTAGCAGTTTTCTGGGATATTCGGTGTTTGAGACCGATTTTCACAGTCAGTTCCGTTACGGTGTGGTGGCGAGCCAGACGCTGCTGAAACGGTTACTGATGATACAGGGTGTGAATGTGGAACGTGCTGTGCAAGCCGTGCAGAAAGCCATCGACGAACTGATTACGCCGCATTATGAGGGCTACGTGGGTGTGGATATGATACTTTATGAAGATGAGACAGGCGAGGCGAGGGTGAATCCGTGTGTGGAAGTGAACTTGCGCGCCACGATGGGTGTGGTGACTTGCGGCGTGGCACGCCTAAAGAAGATGGGCGGCACCCGAATTGGAGAGTTCTATCTTTCGCAAATGCCCTATTTAGGCTACGAAGAGAAGCCCCTGGTCCCTGTGCATGACAAGACACGTTACGTGGCCGTGATGCGCTGAGTCACGCCCTTGTAATTTTTTTGACCTGAGCGGGACTAACCCCTATGGAGTGGATATCAGTTGCAATCAGATATAGAGCGCCCAGATGAAGGAACTGACCGAAAACTTGCCTCGACAGAGCCGTCAGACGCCGGAATACTCGGTTTTCTCTATGTATAAGGCATGGTGATGAAGCAGAGGGCAACGAAGCGAACATACAGGTAGCCAGGGCTATTTACGACAAGAATTTCATCCCTAAGCACTACAGCGTTGACCGGTGGGTGGATTACGATTTCCCAACACCCGGTGACGTGAACAGCAAAGGCCTTGTAGATGTGGGCGATGTGGTGACACTGGCCGGCATAGAGATGGGCCAGTGAAAATAAATTTGGCTATTAGGAAGGTTTGCTGTATCTTTGCACAAGTAAAAACCAAAAACAGCAAGGAAAATGAAAGCACATTTGTCGCTATATAACGAAGTGGAGCAGCCCGTGGAGCCGATTGACGAGCACAAACTGGCTGTGGCAGAGGAGAAACCCGCAAAGATTCAGGCTCCCAAGCCGTCGTACTATCTGGTTAACGCCAGCACGCCGCTGAAGGCAGTGCTGATAGCCTTGGCAATACTGGCCGTGTGGGCGGTGGCAGAATTTGTGCTTGTGTAAGGCTTTGTGGAATAGCGTGTTTGCACAATTCCTGATATTTTTTTGGAAAATATTTTCAAAAAAAGTCTTGACAAGTGAGAAAAAGTTTGTAACTTTGCAAGCGCAAACGAGATGTAAATGGTCCCTTAGCTCAATTGAATAGAGTATCTGACTACGGATCAGAAGGTTACAGGTTTGAATCCTGTAGGGATCACGGAAAGACCGCTTAACGGCGGTCTTTTTACTTGCCCTGCAGGGAGTGGGGTGTTCAGAGCCTGAAGCGCTGCCGGGCCTTTTTATGTGTCAATGTAAAAATTGGGGAATTATTTGCAGATACGCGGCAATTTTATTGAAGTTTGTGAAACAATTGGCACAAAAATTGCTAATCATAATTTGCATTACGCATTTTTTTAGTAATTTAGCGTTTTGAACGAGATTTCGGTTAAAGAAATGACGTTCCTGACAGATGAGAATATAATATTTAAGGTTTAATTTTATAAGGCTATGTACAAATTTCATTGCACAAAGTGCGGACGGGAGTTTTCCACTGCACAATTAACAAACACAGTGACTTGCCCATTCTGTGGTCAGCAGTTCATAACCACGCAGCCCCAGCAGCAGGGTCAGGGATGGGGTGAACCACAGCAGCCGCAGCAGCCGCCCATTCAGGGACAGGGCTGGGGTGAAGCCCAGGGTCAGAGCCGCAACCAGTATGCCTATGGCGCACCTCAACCCCAAGGCGTGTTTGATGCAGGACCTTCTGGCAAGAGCCGCGGACTGGCAGGCCTGTTCGCCATCCTGTTCGGTGCGTTAGGTGTACACTATTTCTATATCGGCAAGACCACAGGCGGCTTAGTGTTTCTGCTGGTTACCCTACTTTCGTGCGGAATACTTGGCGCTGTGGTGGGGCTGATAGCGCTTATCCAGGGCATAATATTCTTAACCCAGACGCAAGAGGAGTTTGAGCGGAAGTATGTGAACTCTGTTTCTTCCATACCGCTGTTCTAAACCGCGACGAATAAGCCTTTGGCATCGCGTACAAACAGGAAGAAAAGGGGCGGTCGGCAACCGTTGGTTCGCTGGCTCGTTTGGATAGGCTTGGCGGCACTTGTGTGTACGTCAGTCTTGTTGTGGATGAACCGTCACAGGCTGTTTCGCACAGAGGCGCATGTGGATTCTGCCATCTATCCTGTGAGGGGCATCGACGTGTCGTCGCACAACGGGAACATTGATTTCACGCTACTGAGCGCCGACAGCATCCGCTTCGTGATAATCAAGGCAAGCGAGGGCGTGTCGCTTCACGACAAGAAGTTCCGGAAAAACTACCGGGATGCCGTGAAGTCAGGGATGAAAGTGGGAGCCTACCACTTTTTTCGCAAAGGCTCCGACGGAGAGGCTCAGGCTCGCAATTTTCTCAGTGTGCTGAAAGGTACGCACCTGGATATGCCGCTTGTGATAGACGTGGAGGACTGGGGCAACGACCGCGGCGTGAGCGATGAAAAAGCGAAAGAGAATCTGCTGGCGATGGTGAGTTACCTTAACGAGCGCGGCCTGGCCAGCATGATTTACACCAATGGTGACGGCTACCGCAAGTATTACATGGACGCCCTGAATCAGTTGCCGCTATGGCTGTGTTCGTTCAAGAACCCGGAGACGCTGGTGAGCACAGGTCATGTGATTCAGCAGTACAGTCACTGGGGCAGCGTGGACGGCATCAGCGGAGAGGTGGACTTGAACGTGTTCATGGGTTCGGAAGAAGCCTGGAACGAATGGATAAACAATAACCAACAGGATTTATGACACGAAATGGACTAAACAAATGGGCACGATGTGCGGTGGCAGCGCTACTGCTGCTCACCTGCGCACTTGCCGGCCACGCTTCGGTCTATACCTGGAGCCAGCATGATATATGCTTTGAGGTGCCCGACGGCGGTTTTGTCACTTATAGCACCAATACCCACTTTGAGATCCGCTGGGACGAGATGGTCGTGTCCATCACCCTCTATGACAAGAAAAATGTGGACGACAAGGTGATTCGCGAGGACCTGCTGCGCGATGCCATGTCGTATAACCTCTACGACATCAAGGAAGGCAAGGTGAAGACCAAATGCTTCAAGGGAGTGAACATAGAAGGGACCATGCCCGACGGTTCACGCGCGCTGATTACCAGCCTTTCGTCGAAGAAAACCGACATTCTGGTGAAAGTCACCATCAACTACCTCTACGGCAATCGCGAAATGGTGGACGACATAGTGAAAAGCGTCACCGAAGGAAAGGATGAAATCCTAAAGAAACAGAAGAAAAAAGAAAAAGAGCAAAGGAAGCAGAAAATCCAGAGGAAAAGCGATGCTGAGCGCGACAAGCAACTGATGGAGCAGGAGAAGAAAGAGAAGGAGAAAGAGGCAAAGCGTGCTCAGGAAAAAGTATATGAAGTGTGAGCCGGCTCGTGTCTCAGTTTTAACGGATAAACAATGAATGATTAATTTTTTAGTGAAAGAAATATGACACCTTCAGCACAAAAAGCAATTATCGCCATGGTAATCCTGGCACTGGTGGGAGTGGTGGCCTGGTTGGGATTCTCGGTCAAGGACTCGAATGAGAAGCAGCAGGCTCAGCAGGCTCAGATAGAGCAACTGCAACTGCAGAACGACCAACTGCAACTCGCCGGCGAATACCAGCAACTTGACAACGATTTCAAGAACTACGAGAACCAGGCGCAGTATATAAAGAACGACTCCATACTGCAGAAGTACAACGAGGCCAAGGACAAGGTGGAGAAACTGCTTGTGGAGCTTAAAACACAGAAAATACAGAGCAACAAGCGCATTAAGGAGTTGCAGGATGAGATTGTGACCCTGAAGGGAATCATGCGCCATTATGTGGCCATCATTGATTCGCTGGGCAAGGAGAACGAGGGGCTGAAACTGGCTAACGATGAACTTACCACCGAGAACCGCCAACTGGCGGGGCGGGTGGCCGACGTGTCGCAGCAGAACGAGAAACTGAACAAGCGCATGGTGCTGGCCGAGAAACTCAACGTAACGGGAGTGACGCTCACCCCGCTCAAGAGCAACGGCAAGCAAGAGAAGAAGATTACCAAGGCTAAGCAACTGATGGTTCAGTTCACCATACCGCAGAACAATTCCACGCCGGTGGGAGAGAAGACCATCTATGTGCGTATTACCGGTCCCGAAGGCTCGCTGCTGGCTCAGCGCGGCACGTTCACGTTCGAAGGCTCGTCGGTGGCATACACCGAGCGTAAAAACATAGAATATGCGGGTGAGGAAATCTCAGGCATCACCATTTACCACAATATCTCGGCCACGCTCAATCCCGGCCAATACACAGTGGAACTCTTCGCCGACAACTACCGCCTGGCCTCCCGCTCATTCACATTCCAGAAATAACAGGGGAGAGGGTAGTGTGGTGGCTCGGTGATGGCGATGCTACCCTATGGCAAACTAAGAACCCCAAACAAATAAACACAAACGGAGCACTGCAGAAATGCGGCGCTCCGTAATTGTTATGAGGTGTAAAGCCTTGCGTGTGTTACATGCGGTCCACGGCGTTGCGGCGATATTCCTCGCGCAACAGAGCGTCGGGGTCGCCCTTGGCATAATGCTGCATTCGGCGTGCGCGAGCGCGGAACAGATATTTCTCCACCACGCAGGCAAACACGAAATAGATGGCAGCCAGAGCCCATAGCATGAAGTGCGATTCCTTGAGTTGCTCCAGAGAGGCACCGCCGGTCTGCATCATTACGTAGGAGTTGCATGCCCAGGTCGAGGGGATGGCGTTGCCCACGATAATCCAGAATTGGCTCATGGCATAACGCGGCCACGAAATTCCTGTGAGGAACACGAAAATCACTGATGTGAACACTATGGTGATGAACACCGACTCGCGGTCGTTGACAAATACTGAAATGGTCTGTCCCATGAACGACGTGGCAAAGAGGAACGGCAAGACCATCAGCGCTATGTCCACCACCTGACCGTTCTGCGGATAGGAGAAAAATACAGGAGCGAAGTGAAGGACGTATATGGTGGGTATGAGGTAGAGCACCCAGTGGCACAGCGCACGTCCCAGTACGGTGGCAATCACCCCGGCTCCCACGTCCATGGGGTCGTAGCCGCGGTTTTCAAGTCGCCTTTCTCGGCTTCCGCCTCTCAGCATACCTATACCCAGAAGCATACTCTGCTGCAGCACAAGCACAAACACGCACGGCAGCAGTGCCGAGGCCAGTCCCATGGCCGTGTTTCCAAGTGGCACTTGCTTGCTCTCAATCACGGCCGAATTATCGTTGGTGAAAATGGCCAGTTTCTCTTTCATCATTCCGTTGCTCACGCTCTGCTGAACAGAAGTGAGTCCCATGAGCATCTGCTTGTAGCGCATGAGCGCGCCCATATCGCAGTAGAGCGACACGTGTCCTTGTACGCCGGTAATCACGTCGCGCTCAAAACCACTCGGCAGGAGCACCACACCGTAGCACTCTTTCTCGGCCATGAGTTGCTGCGCTTCTTGCATGTTGGCCACATATTGCACAATTTTCACCTCGGGCGTGGCATCGAGAGCACGCGCGAACTCGCGGCTGAGTTGGGAGCGGTCGTTATCCACCACCACCACTTTCACGTCGTTAGCCACCTCGGTGTCGTAGATGAGCGCGTAGAGAATGGGATAGACAGCGCACAACACGAAGAAGAAAATCACCACTCCTTCGTCGCGGAACACAAGCCTTAGTTCACGCCGCCACACGCGGTACAAGTCGGCGAAAAATATGAGTATGCTATTGCGTATCTTCATTTGTCACAGGTGTTTCGGTTAGGGCACATAGACGGGGTTCACGCACGCGCGCCTCAGTCGCCACAGCATGGCCCACGGCAAGAGCGTGAAGCCGAGCAGCGCTGCGTAGTACACGCGCGAGTAGTAGAGCGGCAGGTTGTTCAGAGCCTGGTCTATGCTCAGCAGGAAGTAGTAACGGATAGGCACCACGTAGGCCAGAGTCGAGAGCCACGGGTACATTGCTTCGTTAGGCAGCGAGAATCCGCAGATTGAGAATGATATCATTCCAATCAGCGAGCACATGGTGGAGCCGAGGCGGAAATTAGGCACGACGCTCATGATGAACAGAGCCAGTCCCTGATTTGCCAGTACAAACAGCACCATGGCCGATATCATGTGCCACGGATTGCAGTTGAGCGGAATCCAGTATAGACGGTACATCATGTACTGGATGAACCACCCCACAGCCGTGAAAATCACGGTCTGGGGCAGGAGTTTGCCGGTAACAGCCAGTTCTATTGAGCCTGCCGATGATTCAATCCACTGCCGGCAAGTGCCGTATTTCAACTCTGTGCCGATGCTGAATGCCGTTACGAGCATAATGAGCAGTGCCAACATACACGGGATAAACGACGGACATAGGTAGTAACTGTAATTGGTCCACGGATTGTTGAGCCCATGGGTGTGTGTCACTACAGGCTGGAGTGTGGCCATCACCTCATGGTCGCTCTTGCCCAGAGTGCGCATTATGGTGCGGGCTATGGCCGCGTTGGCCAGCACGCTCACGGTCTTAAAGCCACGGTACTCGAACGAGGCCGGGACATAGTAAGCGTAATTGATGTAGAAACTCACTTTAGGATGTCGCCCGCCCAGGGCACGCTCTTCCATACCTTCAGGGATGAAGAAGAACCCCAGTATCTTGCCGTCCTGAACGGCCTGAATTGCCTCGTGGTAGTTTCTGAATCCGTAGCCGATGTTCACCTCCTTGAATCCGTTGAGATTGCGGAGAATGGCGCGTGATGTGGACGAATCGTCCAGATCCACCACGCCCACAGGAGCCAGAATGGGGACACCGTCCTTCATGAGGTCGAGAAGGAACCACGCTGAGAAGATGGGCACCACTATCATCATAATCCACAGCAGACGTCGGCGGACTATGGAAACGAGGCCACGTTTGAGCGATTCTCTTATGTAGTTAATTAAGTTCAAGGTATCTCTCTCCCTGATTATTACTTGTCAAGCAGCACCGACATACCCGGGCGGAAATCCTTGAGAGGCTCCACCGGACGTGCCTTTACCTCAAATGTCTTGCTGTCGTATTTTCCGTAGGCCTTAGTGGCGTTCCACACCGCGTAGCTTCCCATGTCGTGGATGTAGTACACCTTGAGCGATGTCTTCTTGTTGCCCAGTGCTGGGATTGTGACTTTAATCTCTTTTCCCATGGTCATGTCGTTGAGCATTTCCTCGCGTACGCTGAACGACACCCACATGTCGGCCAGTCGTGAGATGGATATGATGGGCGAGCCCATAGCCACGAGTTCTCCCTCGTGAGGATAGATTTCGCTCACTTCACCGTCGCATGGAGCCAGCAGGAACTGGTCTTCGAGTATTGACTGAACCTCACGCACGCCGGCAGCGGCAGCACCTTGCATTCCGCGGGCAGCATTCTTGTCCTCGGCCTGCGCTCCGTTCTGAGCCATGTCGTACTGCGACTTGGCGGCTTTCACCTGAGCCTGGGCGGCATCGTATGCGGCCTTGGCCTCGTCGCGCTTCTGCTCAGAGATAACTCCCTCGGCATAGAGGTTCTCCATGCGCTGATAGGTCTTGCGGGTGATGGTCTCGGCGGCAATGGCTTGCTGCCACACGTTGAATGCGGCCTGCTTCATTTCCTCGCGAGTGCCGCGTTCGGCCTTGCGGCTTTGCGAAGCGGCCACGTTTTCCATCTCTTGTGCCTGCTGGAGCTTGGCATCTACGGTGGAAGAGTAGATTCTCACCAGCGTATCGCCCTTGTTCACATGGTCGCCTTCAGTGACATAGAATTCCACCACGCGTCCGGGCAACTTGCCGCTCACGCGCACCACGTCGCAGTCGGCTTGCCCCTGGAATGTTTCCTCCGGCGGATTCACCATGAGCAGACCCAGAATGGCCACGCACACCAGGAAAATCACAAACACCGCCACGGCTATGAGCAGGGCGCGGTCTTTCTTTCTGATAATCGTTTTTGATTCTCTCGATTCCATATATCGGATTATTTTACTTTGTTATCGTTATATAGTGTTATTGAAGGGGGTATCAGTATTCCATTGAGCCGAGCACCTTCGACAGATACACGTCGCAGAGTTGCACGTCGATTTCGGCGTCGATTTTCTCGCTGTTGGCCTTGAGCCATGCGGTCTGAGCGGTCATAACCTCGTCGGTGGTGGAAACGCCCTCGCGGAATGCCACCTGTGCCATGCGCAGGTTCTCGTCGGCCGACTTGAGGTTCTCCTTTGACGCATCCAGAGTCTTGAGCGCTTCCTGATAGCGGAACGCGGCCTGATTCACCTGCAGTTCTATCTTGTCTTTCACGTCGGCGAGTTCCAGTCGCTTAATCTTGGCCTCGGTCTGCGCCTGCTTGTACTTGTTGCTCAGGCCGCCCCAGTGCCACAGTGGAATCTGGAACGTGGCGCCCACTGAGAATGCTCCGCCAAACTTGTTCTCGAACCCGTGGAAACTGTTTGGGTTGGTTACGCTGTACATGGCCATCGCAGCCAACTTGGGCAGCATGGCGGCTCGTTCGGCGCGTGCCTTGCTGTCGTAGATTTTGGTTGCCAGTTCCATGGATTGAATCTCGTTTCGCCTTGCATACACATCGGCCATGTTGAAATTGGTTGCCCTCAGTGTCACCGGAACCGACTCGCGGTTCTCATCGGCCAGCACAAAGTCGCCGTTGATGGGCATTCCACATAACTGAGCCAGGTGCATCTTGCTCAGAGCCAGTCCGTTGTTGACGCGAGTGAGGTCCACGTTGGCCTCGTTCAGTTTCACGTTCACGCTGAGCAGATTCGCCTTTGTGGCCACACCCTCGTCCACCATCCGCTGCACGTCCTTGTCCAGGGATTCCACCAGACTTACGTAACTCTCGGCCAGTCTCTGCTTGGCCTTGAGCGACACCACTTGCCAGTAGGCCACATCCACGTTGTAGATAACCTCGTCGGACTGAGTGTCGTACTGCGTGCGTGCCAGTTCTGAGGCATAGCGTGCGATTTCGTTCATGGCCTTGATTTTGCCGCCCATGTAAATGGGCTGGGTGATTGTCAAGGCTCCGGCAAACACGTTGTGGATGTTATAGGTAAGGGCCGACTTGGGTAGCAGTGCCACTTGCTGGGGCACCGGTGTGCCGTTCACAATCAGCGGTCCGTCGGGGGTGGTCACTATAGAGTGCTGGTAACTGCCGGTGGTGGGGTCGAAGTTCATCACGGGCAACTTGGCATCCTCGCCTATAAGTTCCAGCTTCTTCTGATTGTAGAAATAAGAGCCCTGAAGATCCACACCGGGCAGATAAGCCGCGTGTGCGGCCTTGCGCAGGTACTCGGCACTTTCTATTTTCAGTTTCCCTGCTTGCAACACCTTGTTGTTGTGCAGAGCCATGTGCCGGCACGAGTCCAGACTTATCTGTCCGCTCATACTTACGGCGGCTATTGCGGTGATTATTAGAAGTAAATTACGCTTCATCGTAGATGTCTGTTAGTAATTGAGTACAAAATTACAATTTTTAATCAAAATAAGTGCAATTATTATGTGAATTATTGCAGAATTCGTGGTCCTGAAAGCGTGAAACCTTGCAAAAAAGGACAAAATCGCTATGTTTATCATTAGAAAACATCACAGTGAATATAACCTATTGCAGAATATGAGTTTTTTTATTAACTTTGCGTATAATTATTAAAAATATTTAATCGTGAATAATTCAAGAATAATAGAATTTGCTTTAGGGGATACCAGCTATGAAGATGATGTTGATTGGGCAAAATATTTCAGTGCTGACCCAAGAGAAAGAGAACAGTACACGAGAAATCTGTACGGAGGTACTAATCCTAACGGACAGCAGATGCAGACTGTTAAGTGGAATAAAATGGCAGACTTCAGCCAGCGGCAGGACAACACCAGAGTGGTACCCCCCCCTGCTATAATGAAGCAGCGGCAGATGCGTAAAGTCTTGCCAGAGGTGACAGTAGCAAAGACTGTTACACCAGAATTAAGGAGAAGGCAGCAGGAAAGGGCACTCTCCTACATGTCTGAGGCAAATGACTTAATAGCGCAGGATGTTGAACAAAAGCAGGCAGACAGGGAAGTACAGGCCAAGAGTATGACCCAGCCCAATAAGACCGAAATGAATAATTTGGCAGGACTATCGGCGATAATAGGAGGGACAGGCCTTCTCGCAGGGGTGGGCCTTGCCGCCCCATTAACTATGGGTGCAGCAGCATGGCCTGTGGTGAGCAGTTTTGCCGCAAAAACAGGCCTTGGTCTGGCAGGTGGTATGGGAGGTGACGTGCTGATGAACGTGCTGACCGACTATTTCTCGGATGGCAGATATAAAACATTTGGCGAGTTTGCCGAAGATATGACTAACGGTTATATTGGCAGGGAGAATGCGGTATTTGTGAATCCGCTTGCCATGGCGGGAGCAGGTGCCGGGAGTAAGATTGGAGGAGCAGTGTCAAACCGGGCTTTTCCGATGAGATATATCGAAGAAGCACTTGGTTTTACTACCCCCCGAGAGATTAATTCCCATAATTCAGCAATTGCCTCAGAAGTAACTGCATCTGAGCCGGAACACTTTGTCTCCGAACTGGACTGGTCACCTGAAAGTTGGTTCGGAAAATATGCCAGGAGGGACACTTGGACTGTTTTTGACGAGCAATCATTGGCAATGCATGTCCCTGAATATATAGCAATAGAGCGAGTCTCAAAAGAAAATGGAACTTGGTTGAAGATGCCCGATGGCTCTAAATGGCAAGGAGATCCGAGAGAATGGGTTATGTCTATGTCAAAGAGTGCTGAATGGCTTCAAGTACTTAATGGTTTTAAAAGCGGAGTTCCAAGTTATTATATAAAAACTCTGCCATCTTATCGTGGAACTGTGTATGAAGCTAATGAACCTATTGTATATGAAAGTTTTGCAAATTATAAGGGAATGCCGATACATGATCTTTTTTCTCCAGAGGGAGGAACCTACGCATTTGCATTGCCTAAAGGAGCAAAAGTTAAAACCATAACAACTGAAGGTGGTACTTGGGATGCAATTAAGGTAGATGGAGACGTAAAACATATAGAGACCCTGATTAAAGAAGCTGAGGCTGAAGGCTTTGATGCCCTGCGCATTAATGGTATACAAGAGGGTCCTCAACAATTCTTGCCTGGTTACCAGGTTACAGATGATTTCATTATTTTAAGTGGTAAAAATCGGAAAATCTTAACGGGGAGTAATGGTAATTTCAACCGTGATGAAGATAATAACTTTGGAGGACTTGCTCCATTTATAATCCCAGTTGGGTTGGAATTAGGTGCTGCCGGAAATAACAATTGAGAAATGGATAATGAAAAAACATACTACTGGACAAAAAATGATCAAGGTAATGATTTGCTGATAATAGAAGTTAATGGGAGGCGTTGGCCGTTTGGGGCTATTGTTTTGCAGTCCATTGAAAGAATTCTGGAACGAGATTCAGGCATATCGGTAAATCAAGCTCTTGAAATGGAGAGACGACATTTTGCGGGATGGGCGATGAGTGACTTGAAAGAAGAATTTGAGGTTTTAAGCCAGACCCCAGAATATAAAAAGATTTTGGAAACATATAATCACTCAGAGCAGGTAACGGCTCAGAATGAACAGAGACAGCTCCAAGATGAAGAACGTGATAATAATAAAAAAGCATACTTTTGGAGGCGACTTTTTGGCCATTAACCTATTTGGATGCATTTTCTCATTACGAGACTTAACCCCCACAGAACTAAATCATGAATTAATTCATTCTGCCCAGCAGCGTGAATTGCTTTACGTCCCATTCTTCATTTGGTATGGGATAGAGTGGATACTCCTTTTCTTCAAGTATAGAAATTGGATTAAAGCCTATTATCATATCCGATTTGAACAAGAAGCATATAAGCATCAATGCGACTTGTCCTATCTTAAAAAGCGCAAGAAATGGCATTATAGTTATTAACTCACTAAACATATAACGGCAATGAACAAGTTCAGTGCTTTTCTCAGAGAGGGCACTGTGTGTGGATTCGTAGAATCGTGATTTGTGTCACTAAAGTGCTGCAAGCCGGTTCTGTGGGCAAAGTTAAGCGGGCTCTCCGTCCGTTACCGGTGATGTTTGTGCCTGTTCGGCCGAATGTATGGAGTTGTTGATGAGATGCTTTCTCAGTTTGCTGCACATGGGAATGAAAATAATTACCGACACTACTCCGGCTATCAGTGCGCAGGTCACTGGGACAATCAGGCTGAAGAGCATATCCACCTTCTCCTTGGCTATGATAATGGAGAACCACTTGATTCCCTGGCGGCGTAGCACAATAAAGACGGCTCTTGAGGCCTTGGCCATGTACTTGGGACCTATGTTTTTCACCAGTTGCCGTCCCAGCCATCCCACCACGCTCTTCATCTTCTGAAGCAGCGGGTACTTGCCCAGCATTAGGCCCGAACTCTCTATTGCCACAACTTTCTGCACGGTCTTTGTCTCATCGGCATGTTCGTCATCGGGTGTGCCGTAAAGCAGGATGATACGCTGCATAGCCATATAGAGGCACGCCTGGAAGAATGCGAGGTCGATGGCGCAGGCAATCACAATCCCCATAATGCTCTCGGGGAAGCACGTGATAAACGACATCAGGAACACCATGGTGCCAAAAGTGCGTTTTATGGACTTGTACTGCCGTTGCTTCTGCTTGTCGGTAAGAACATTTGCCAAAGATGTCTCCAAGGCCTTGGCATACATCTCATCCGCGTTGTCTGGATAGAAGCGACGAACCACCTTGCGCGTATATTTTCCCTTGTTGAGACGCACGACATTAATTTTCAGCACGAGCGACAGTAGCCACGCGTACTTGTCCAGACAATAGTCAATGAGTTTTTTTATCTTGTCGAGCATAGTTGTGAACTCAATTAAGTTTCTAAGCGTTTGGTAGCGGAAGAGAATGGGCAAGGTTATTTCTTCTGTCCGCTTTCACGCTGAGCACGATGACGGGCGGCTATCTTCTCATACTCGGGATTGCCTTCGCGCAGCAACTTCTGGTAGCGTTCGTCATCGTTGATTACGCTGAGCGCCTCTTTCAGGTCGGGATTGAAGTGGTTCACTATGATGGTGTAGGCCGATGGGTCGGTGAACACGTCGCGGGCTATTATGCCCTTCATTACGCGCATGAACAGTGCCTGGCTGGTGGCGTACTGCGCCTCGTCGAACTTCACGCTGTCGCGCTCGCCCAGGGCTATGAAATCCTTCATGTCCTTGTCGGTGAGGCTGAAACGGTTGTCAAAGTCGGCAATTGTCGGATATGCCTTGGTCAGGTCCTTGCGGTGCTTGTCCACGTAGTCGATGCTGTACTGGTTCACGATGCCCTTGGCCACCATGTCGCGGTAGTACTTGGTGTACTCCGTGGTGTCAACCGGCACAAACACGTCGGGCATGATGCCACCGCCGCCGTAGATGGTGCGGCCATTACGCAGGGTGGTGTAGCGCAAGGTGTCGTTGAACTGGATGCTGTCCACGCAGTAGTATTCGCCTTCCTTGTAGCGGTTGTAGATGTCCTCGTCGTAGGCTTTCTTGTCGCCGGCTGTATATGGCTTCTGGATGGAGCGCCCCGATGGGGTGAAGTATCGGGCCACGGTGAGGCGTATCATGGAGCCGTCGTTGAAGCGGAACGGTCGCTGCACCAGTCCCTTGGCGAACGTGCGGCGGCCCACCACCACGGCGCGGTCCCAGTCTTGCATGGCACCGGTGAAAATCTCGGCTGCCGAGGCCGAGAACTGGCTCACCATAATCACCATTTTCAGATCGCGGTAGTGCCCATTGCCCAGTGCGCGCGCGTCGTTGCGCGGGAAGGCGCGTCCCTCGGTATATACTATCATCTGGCCGCCTTCCAGAAACTCGTTGCACATATCCACGGCCGCTTCCAAGTAGCCGCCACCGTTGTCGGTGAGGTCTATTATCACCTGTTTCATCCCTTGCTTGCTCAGGACGTCCAGGGCTTCCATCATCTCGTGGTGAGTCTTGGCTCCAAAGTTGGATATGCGTATGTATCCGGTGCGCTCGTCGAGCATGTACTTGGCGTCCACGCTGTAGAGGGGTATCTTGTCGCGTGTGATGCGGAATGTGATAAGGTCTTTACTGTTGCCGCGCTTCACTTTCACGGTCACCTTGGTGCCTTTCTTGCCGCGGAGTCGCTTCATGATGTCGGTATTCTTCATCTTCACACCGGCAATGGTGCTGTCGTTCACGTAGATAATGCGGTCGCCCGGCAGTATGCCCACCTTCTCGCTGGGACCGCCGGCTATGGTCTGAATCACATAGAGCGTGTCCTGCTTCATGTTGAACTGGATGCCTATGCCGCTGAACTCGCCCTGAAGCGGCTCTTCCATGTCCTTGGTCTCGGCGGCGTCGGTGTAGGCCGAGTGCGGGTCGAGTTTGCTTATCATGCCCACTATGGCGTCTTCCACCAGGCGGTCGTCGCTCACCGAGTCCACGTAGAAGTTACTCACTGCATACTGGGCGTTGAGCAGTTTCTGCAGGTGTGCCGGAATGCCTTGCGCCCACGTGCTCACTGCCACGGCTGCAAGTGCTATGATAGACGGGATAAATCGTTTCATTTCTGGTTGTTAGTAGTTTCGCGTTTCAGTTTCTTTATAATCCAGTTGTCGGGGATGAGGCTCATATCCAGACCCCGCGGCAGATAGTCGGACACGTCGCGGCCGTACTTGATTAGTTCGCGCACTATGCTGGAACTGATGTGGCTGTCCTCGGGCAGGGTGTAGAGCAGAACGGTCTCCATCCCTGAGAGTTCGCGGTTCACCTCGGCCATGTGCATCTCGTTCTCAAAGTCCTGTATCATCCTCACGCCGCGCAGGAAGAACTGTGCACCGCACTCTCGCGCTATGTCGGCTGTAAGCCCGGTATATGACACCACGCGTACCTTGGGTTCGTTGCGGAACACTGAGCGGATAAATGCCTCGCGCTGCTCCATGGAGGTGAGCGACTGCTTGTTGATGTTCACGCCTATGGCAATCACCACCTCGTCGAAGAGTGGCAATGCCCGCAGCACTATCGACTCGTGACCGCGTGTGAACGGGTCGAACGACCCGGGAAAGAGGGCGATGCGTTTCTGCCTCGGATTACTGAACTGTGATGTCTTCATCGTCTTCAATAACAAGGTTGTCCATAATAAATTCCTGCCGCTCCATGGTGTTCTTGCCCATGAAGAAGGCGAGCATATCTTTCACCGAGTCTTCCTTGCGCAGTTGCACTCGGTCCAGACGCATGTCCGGGCCTATGAAGTCGGCGAATTCCTCGGGCGAAATCTCGCCCAGTCCCTTGAATCGTGTGATTTCGGCGTTCTCACCCAGTTTCTCTATCGCTGCCACTCGCTCTTCGTCGGTGTAGCAGTAGTATGTTTCCACTTTCTGTTCTTTGGCTTCCTTGCCGGCTGCCCGGTTCTTACGCTTGGCCTCTTTCTTGTTGCGCACGCGGAAGAGCGGTGTCTGAAGGATGAACAGGTGGCCTGTTTTGATAAGTTCGGGGTAGAACTGGAGGAAGTAGGTGAGCATGAGCAGGCGTATGTGCATACCGTCCACGTCGGCATCGGTGGCTACCACCACGCGGTTGTAGCGCAGTCCGTCTATGCCGTCGTCGATGTTGAGCGCGGCCTGTAGCAGGCTGAATTCCTCGTTTTCCACCACCTTGGCCGTCTTAAGCCCGTAGGTGTTCAGCGGTTTGCCCCTGAGCGAGAACACGGCCTGTGTCTCCACGTCGCGAATTTTGGTGATGGAGCCGCTTGCGCTCAGACCCTCGGTGATGAACAGTGTGGAGTCCTCACGGCGATCCTCTTTGCCGGCGCGGCTGTCGTTCAGGTGAACGCGGCAGTCGCGCAGTTTGCTGTTGTGCAGCGCTATCTTCTTGGCTCTCTCTCGCGATTTCTTGGTCACTCCGGCTATTTCCTTGCGCTCACGCTCGCTCTCCTGAATCTTCTGGAGCATAATCTCGGCGGTGGCGGGATTCTTGTGCAGGTAGTTGTCTAACTGACGCTTGATGAAGTCGTTGATAAACTTGTAGATAGTGGGGCCGTCCTTCCACATCACGCTGGAGCCGAGTTTGATCTTGGTCTGAGATTCAAACACCGGTTCCTCCACCTTTAGGCTGATGGCTGCCACTATACCGTTGCGGATGTCGCTGTACTCAAAGTTCTTGCCGAAGAATTCCTTCACCGTGCGCGACACAGCTTCGCGGAAGGCACTCTGGTGTGTTCCGCCCTGAGTGGTGTGCTGCCCGTTGACGAACGAGTAGAACTCTTCGCCCACCTGAGCGGCATGGGTTATCACCACCTCTATGTCGTTGTCGGTGAAGTGGATGAGCGGATAGAGCGGGTCGTTGGTCATATTCTCTTTCACCAGGTCGCTCAGTCCGTTGCGTGAATGGTATTTCTTCCCGTTGAAGACAAGTGTGAGACCGGTGTTGAGGAACGAATAGTTCTTAATCATGTTCTCCACTATGTCTTCGCGGTATTCGTAGTTCTTGAAGATGGTGTCGTCGGGGGTGAAGCGCACCAGTGTCCCGTTCTCCTCATCGGCTTCGGCCGGGATGGTTCCGGTCTCGTCAGTTACGATGCCCTCGCTGTAGGTCACGGCAGAGCACATGCCGTCGCGCACCGAACGGATGTAGAACGACGACGATAATGCGTTCACAGCCTTTATGCCCACACCGTTAAGCCCCACCGAGCGCTTGTAGTTCTGTGTGTCGTACTTTGCGCCGGTGTTCATCTTCGACGATGCGTCTTTCACCTGGTCCAGCGGTATGCCGCGCCCGTAGTCGCGTATCGAAACGGTTCCGTTCTCAATGTCGATGCTGATGGTGGGCTTAGCGAAGCCGGTGTTGAACTCGTCTATGCTATTGTCCACCACTTCCTTCATAAGGACGTAGATGCCGTCGTCGGACTGGGAGCCGTCGCCCAGTTTGCCTATATACATGCCCGGACGGAGCCTGATGTGCTCGCGCGGGGTGAGTGTCACCAGTTTGTCGTATCCGCCGAAGTCGGAATTTTGTTGCTGGCTGTCGTTAACAGTTATGTCTTCTGCCATAAGAAATTGTTAAAAGTGGGGTCTAAACCAAATTTAACTGCAAATTTAGTGAAAAATCGTGCAAAAGCAGTGAAAATTGCGAGTAAAATTACTAATTTTGCACTGATAATTGTTGAACTTAAAGCAAATGGACTTAGACCCTGACCCTTTATCTTTTATTCCGTTATTAGTGAATGCGGCAGTTGCGGCCGCTGATTCATCCTGGATAGTTTTTAATCTTCCCACTTTAGGCAGTTTGGTAGCGATTTTGGTGGCAATCATGGGATTGCTGCTCTCCTCGTTCTTCTCCGGCTCTGAAATCGCCTATTTCTCGCTCAAGCCCGACCAGATTAGCGGCATCGAGGACAACGAGAGCCGCGAACGTGTCAGCGCTCTGCTTACCAAGCCCGAGAAACTGCTGGCTACCATTCTGATAGGAAACAACATAGCAAATGTGGTGATAGTGGTGCTGCTGAATTATGCCGTGAGTCAGATAATGGTGATTAACAGTGGTGTGGCTAACTTTGTGATTCAGACCATTCTGTTCACCTTCCTCATACTGCTTTTCGGCGAGGTGCTGCCCAAACTCTACGCGAGTAACAACAACGTGAAGTTCGCTGAGTTCGCGGCACCCGGGCTAAGCACAGCCATGTCGCTGCTGAGTCCCCTGTCACGCCTGATGGTGAAGAGTACCAGCATAGTGGACAGGGTGGTCACAACCCATGCCGACGACCTCTCGGTGGACGACCTCTCTCGTGCGCTGGAAGCAAGCAACGTGAAAAGCGGCGAGGAGAAAGACATCTTGGAAGGCATTCTCACTTTCGGCGACAAGACGGTGAACGAGATAATGCGTCCGCGTGTGGATGTGGTGGCTCTGGACATGGAAAGCACCTTTGGCGATGTGGTGAAGTGTGTGGTTGAGAACGGCTACTCACGAATGCCGGTCTATGAGGATTCGCTCGATAACATCAAGGGCATCCTCTACGCCAAAGACCTGCTGCCCTACATAGGCAAGATGGACGACGCCTTCCAGTGGCAGAAACTGCTTCGTGGGGCGTATTTCGTGCCGGAGACGCGCATGATCGACGACCTGCTGGAGGACTTCCGCAAGAAGAAAATTCACCTCGCGGTGGTTGTGGACGAGTTCGGCTGCACACAGGGAATAGCCACCATGGAAGACGTGCTGGAGGAAATCGTGGGAGACATCGACGATGAGTACGACGACGAGCAGAAATTCTACACTAAGATTAACGACAACACATTCGTGTTCGACGGGAAAACCAGCATTGGCGATTTCTGCCGTGTTACCGACCTCGATGAGGAGGAGTTCGACAGCGATGCCGTGGGAGAGGCCGAGACCATAGCCGGGTTGCTCCTGAACATCAAGGGCGACTTCCTCAAGCAGAAGGAGACGGTGGATTACAAGAATTGCCACTTTGAAGTGCTGAAGGTGGTGAAATACCGCATTGCCAAGGTGCGTGTGCTCATCGACCGCACGCACGATGATGTGAAACAATAAAGCGTCGAAAATTTATGCCTTACAGCGGGAAATCAGAGTATTCACACGGTATTCAGGCTTATTTCTGGGAAATGACCGAGGATAGCGACACTCTTCAGGCCATGTGTGCGGAGAACGGATTGCCCACCGACTGCGAGGCTAAGGCCGAGAGCCGCCGCCGTGAGATTTTTGCGGAGCGCTTATCGCTCCGGCATATCTTCAGTGAAAACACCTCTTTGGAGCATAACACCGACTTGGCACCGCTCCTGGCCCGCACCGACAGCCGTATCAGCATAGCGCACGCGCGCGGGCGGCTGTGCGTCGCCGTAAGTCAGGCTATCACCGCCTTTGGAATCGACCTGGAGACTTATCGCCCGCGTGTGCTCAATGTCCGCACCGGTTACCTCAGTGAGACGGAACGTCGGTGGATAGGGGAGACCTCTGTGATGGCGCACATTGTGGCCTGGACCGCCAAGGAGGCCGTGTTCAAGGCTATCAGCGACCGCAGCCTCGTGAGTGACTACTGTAACCAGATAGTCCTTTTGCCCTACGAACTGGATGAACTGAAGGCTACGGAACTGATTAGCGGTGCTAAGCCCGGCGGTTGCGGGGTTATGACCATTAACCATGAGGCGCGGTTCGAGACTCGTTCCTACAGCCTCCTCACGGAAATATCCGCCGGATACATCTTCACCCTTGCAGTGGAATTGTAAGCGATGTGTGCGAGTTTTTTGCCGAAAAATCACTACCTTTGTATTCTATGCTTGTATATGGCTTGAAACCATGCCACTGTTGCAGTGATTATTTTTGACACATAATTATACAGACTCATGAGTTACAAGAAATTTTTAGCCGGTGCAATGGCTCTGTTGGGCCTTGCTCTGACGTCGGTCAGGGCCGACGCATGTACTAATCTGCTCGTTGGCAAGGCGGCCAGTGCCGACGGCTCCACTATCATCTCCTATGCCGCTGATTCCCATACTCTCTATGGCGATATGCAGTTTCTGCCCGCTGCCGACCACAAGCCGGGTGAAATGCGTGAAATTCGCGATTGGGACACCGGTAAGTTACACGGTAGCATACCCGAGGTGGCACACACTTATCAGGTGATTGGAAACATCAATGAGCACCAACTCACCATTGCCGAATCCACCTGGGGAGGCCGGCACGAACTGATTGACACCACCGCCAATGCTATCATGGATTACGGAAGCCTCATATATGTGGCCCTCCAGCGGGCCAAGACTGCCCGCGAGGCTATTACGGTGATGACCGACCTGGTGGAGAAATACGGATACAACAGCGAAGGCGAGTCGTTCTCAATAGGCGACCCCAACGAGATCTGGATTATGGACATGATTGGCAAGGCCGGAAAAGAGAAAGGCGCCGTGTGGGTGGCTATGAGGCTACCCGACGACTGCATCTCAGGGCACGCCAACCAGGCGCGTATCTACAAATTCCCGCTCAACGACAAGGAAAATTGCATTTACTCTAAGGACGTGATTTCGTTTGCACGCAAGATGGGACTCTACAAAGGTAAGGATGCCGACTTTGAATTCTCCACAGTGTATGCGCCTGCCGACTTCGGCGCATTGCGCGGATGCGACGCTCGTGTGTGGTCCTATTTCAACCGCTTCACGGCCGGTATGGACCGTTACCTGCCGTTTATCGCGGGGAAAAAAGGCGCCGAGATTATGCCGGTGTGGGTGAAGCCCGACCGCAAGGTGAGCGTGCGCGACGTGCAGAACATGATGCGTGACCACTTCGAGGATACCCCGTTCGACATGACAAAGGACCCGGGGGCCACCAACTACTGGGGGGTGCCTTACCGCTGGCGCCCTATGGAGTTTAAGGTGGACAGCACCACCTACTGCATGGAGCGTGCCATCGCCACGCAGCAGACGGGATTCGTGTTCGTGAACCAGATGCGCTCGTGGCTGCCCGACGCCATTGGTGGCGTGACATGGTTCGGCGTTGACGATGCCAACACTGCCGTATTTGTGCCTGTGTATTGCTGCAGCACCGAGGTCCCCGACAGTTATGCCCGCGGAAAGGCCGACCTCTACACATTCAACTTTGATGCCGCGTTCTGGGTGAACAACCTTATCGCCAATTTCGTCTATAGCCGCTATTCGGTGATGATTGGCGACGTGAAACGCGTCCAGGCCGAACTTGAAGACCGCTTTGAGAATAACCAGCCTGTGGCAGAAGTGGCCGCACAGGCTCTCTATAAGCAGAATCCCGCCGGAGCGGTGGAGTATCTCACTAACTATTCGGTCAACAATGCTCAGAAAGCCACAAAGCGTTATCAGGACCTTGCCAAGTACTTGTTCGTCAAGTATATGGACGGCAATGTGAAGAAGGAGAAGGACGGCCGGTTTCAGCGCAATGCCGACGGCACGCCGGTGCAGCCTTCATGGCCGGGCTACACTCAGGAGTATTACAACACAGTGGTGGCAGGCAGTGGCGACCGCCTCAAGGTGGTGGAGCCTGAGAAGTGATGAGACTCCAGTTAAACTAATCGACTTACCGATAGTCTAATCAGAAATTGACTAACGGAAAGAAAAAAGATTTTATGGGACGTATAAAAAATATTCTGATAACCGTGGTGCTGGCATGCTGGTGCGCGGTGATGTGGGCCGATAATGCGAACTATAACAACGAGGTGCTCAACTACGAAATAGTGTATGAGTGGGGACTTATCTGGAAGCATGCCGCCAATGCCAGCCTTTCTATAAAGAAGACTAACACCGGCTATGTGTCGCAACTCTTGGGCTCCACGCGCTCATGGGCCGACAAGGTGTATCGCGTGCGCGACACGCTGCGCTGCACCATGAACAATGACCTGCAGCCCATCAAGTATGAGAAATTCACTCACGAGGGTAAGTATTACGCGCGCGACGTGGTGGACTACTCTTACTCTCTGGGAAGAACCAAGGCCAAGTGCTCGCGCAAGTGGCCCGACGACCCCACAAAGCAGGACCTCAACATCGAACTGGAAGCCCGTGCGCAGGCCTACGATATGGTGAGCGTGTTCTACATGCTGCGCGCGTTAGATTATTCCAAGATGACCAAGGGGAGCATTGTCTCCTCAATCGTCTTCTCAGGAAAACAGAAAGAGTACCTCACCATCACTTACCACGGCACCGAGAAAGTGAAACTGCGCGACAAGACCTCTCACGAGGCGCATAAGGTCACTTTCCGCTTCACACAGGAAGGTGGTAAGAAATCGAGCGAGAACATCGAGGTGTGGCTCTCCACCGACAGCAGCCACATCCCGCTAATGCTCAAGGGCACTCTCGCCGTGGGAGCCATTAAGTGCTACTACAAGGCCTAACCCCTGCCAAGGATAACAAAGACTCGCGGGAACAAGATACCCGCAGACATAAGATTCACTTTACAAAACCGGCATTTTTGCCACTTTTGTAAAGTGAATCTCACTTTTTCCGGCAGACCCTCAGCGCGTGTCCGGCTGTTGGTCGCCATTCGGTATTGACGTGCTTGCCACTTTTATCCCAAATCGGTCATTAGGATTTATGTCAGAACAGATTTTATTTTGGGAAGATTGCGAAGAGATTGTCGAAGGCATAGCGGGCTATGGCGAGACAATTTCTGAAGTAAGATGCCGAAAGAAAACTGTTATGGCATAAATAGACATTCTAAAACCGCCTTTTGTCGGCCTAATGACCGATTCGGGTTTATTTGGCAGCGCCGCCGAGTGCTATATATAGTTCTATAACGGCCTGTGCGCCGTCGTACATGTTCATAGCCTCGTTAAGTTGGGCGTTGAGCAGACTCTCTTGCGCGGTGAGCACTTCTAGATAAGTGGCCTTGCCGTTATCCATCAGTTCATGGGTGCCGTAGTAGGCCGAGTGCAGGACTTCCACCTGGCGGCTATATACGTCGTATTTCTCTTTCGCGGCCCGGCAGTCGGCAATAGCCTCGTTCACCTGATGACCGGCTTCGATAACGGTTTGAACATAGCGGTTCTGCAGGTCTTGCTGTGTCAGTTGCGCAATCTTCAGGTTGCCCTTTAGTTGGCCGCGTGCAAAGATGGGCTGGGTGATTGACCCTATGATGCTTGACAGTATCTTTCCCGGATTCACTATGGCTCCGCCGGCGCTGTTGGTCCAGCCCACGCTTCCCGATAGTGACAGACCGGGGTAAAATGCCGAGCGCGCTGTCTGCATATTGTAGAATGCCTCCTCCATCGCGTGGTCGGCCAGCCGCACGTCCGGACGCCTAAGCAACATCTGTGCCGAAATCTTCTCATCCGCAATGTTGGGAATGGAGAAACTGCCCCAGCCGCTTCGCTCTATGTGCTGCGGCGTGATGGCCAGCAAGCGGCATATAGCGTTTTCTACGTCTTGGATATTGCGCCGTGCATCCACAATCTGAATCTTCACGTTCAGGCACGAAGCCTCCTGCTGGTTAACGGCGGTGGAATAAATCTTGCCATTATCCCAGAGCACCTTCTGGGCTTCAAGCGATGCGCCCCACAGGCTGTCGGTCTGTATCAGGATTTCAAGTTGCCTGTCCAGCAGTTGCAGCAAGCAGTACTGCTGAGCCACAGCCGAAATAAGGTTGGCGCGGACAGCCTCTTCTCTAACTTGGTTCTGGAGCACCACAGCGTTGGCCGCGCGTCTTTTGTTCGTGTAAGAGCCTATCGAACCGAAATCCCAGTTTATCTGCAGCGGCACGTTATAGGTCTTGGATGTACTGCTGTTGAAGTTGGCGATGGTGCCCGAAGGCGCGAAATAGGCCGAAGGCAGAATCGCTTTCTTTGCCACCTGCAGCGACACCTGGCTCTGTTCCACTGCGATGCGCGCCGAGTTGAGGTCGGTGTTGCGCACAAGGGCCGTGTCGATGAGCCGTCTCAGGCATGGGTCGGTGAAAAAGTCGCGCCACGATAGGGCAGCGGGAATTTCTCCGTTCTGGTCCGAAGCCATGTTGATGCCTATGGCATCGGCAGGTATGTCGGCTTTGGACTGATACTTGTCATAAATGCCACACGATGTCAGTAGTAATGCTGAAAGAGCCGAAGCTATATAAATAAGACGTTTCATTTTGTTTATGTTAGGCATCTCACCCTAATAGCCGGGTGAAATGCCGTTGTTCAAAATTTGGGTTATTTAATAATGACTTTCTTTCCGTTTATGATGTAGATACCGGGAGACGGTGTGCCCTTGATTTCACGGCCCTGCAGGTCGATGCAACGATTGTCGGCCTTCTGTGCGGGTGCGGTGATATCTTCAATCGCGGTGATTGTCTCGCTCACGATAGGTACAAACTCTCGCTGGTCGGGAATCGTTTCCTCAGGCAGATAGGCGTGGCCCGAACCGGTTACACCTTCGTTCCAACGTACCATTCCGGCCAAACCGTTACCGTTACTCCCCAGCAGATAAGCGCCATCAGCAGTGTCGTGGTCACTAATCTTGAGCAGGTTCTTTTCTGTCTCCTCTTGAACCTTGCGAGCGGGAGACGGTTGGTTTTGCTTCTCGGCCTTCTCCAGAGTGAAGGTGCCGTCACGGTTAACTCCGTGGAGCAGGTAAGGCACGCCACCCTTAATGCTTTCCACTTGCTCAAGTACGAGGTAGCTCTCATCGACGTCGTCGCTCAGCACCACATCGGTCACGATAAACGCCTCAAGTTTGTTCTCTTCCTCTTCGGGCAGAGTCACGTCGAAGTCGCTGATGAGTGTGGTCCAGTGGGTCTCGTCGATATTGATTTCATACTCGTCGATATGACTGAATCGGTAAATCTGAGGCAATGTGCCGGTAGTATCATTCTCCTGGTAACAGTTGAATGTTGGCATCGAGACATTGTACGAAGATGAAGAGCTGCCCATGCCGCTACTGCTTCCGCTACTGCTACTACTGCTGCCTGCGGAACGTTTCACGTGATTGGCTCCGTTGCCTTCGCCTGTTTCGCTGCCTTCACCGGATTCATCGCCTTCGCCTGTCTCTCCAGTATCTTCGGTCTTGCCTAAAGATGAAAGCAGGTTCATCAGGCCGTCCAATGCGTTGCCCATCATGATGGTGTTCTTCTTCTCCGGAACGTTGAATTTGAGCGTCGCTCCTTCTTCAGCGATGCTGATAGCCACCTGGCAACTGTCGCCCACGGCAGCCTTGGTGCCAATCTTCAGACCTGCGTTGCCGCCTCCGAGCAGACTGCTCAGCAGGCCCGCAATGTCGTAGTCAGAGCCATCTTCACCACCTTCGGTAGTCTCGCCTTCACCGGAACCTTCACCGCCGGTTGAGCCGCTTCCTGATTCAGGCTCTGTCTCTCCGCCGGTCTCCGCTTTTTCTTCCTCAGGGTCCGAAGCGTAGAGGTAGAGTTTCTCGCCGTCGCTGTTTTCGCCCACGTTCAGATACCAGATGTCGCTGTTCTCAGTGTCACGTTCCAGGGTAATCTCCATAACACCGCTTGGCACACCGCTGATTGTATCATTTGAAATGGTAACATCCTTCGCGGCTTTGCCACCGCCCATCGCGGAATCGTCGGTGCCCATTGCCTTATATTTCACCTCGCCATCAGTGGTCGAGGCACCAACTATTACAAGTCTGTCACCGTCGTGAAGGTCACTGATGTTCTTGGCCAGGACATAACTTCCTGCGTTTTTGCCCATAGGCTCCACGTCGCGAGTTATTACGTTCAGCTTAAACTTACGCTTCATAGTGTAAGATTTCTCTTCGTTATCTTCGGTGGCGGGGTCATCCTCCTGGAGGGTAACTTTTATATTCACCGTGACTTTGGCTGTGCCTTCCTTAAGTGCGGTGAATACGCTGTCGGTGCCCTCTTCGTTCTTAACCCACTTGGCCACTTCCTCGTCGCTCGACGAAACTTTGGCCGGCGACACTATGCCCTCCGGCGTTTGGGTGAGGATGTAGAGGTCTTCGAGAGCCTTGGTGGAGTTTACAAACATATTCATATCCATCGTGAGAAGGAGCTTGTTTATCGAGTTGAGGTAATTTGTCTCAAGCACCTTTACCGATTTCTTGGGCTCTTCCTCTTCTGTCGCTTCTCCTTCTCCGCTTTCTCCACCTTCTCCTTCTCCTTCTCCGGCACTGCTTGTACTACTACCTGTGCCTATGCCGCCTAACAGGCTTGCAAGTCCGTTGCTGTCCTCAGAATACACAAGCGGACCATAGAGTATCACATCGTCGCCCACGGCAAGGTCTTTGTCTTTAAGGTCGCCAAACTCTATGCCGCTGTTGTTGTGGCCGCCGCGAATAGCGAATCCGTGGCCTTTTGTGACCTTTATGTGGCTCTCTTCCGTTGCGTCATCGCTCACATAGTAGGTGGTCTGGTTGCTATCTGTCATGCCTGGCAATTCTATGCCAAGTTCATCCAGGTCGAAGTCCAAATCCAGGTCCACATCACCCAGGATATCGTCAAGGCCGAAGTCACCGAGTATGCCCAGCAGGCCGGAGTTCACCTTCGAGACTTTACCGTGGATGTAGTAGCACACGTCGCTGCTTGGCGGATTCTCGCCCATTGCAAGCTCCATCGCCTCGGCAACCGTGAGCGGCTCATTGGCGTTCAGCCCCCTTTGGTTGCTGTCCTCCACGCGTACAGTGCACGTTGCTTGTGCGTCATCGTATTTCCCGTCTTCTGTGCCGGGGAAATAGGCGGTGATTGTGGCACTTCCGGCTTTTTTATATTGAGCCGTAACACTCTTTACTCCGTCAATGGTGGTGATCTCAGCCACATCAGGGTCGCTGCTGGTGAATGTTATGAGATCTGATATGTCCTCAGGGCAATCATGGTTAATCTCAAGGTTGAACCAGTAGTTGTAGTCGGTCAACGATGAACCGTTGGCATCCACCTGATAGTCCTTGTAGGGGAATGTGAGCGAAATGTCTTGGGCTGTGGTCTCAACCTTCTTGAAGAAGGCGATTTCCGTACCGCTTATATCGCTGCTCACGTTGCCGTCATCTTCAGCCGCCAGAGCCCAGCTGCTCGACATGAAACTTGCCTTCACGCCCACATAGTAACTGGTGTCGTTCAGTACGATGTGCAGGAAGTCTTTGTCCATGTCGAATGCGTGATTGGCATTATCGCCCACGCGCAGGCCGTTTTTGGCATCGGCATAGAGCAACTGCGTGGCGTCGTCCGGTTTCGAGAACGAGATTAAGCCTTCAGCCACGGTTACCGTCCACTGAATTGCATCGGTGACGACAGAGTCGGTGATACGCGTCTTCTCGTCGTTGAAAGTCACAGATGTGGCTTTCGGTGCTTTCTTTGTGCCGTTGTCATTTGATATGGCAATGGCGTTGGCCAGGTCGGCAATCACCACGCGGTCACCTGTCTGAAGATCGGCGAACGTGGTATTTTTCCATTTTGTATAGACTGTATCTTGTGCTTCTTGTGCTGCTGCGCAAAGAACTCCCACTGGCATCACCAGTACAAGTATTAGTGCTTTGAATAGATTATTGAATCCCATTTTATTTGCGCTTTTTTTGAATTGATTTATTTTTAGGGTTTATTGTTGGGAACGGCCTCCGCGGCAACTTCTGCCACTACTTTCTCTTCGGGGGCTCCGCCCTGGAACTTCTCGTGCAGTTTCTGGAACACGATGAAGAAGGCGGGAACCACAAAGAGCAGTGCTATTGTTCCCACGGCCATACCTGCGGTTACGCCCAACGCAAGCACTCGGTTTCCGTTGGCTCCCGCTCCTCCGGCTATGATAAGCGGTATCATACCGGCAATCATCGTCACCACGGTCATCAGGATAGGACGCAGACGCTCCTCGCAGGCGGCGAATGCCGCGTCATGGATGGTCATGCCCTGAGCACGGCGCTCCGACGCGAACTCCGTGATAAGGATTGCCGTCTTGGCCAGTAGGCCTATCAGCATAATCACACCCGTCTGCAGGTAGATGTTGTTCTCCATGCCCGGCAGGTGCAGGAGCGATACCAGCCAGATGGCTCCGAACGAGCCCATCAGTCCGAATGGCACGCTCAGCAGCACGGCCCACGGTGTGAACCACGAGTTGTAGAGCGATGCCAGGATGAGGTAGATGAGGATTACGCATATCACGTAGATAAGGGCAGTGGCATTCGACCCCATTGTCTCTTCCACCTCGCGCGACATACCTCCGTATTCATAGCCGTAGCCGTTAGGCATAGTCTCCTTGAACACTTCGGCGATGGCTTTGTGCGCGTCGCCCTCTGAATATCCGCTGGCGGTCATCACACCGCAAGTGATGCTCTGGAACAGGTTGAAGTGCTCCACCGATGCCGACCCCAGTATCTCATGCAACGTTACGAACTCAGAGATTGGAGCCATCTTGCCGCCATTAACGCGGACAAAGATGTTGGTCAGCGCCATCGGGTCAAGTCTATACTCCGGAGCTGCGTTAGCCATGATTCGGTACACCTTACCGAACTGGTTAAAGTTGCCCACGTATGAACCGCCGCAGTACGAGCCCAGTGTGTTGAGCACGGTGGCCGGCGTCACACCCGCGCGGTCGCAGCGCACAGGATCAATCTCTATCTGGAATTTCGGGAAACGCTCTGAGTACGAACTCATGGCCATCATAATCTCAGGACGCTCGTTCAGTTTCGCTATGAATTTGTTCGCGGCGTCGTTGAATTCCGACATCGGGCGGTCTTGCATATCCTGAAGAACAAGGTTCACGCTGCTGTTAGAACCGTAGCCTGGCACTTGAGGCATCTGGAAGGGGATAACCAGCGCGTTCTTGATGTCTTTGCAGTCCATGGCGAAGCGCCCATACACGAGCATGATGTTGTGATTCATGCCGGGACGGTCATCCCAGTTCTTCAGACGGATAATGAGTGTGGCGTAGCAACTGTTTGCGCTGTTGGCCATCATACCATAGCCACTCACCACAGCGTAACTTTCCAGCTCGGGTATCTTCTTCACCTTCTCTTCCACCTTATTCACTATCTCCTGGGTCTCATGCAGGGTGCTTCCTTCTGGAGCGCGAACCTCGGCGAAGAACACTCCTTGGTCCTCCTGGGGAACCAGGCCCGAAGGCAACGAACGCATGAAGAATACCAGCAACCCCGCCGTGATGGCAAGCAATATGGCCGAAATCACGGGGCGCTTGATATAGCCCGATACGCTCTTCTTGTATTTCTTGAGTATGGCGTTGTAACTCACGGTGTAGGCCTGAGTCACATAGTAGTTCAGGTTTTTCTTCTCCTTGTTGTCCTTTGAGTAACGCATCATGATGGCGCACAATGCCGGACACAATGTCAGTGCCGACACGCACGACAGTCCCACCGACGAGGCCAGTGTCACACCGAACTGGGTGAAGAACGAACCCGATGTGCCGGGCATGAACGCCACGGGGATAAACACCGCCATGAACACCAGCGTACACGAAATCACGGCCACCGACACATCGCTCATCGCTTGGCGAGTTGCCTCCCGGGCGTCGGTTATGCCGCTTTCCATCTTGGCCATTACGGCCTCCACCACCACAATGGCATCGTCCACCACCGTTCCTATGGCAAGCACCAGCGCGAACAGCGTCAGGATGTTCAGCGAGAATCCGGCCACCGATACCACGGCAAACGTGCCAAGCAGTGAAACTATTATCGATATCGATGGGATTACTGTGGCCTTGAAGTTCTGCAGGAAGAAGTAAACCACCAGAATCACCAGGATGATGGCTATCACCAGGGTTTCCACCACATTGTGGATTGCCGCGAACAGGAAGTCGTCACTGGTCTGCAGTATCTCAAATTCCAGGCCGGCCGGCATCGTTGGTGTTATCTCTTCATAGAGTTTGTTGATGCGGGCATTCACCTCAGTAGCGTTGGCTCCCGGTGCCTGGAATACCATGTAGAGGGTACCTGGCTTACCGTCGATGTTCGACGTGTAGTTGTAACTCACGGCTCCTATCTCCACGTCGGCCACGTCGCTCAGGTGAAGCAGGTGGCCTGTGTCGCTTGTGCGAAGCACTATTTCGTTGAATTCCTCCACTGTCTTCAGTGTGCCCTTGTACTCCATCGAGTACTGGTAAGCGTTCTCCGACTGCTCGCCCAGCGAACCGGTAGCCGCCACGAAACTCTGTCCGCCTATGGCGGCGAACACGTCGTTCGGCATCAGACCATATTGGGCCATCACATCAGGCTTCAGCCAGATGCGCAGCGCGTAGGTGTTACCCAGCGACATCACGTCGCCCACTCCCGTTATGCGCATCAGGCGGGGACGAATGTTAATGTCTATGTAATTGGCTATGAAGTCTGAGTCATACTTCCCGTCCACGCTCTTCAGCGCGCCGATGTGAAGTATGTTGTTCTGCTGTTTCATCACCTGAACGCCCACCTTGGTTACTTCGGCGGGAAGCAAGGCCGATGCGCGGCTAACGCGGTTCTGCACGTTCACAGCGGCGATGTCGGGGTCGGTACCCTGTGCGAAATACACTTGAATCGACACCTCACCCGTAGCCGAAGCGTTACTCGTGATGTAGGTCATACCAGGAACTCCGTTGATGTTCTCTTCAAGGGGTTGCACCACCGATTTCATGATGGTGTTGGCATCGGCTCCGGTGTACGTCGTCGAAACGCGCACCGTTGGCGGTGCTATGTTAGGATATTGCTCTATGGGCAACGAGCCTATGCAGATGATGCCCACAAGTGTGATGACTATCGATATGGCGCAAGCCATCACATATCGGTTGATGAATATATTATTCTTCATAACTCCTTATTTCTTTGCAGCCTCTGCTGGAAACAGTACGCGTTGGCCCTCTTGCAGATTGTTGGCCCCTACGGTTACTATGCGGTCGCCCACTTTCAGACCCTCGAGCACAATCAGGTCTTTACCGTTGCCAGGGTCGCTGGTCTTTATGTTTATGGCGGTTACTGTGCTGTCGGCCTGTACTTTATACACCTGAGACTTGTCCTGCAGGCGAACTACCGAACCCTGAGGTATAATCATCACTTTCTTCATGTTTATGGGCAACACCACCGTTCCCTGAATACCCGAATAGAGAAGTCCGTCGGGGTTGGGGAATGTGGCTATGCACGACAGTGAACCGGTCACTGCGTCCACCATACCGGTAAGGCTGGTCACGCGACCCTTGTGGGGATATTCTGTCCCGTTCTTCATCACAAATGTCACGTCGGGCAGCTCCGTCAGGTACTCACTCTTGTCACTCTTGGTCTCGTTCATCGACACTCCTTCTTCCAGAATCGATTCAGATACTGAGAACAGTGCCTCCATCTTCTGGTTACCGCTCACCACCGTCAACTGTGTCATCGGGCTAACCTGGTCTCCGGCAGTCACCGGAATCGCACCCACCACTCCGGCCACCGGCGACGTGATGGTGCAGAATCCCAAGTTCACACGGGCACGGCTCACGGCCGCCTGAGCCTGACTCACCGACGCCTTCGCCTGCTCCACCGATGCTTGCGCTTGGCGGTATGTGTTATGCGAATTTTCAAGGGTGTAGTTACTTACGATTTTTTTGTCGTAGAGGTTCTTGTTACTCTCATACTCCAGCTTGGCACTGTTGGCCTGCGCCTGTGCGGCCTGCAGGTTGGCTTGTGCGGCCTGCAGGTTGGCCTGAGCCGACTGCAACTCATGCTGAGCGTTACGCGAGTCGATGATGAAGAGCGTTTGACCCTTGGCCACTTGCTGACCCTCGGTCACCATAATCTTCATCAGCTGACCGCTCACTTGCGGCATGATGTTCACATCACTCTGGCCGCGCATCTTTGCACTGAACTTAATCGGAATCTCAATGTCCGATTGCTTCACAGTCATTGTCTCAAACGACGAATCCGTTTCCTTGGGCATATCAACCTTACACCCCGACAATCCTACGATTATCGCGCCAAGAACCACGGCAAATGTCAGTAAGTTTTTCATTTTTTCCTTGTGTTATATGTTTTTAAATTATTAATTCCCTTTAGTATTATATTAAACTTCAATGCCTTACGCTCTGGACACGTCTTGTGCTGCACCTTGAATGCAAGTGAAACCAAGAAGTTAATACAAAAAATTCAAACAAAGTTACAACATAAATCTGGCCAAACCAAAATTTTACCACATTTTCGCCAAAATTGTCCAATTTATGAATCAAGACAGCAGCATCGCAGTTGACGCAAATATCCCTTATCCCCCCCAAAAAAAGTCCGGCATCCGCTGGACTTTTTACAATGTCTTCCCTAATACGGAGCAATAACAGTTTTGCTGGATATCGTTTTTTCAATTCAGCCAAATAGAGCTGCCCACCCCTTACTGATTCCCCAAATACCACCGGTACAGGGCCGGAACGCCATCCTCTATTTCCATGCGGTGATGCCAGCCCAGAGAGTGAAGTTTGCCTGGGTCGGTGAGTTTGCGCATCGTTCCGTCGGGCTTGCTGCTGTCCCACCTGATTTCTCCCCGGTAGCCCACAGTTCCCTTCACCATCTCTGCTAAAGCGCGGATTGTGATTTCCTTGCCGGTGCCTATGTTGATGTGGCAGTTGCGCACCTCCGGACTCGTGCCTCTCAGGTCGCTGAAACTGATGTTCTCTATGCAATACACGCATGCGTCTGCCATGTCTTCACTCCATAAGAATTCACGTAGCGGTGTGCCCGTTCCCCATAGGGTCAGGCTGTCAGTGCCTATACCGTATTTTGCCAGTATCTCAGTGATAGCCGTTTCGCTTGCCGTGCCGTCAATGCCCTCCACAGGCCGACGGTTCAGATCTTTTCGAAGCCCGTCTGTGTCACCGCTCATCAGCATGTGGGCCAGATGCATCTTCCGTACCATGGCCGGAAGCACGTGGCTGCGCTCCAGGTGGAAGTTGTCGTTAGGACCGTATAGGTTGGTGGGCATCACGGCTATGTAGTTGGTCCCGTACTGAAGGTTGAAACTCTCGCACATCTTCAGTCCCGCTATCTTGGCCAGGGCGTATGGCTCGTTGGTGTATTCCAGTGGCGATGTTAGCAGCGCGTCTTCAGCAATGGGCTGAGGTGCCTCGCGAGGGTAGATGCACGTGCTGCCCAGAAACAGCAGCTTTTTCACGTCGTGCCTGAAACTTTCGCCTATCACGTTCTGCTGAATCTGCAGGTTCTTGTAGATGAAGTCGGCACGGTATTTCAGGTTGGCCATGATGCCGCCCACGTGAGCCGCTGCAAGCACCACGTATTCGGGCTGCTCACGGTCGAAGAACTCGCGCACGGCCACGCCGTCCATCAGGTCCAGTTCTGCGTGACTGCGCCCCACAAGGTTAGTGTAGCCCTTGTCGCTCAGTTGCTTCCATATAGCCGACCCCACAAGTCCCCTGTGACCGGCAACGTATATCTTGCTCTGCTTTTCCATAGTCGCTTTTTTCAGTTAAGGTGTGTTCTATAAATTAACTTGCGATGATTTTGAATTTATATCGAGCAGATACTAAGTTAAAGGTGAAGCGGCGTAGCGGGCTACGATGTAAGGCTTTAGCTTAGCAGATGCCGATAGAAAACAAAATCAGCCAAGAACACATCGTTACTTTTATTAATTTATAGAACACACCTTAAAGGTGATGAATCTTGCGGATATGCTGCAGGTCATGCTCCATCATGATGCGAACCAGTTCGTCAAACGTGGTCTTCCGCGGATTCCAGCCCAGCACAGTCTTTGCCTTTGTGGGATTGCCCAGCAGTTGCTCCACTTCGGCCGGGCGGAAATACTTGGGATCAACCTCCACCAGCACTCGCCCGGTGGCCTTGTCTATACCCTTCTCATCCACGCCTTCGCCCTGCCATTCCAGCTCTATGCCGGCATAGTGGAATGCCAGCGTGCAGAATTCACGCACTGTGTGGTATTCACCCGTTGCCACCACAAAGTCGTCTGGCTCGGGCTGCTGCAGTATCAGCCACATGCACTCCACGTAGTCCTTGGCGTAGCCCCAGTCGCGGCGTGCGTTCAGGTTGCCCAGGTACAACTTGTCCTGCAAGCCGTTCACTATGCGTGCGGCGGCAAACGTAATCTTGCGTGTCACAAATGTCTCTCCGCGCCGCTCACTCTCGTGGTTGAACAGGATGCCGTTGGCGCAGTACATCCCATAGGCCTCACGATAGTTCTTCATAATCCAGAAGGCGTACAACTTTGCCACGGCGTAGGGACTGCGAGGGTAGAATGGGGTGGTCTCGCTCTGCGGCACTTCCTGAACTTTCCCGTAAAGTTCACTGGTACTGGCCTGGTAGATGCGGGTGCAGTTTGCGCGGCCGGCTATGCGCACACCCTCCAGCAGACGCAGTGTGCCTATGGCATCACTTTCGGCAGTGTATTCAGGCACTTCAAACGACACTTTCACATGGCTCTGAGCCGCCAGGTTGTAGATTTCGTCAGGCTTCACTTCCTCAATCAGGCGGATAAGCGATGAAGAGTCGGTCATGTCGCCGTAGTGCAGGTTAATCAGGCGATGCTGTTTCATGTCGCGCACCCATTCGTCAAAGTACAGGTGCTCAATTCGTCCGGTGTTAAACGAACTGCTGCGGCGTATGATGCCGTGAACCTCATATCCCTTCTCCAGCAGGAACTCGGCCAAGTATGAGCCGTCTTGTCCGGTGATTCCTGTTATCAGTGCCACTTTTTGTCCATTGTTATTCATAGCGTTGTATTCTGTTTGATGTTTATGAATCCGTTTTTGCTGTAACACCTGAAAAGTTACAATTTTTTTCGGATATAACCATTCAGGATGCTATCCTTTGATTTCGCAATTTCGGTGCAAAATTACAACAATTTCGCGCCCTTGTCAATGCCATTTTCTACTTTTGTGCCCGTGCCGCATGAGCAGCGACTTCCGCTCACGTCTTGCCTATCTTCTCAATGAGCGACGGGTGAATGAACGTAGTGGCCACAGCCACCACTCCTTCTATGCTCACCACCACTCGCCGGTCGCCTTTCACGCGTACGAAAACACCCTCCGCACCCTCAAACGGACCGCCCAGAATTCTCACCCTGTCGCCCTTGACAAAATCACCCGGCTGTGGATTCAGGAATATCAACTGCTCGTCGTAGGTCCCTGCCACCGCTATAAAGTTGTCCATCTGAGCCTTAGGCACAGTCACCGGCTTATGTTTGTAGCGATTCATGATATAGCGGATGGGCAGCGACGTACTCTGCTTGTATTCCGCCATTTGCGACGGCTCCAAGTAGATGAAAATCAGGTTATGGATGCTCGGCTCCAGTCTCTTCACCAGCCGCCCGTCCTTCACCCGGGCCCGGTACTGCATAGGCACAAAATTCACTATGCCGCGAGCGTCCAGGTCCTCCTTCACCTTCATCTCGCGGTTGTACGTCACCCTGATAGCGAACCACACCTTCCGCTCCTCTATGTCGTGCATTTCATCCACCCTGCAAAGATAATGCATACCGAGCACAAACGCAAATTTTTTGCATTTTCCCCAGGTTTTCCCCAGAGGTACAGCCCATCTTCACCCCCTGCCACCGTCACCATAAAAATCGTGAAGCCCCCTCGCCGCACGGCGAGAAGGCTTCAGCATATCACCTATGAAAAGAATCTGCTAAGTTATGGAGCCTCGGTGGGCCTTTCCGCGCGCCGAAGCCCGTGGACTGGCCTTAGATGGCTTGCTCAATGTTCCACACAAAGGCCCGCAGACCCAGCTTGGGCGTCTCCAAGTCCATGCTGTGCAGCGCGGCAAGCACCGACTCAACCCTGGAATCGTCCACTATGGTGAGGATGGACGATGCCAGCGACGGCCATGCGTGGGTGCCATAGTGGGGGTCTCCGCTAACGCTGCCGCGCCCCATCACCTGCTCCCAGGCCGTGAATCCGCGGCAACTGTGCTGAGCCAGCATCTCAACTATCCGTTCGTAGTACGCTTGGTCGAATGCTATGAATATCGCTTTCATAATCGGTCGTTATTTAGTGTTTAACTTTTTATCCATTGCTTGGTGAAGTTTGCGGCGAGTGCGCTTAATACCGTTGTATGCGAAAATGGTGTACATCGTGGGCACAAACAGCAGGGTAAGTATTGTGGAGAAAGTAAGACCGCCAATCACCGCTATACCCATCGGGCGCCACATCTCCGCTCCTTCGCCCTGACCAACTGCCATAGGCACCATACCCAGAATGGTGGTGAGCGATGTCATCAGCACAGGGCGCAGACGCGAGTGACCGCCGTCAATCACGGCTCGGCGAACGCTCATTCCGCGCTCGCGGTTAAGCGTGATGTAGTCGATAAGCACAATACCGTTCTTCACCACAATACCTATCAGCATAATACCTCCAATCATCGACATGATGTTCAGGTTCGTACCCGTAATCCACAGTATCAGGAGGATTCCCGAGAATGCGAACATAATGGATGTCATGATGATGCCGGGGTAGGTGAACGACTCAAACTGCGATGCCATCACAATGTACACAAGGATGATGATGAGCAGGGCCAGCGTGCCCAGGTCGCGGAACGAATCCTGCTGGTCCTCGTACGAACCGCTGATGTTCACCGTCACTCCCTGAGGCATGTCGAGTGCGTCGATTTTAGGCTGCGCCTCCTCTATGATTTCACTCATGGCACGGTCTTGAACCACGGTAGATACCGTGATGATACGCTCACGGTCCTTTCGCTCAATGGTCGGCGGGGTGAAGCGTTCCACCACTGTTCCCACTTCCTTCACGCGGATTCCTTGACCCATAGCGTTGTAGATGAGGATGTTCTCAATGTCGGTAAGCGACTGGCGATGCTCCGGTGTGTACATCACCTTGATGTCGTACTCGTCACCGTCCTCGCGGTAGTACGACGCTGTGGCACCGTTGATTCGGTTACGCAGAGCCGTTGCCGCCGTGCTCAGATTCAGGCCGTAGATGGCAAGTTTCTCGCGGTCGAAATCCACCTGATACTCCGGCTGATAGTCGCTTCGGCTGATGTTGATGTCGGCGGCGCCCCTGATTCCGCCAAGGATTCGCTTCAGTTGCTGAGCCACCGAGTCGGTCTTCTCAAAGTCGTATCCATAGATCTCATAGTTGATGGTGTTCTGGCCGCTCATGCCGCCTCCACGCATACCTCCCACGTTCACCAGGTACTTCTTCAGTTCCGGGTATTGCTTGAGGTCCTCGCGCATAAGTGCCGCGATCTCGGTGATGCTGCGCTTGCGTTCCGACGGATTTACCAGACGGATGTTCATCGACATGATATGAGAACCGTTGTCTTGCAGCGACGCGAATGTATTGTCGCTCGAAGCCTGCCCCACGGTGTAGTTGAACACCTTGATTTCAGGATATTTTTCGGTCCATTCCTTGTAGAGGCGGGCGCACACGTCTTTCGCTATTTCCACGCGAGAACCGATGGGTAGCTGCAACTGAACTCCCAGACGGCTGTTGTCGCTCGTGGGGAAGAACTCACTACCGATAAACTTCACCAGCGTAAGCGAGGCCACGAACGTGGCGAGCGCTATGGCACTGGTAATCCAGCGGTGGCTAACAGCCTTGTCCAGTAGGCGGGCATAGACGTTGTCCAGCCCGTCGAGCACCTTTTCAATGGGGCCGTAGAATTTCTTGAACAGCTTACCCTGCTTGGGATTGAGCCGTAGCATGCGGCTGCAAAGCATCGGGGTAAGCGACAGTGCCGCCGTGGTGGAAATAATCATCATTATGGTCACCATCCATCCCAGCTGACGGAAGAGTACACCGGTCATACCGGTCACCAAGGTGAGCGGGAAGAATACGGCAATCAGCGTCAGCGTAGACGCGATAACCGAGATTGCCACCTCGTTAGTGCCGTGTATTGCCGCCTGCTTAGGAGCCGCTCCGCGCTCTATGTGCGTGGTCACGTTCTCCAGCACCACAATGGCATCGTCCACCACCATACCGATGGAGATTGACAACGCCGAGAGCGACACAATGTTGAGCGTGTTGCCTGTTGCAAACAGATAGATAAACGACGCAATGAGCGAGATGGGGATGGTGAGCACGATGATGATAGTGGCCCTCCACCTGCCCAGGAAGAAGAACACCACAATCACCACGAACAGAAGTGCGTAAAGCACCGTTTCCACCAGTGATGCGATGGTGTTGCGGATGTTGTCGCTGGTATCAACTATATAGTCCAGTTTCACGTCGCTCGGAAGTGTCTTCTGGATGCTGGGCAATATCTTGCGCACGCGGTTGGAGATTTCCACTGAGTTAGCTCCCGACTGCTTCTGCACTATGAGCATGGCACCGCGCACTCCGTTGTTGTAAGCCTCTTGGGCTCGCTCCTCCAGTGAGTCGTCGATTCGAGCCACATCGCTCAGGTGAACCACACCGCCGTTATGGGCGCCCACCACTATTTTCGACATCTCCGACGGGTCCTTGAACTCGCCCTGTACGCGCAGCGCGTAAGTCTCGCTACCTATGTCGAATGTTCCGCCGGGGATGTTGCGGTTCTCAGCGCCAATTAGTGCCGAGATTGTCTCTACCGACAGATTGTATGCCTCCAGCTTGATGGGGTCGAGGTAGATGTGAATCTCACGCTTGGGCGCGCCACCTATCGACACCGAGCCAACTCCGTCAACGCGAGCCAGTGCATTGGCCACGTTCTCGTCGAGAATCTTGTAGAGGCCCGGAGTGCTCTCGTGTGCCTGAGCCGACAGAAGCACAATAGGAATCATGTCGGTCGAGAACTTGAAGATGATGGGGGTGTCGGCATCATCAGGCATTCGGCTCGAAATCATGTCGAGTTTGTCTCGCACGTCATTCGTTAGCACGTCGATGTCGTATCCGTACTCAAACTCAAGTGTGATTACCGATATGTTCTCGCGTGAATTAGATGTTATGTGTTTCAGGTGCTGCACAGAGTTGAGCACGTTCTCCAGCGGGCGGGTCACGTTCTGCTCTATGTCCTGCGCACTCGCTCCGGCATAGGAGGTCATCACCATTATGGTGTTTGTGTCGATGTCCGGGTACAGGTCGATAGGCAGTTTCTGCAGCGAGAACAGACCTATGATTATCACGGCCACAAAAATCAGGATTGTGGTTACCGGACGTTTTACTGAACTTGAATAAAGACTCATATAGTTTCAGATAAAGAGTGATAAGTGCAAGTGAATTTTATTTTTTCAGTTGAACCTTTGCCCCGTTTGTGATGTGGCTCTGGCCGGTTGTCACCACCTTGGCTCCGTTAGTGAGGCCGGAAATGATTTCGTATCTGTTCTCCAGACGCTGTCCCAAGGTGACCTCTGTGTAGGTGACAGTCCCGTCGGGGTTGTAAACATAGACGTAGCGCACCCCTGAGCCAACCTGCTTGATTACGGCGCGGTCAGGAACCACGATGTTGTTGCTGCTGCCGAAGTTGAATGTCACGCGGGCAAACATACCGCTGTGAATCTTGTTGCCGCTGTTCTCAATGGTGATTTCCACCTCGAATGTGCGGTTCGATGCGTCGATGCTGGGGTGAATCAGATAGACGCGACCCTGGAACACTTCGTCGCCGTACACGTCACATTTCACGCTCACAGGCATACCTTGCTTCACCTTGGGGAAGTCGCTTTCGTTCACGTTAACTATCACCTTGAGCGGTTGCTGCTGCTCTATCACAAGGATGGGCTGCCCCGACGGCAGGTCGCCGTTGTCAAAGTTGCGCTTTGTCACCACTCCGCTGATGGGCGATGTTAGCGTGGTGTTTTCCTGCAGGTTACGCAGGGCGCGTGCAGCGGCATCGTATTGGGTCTGCAGCTGGTCCACGGTCTGCTGTGTGCCGCCGCCTATTCTCACAAGTTCCTTGGCGCGGTCCAGATCTCGCTTTACGTTGGCCATCGTAATCTGTTGCTGGGCTATGTTCACGTCATCCAGAATAACCACCGCCTGACCGGCACGCACGTGTGAACCCACGTCCACAAGGATGCGCTTGATGCGGTTACCTGTCATTGATGCGATGTTGTTAGTCTTGAATGCTTCCACGGTTGCGGTGTACTCGGCTATCTGCTCCACAGCCTCTTCCTGCACTGTCTGGACTTCCACGATGGGAAGTTCTTCCTTGACTTCTTTCTTCTCTTTCTTGCCCGAGCATGCTGTCAGTGACACTAATGCTGCTGCAAGGGCGATAAATAAAACTTTCCTTTTCATATTGTGTGTGATATTAATAATCGGTTGGTGTTGAAACATATTTGTGGAGTGGAGCGTTACCCAGCACGTGCTCCAGGTTGCTTTGGGCCACCAGATAGTTGTATATCGCCTGGTAGTAGGCGAGGCGGGCACCCATCAGGGCATCTTCGGTGTCGCGCAGCTGGATGAACGATGCTGCTCCAATCTTGAAACTCTCCTGCATGATTTCGTTGGCTTTCTGTGCCTGTTTCACGCCGCCTTCGTTAGTGCTTATCTGCTTCAGACTCTTGTTGATGTTGTTCTGCTGCACTTGAATCTGCATCTGCAGTGAGCGTTCCAGATTTTCACGTTGCCACTTCATTTCTCTGAGCGATATCTCCGCTTGTTTCATCTTGTGGTAGCGTTGTCCACCGGAAGAAATCGGTATGGCCAGCGTGAGTCCGGCTGAGGACGATGCCGACCACATCATGTTGGTGAACGGTGCTCCGTTCGACATGGAATTCCACATATAGTTGAAATTTGCTGTCAGGGTGGGAACCCAGGCCATTTTTGTGACATCAAGTGACTTCTTCAGGTAGTCGGTCTTCAGGTCCATCGCGCGCAGGCTGGTGTTGTTCACCAAGGCCGTGTCGGCCGGAACTTGCGTGTTGTACATCGCGCTCTTGTAGTTCTCAAGGGCATCGGCGGGCAGGAAGTTTACGTCCACAGCCATTCCCATGAGTACCTTTAGCTGAAGCAGACACTGGTTGATGGTGTTCTCGGCTTCGAGAATCGACGGCTCTATGTTGGTCACAGCCACGCTTGAGCGCAACACATCGTATTCCGACGCTGTGCCGAGTCGGTATTTCTTCTCGTATATATCAGCGTTGAGTTTGGCCGTTGCGTGGTTCTCCTCCAGGACAGCCTTTGAGTCCACAGCCAGCAGGAACGCGTAATAGGCATTTTTAACCTGATTTACAAGCGATAGCCTTGAGGCTCTTGCCGATTCCACGTTTTGCAGTATCTGGTTGTCCGACAGCTTGATTGACTTCCACAGGCTGGGCATGATAATTGGCATGGTGGCGTTGAACCCTACGCTGTGGGTGTTGTCACGTCCCACCTTGATTGCCATTGTGCCTTCGCCGGTGTCCATATACATCGTCTGCTTGGCAACGGTGCGTGAGTACTGTCCGGTGAAATTAATGTCCGGAAATAGTTTCCCCAGTGTTTCTTTCCTTGAATAGTCCACACGCTGAATCTCCATGTCGGCCACCTTTACGGTGGGATTCTCGTTAAGCGCGATTCTGATGCAGTCGTCGAGCGACAGCCTCAACGTGTCGGTGGGAGTCTGTGCGCTGGCACCGACTCCGGCAAGTAGCAGCAAAGCCGCAAGTGATTTTCGTATCATATTATTGTAACAGGTTATTATTTTCATATTTTTTCAGATTGTTCTCGATGTATTCAATTCCACTGATGGTGGCTATTCCGCGCATAAAATTAATAAACGCGCCGTCGAATACCTCAATCCTGTTCAGATTGTATTCGTTGATGCGGTCGTTGTCGTTGATGTTGCGGATTGTGGACAGGAACAGGAACGAGGCGATGGTGGTGTTGATGCTCTTCACCACATGGCCTTCGTCCTGAGCTTTCTGCAGCAACTTTGAAAGCTGCTCTATCACTAAGGCTTCTTTCTGCTTGTGGGTCTCGAACAGGTCGGGGTAGGTGCGTGCCACTTCCTCCATGCGTTTCGCCGCGCCCGAGCCCATATATTCCCTCATTTTTCTGTAAGTGCGGAAAAGTGCCTCATAGCAGTTGGGTGCGTTCTTGAAAATCTCGTTCAGTTCATGATTGTTGTTCTCGTGAGTAACAGCCAGACATTCATTTATCAGGGCTCGTTTGTCGGGAAATTTCTCGTAGAGTGTCCGCTTGGAAATACCGCATGCTCTCGACACGGCGTCCATAGTCATTGCGCTTGGACCCACATCGAATAGTATCTTGCTGGCTTCCTTGATGATATGTTCTTTTACATCCATATTTGTAGTGAAATTGCGGTGCAAAGGTAACGAAAAAACCACGAAAACTAAAAAAGTTTTCAGAGTTTTCTTTTGATTTTCTTTAAAACACTCTCTCACGTGAAATATTCCTCCAAAAGGAGTAATTTTCTCATATTTTATATTTATATTTGCCATGACATTGATGATTCTCCATGTTTTGTTCTCAGCGCTAAGATAAGTGAAACTTATAAATATAGTTAATCTGATGTGCTGTGTGATTTTGGAGTATAAAGCAGGTTCAGGACGATGAAAATTTTATTGACACTACTATTTGCATTTGTTTGTTCAACTTCTTTTTCTCATACACAAGATACACTCTTTTACTCAAAGGGGCAAGAGGTCGTTTTTGATACTATTCCATATATGGTGAAAGACCAAGCGTTTCTTGATGGACTTAACGAACTCCAGTTGATGCTTAATGGCAAGATATCTTATTCTCTGAAGAGAGCAGAGTTTATCGTTGAGTGGGCATATTCTGATGGTAAGATGGATTACGGGAAGTTCTGCCATGACATTGATAGCGTATCTTATATTCTGAGGCGGTTTATAGAAGTGAATGATATCCAACAATACAAAACAGCTCCTAACTTTGCTTTATTTGAATATTTCACAAAGCCAAATCCCATGAATGGCAATAAAGCCTTTAGCTACGACTTTGAAGATTTTATGGGTGAGATTGATTTTAGGAAGTTGTTTGTCACCAAGGTTATGGACACCCATACTGGGCAATGCGTATCTTTACCGTTATATTATAAAATACTATGTGACGAACTTGGTGGTCAATCATCTCTTGCTTTTGCACCCAGACATGTGTATGTAAAACATATCGGAGAAGATGGTAAATGGGTAAACATAGAACTTACTAATGGGCATTTCGTTCGTGATGAGTGGTTGATACAAACACACGGAATATCAACAGAGGCAATCCGCAATGGAGTGTTTTTGACAGCTTTATCCGACAGAGAAAATATTTCCTTTATGATAACGCAATTAGGTAAAGCTTATCAGCAGAAATATAACTCATGGGATTATTTCCCCATGCGATGTGCAGAAGAGGTGCTTAAAGTATTACCTAACTTCTGTGATGCTCTTGTCTTGAAATTCTGTGTGCATCAGCAGTTAGGTCTTGATTACCTGAACAGATACGGACAAGTACGTACACACTATTCGGATTACAATTACTCTGAATTTCAGCGTATGATGAACAGACTAGATAGCCTTGGTTATTCCCAACAAACAGATGAGGAATACAAGCAGAGTGTGGAGAAAGCATTGAAGGATATTGAAAACGAAACCAAAAAATAACGAATATGAGAAAAGTTAATCCATTAGATCCACTAAAGGTTATCACAATGATGATCTTTCTTATGAGCATATGCACAAAAGTATCTGCCCAAAGCCCATACGCTATATTTGGAGACAATTCTAAAATGCTTGAGGCAAAGAGCGAGCCTGTTCCAAGCATATATCGTGTAGGAGTACAATCAACTAATGGCATAAACCTTTATGCGGACTTTGACATGAATAAAGGTCTGGCAACATTGTATGATGCAGGAGGTAACATACTCCGACAGGACAGCATCAGCAAGAATACGAAAGCGATGTTTACCACCATTGACCCTCACGCAGAGAGTTATTATCATTTGAGTCCATATAGCTATTGTGGTGGGAATCCTGTTAACAGGATTGATCCAACGGGAATGGATTGGTATCAAAATAACCAGACATCATATTATACTTGGTATGATGGAGATGGAGCGAGAGAAGGATTTACATATATTGGTGGCAAAGGCAGTGTCCTTGGTGAAGAATTTGAAAATATATTAAATAATGTACTCTGTGGTGAAGATGGTTTGGGATTAGAGAGCCTATATAGTAATGGTTTTACGTTTGATATAGCACCAATTGACAAAGGAGGATTGATAGGTTCAAAAGGACGTGGCTGGGATTTTTTTGACGAATATGTGAATGGTTCTGGACCAGAGTTTACGGTCCTATTAGAAAATCACCCATATACTCAAGCGATCATGAATGATGGATTTGCGATAAATAGTCAAAATGTTGTCAGATCTAGAGGTCGTAATGGTAAATACACAAATGTAGCAAGACCAGATTTTTACCCATGGCAAGCAAGTCCGTTAAGTCCTATGCAGTTCATAGGCACATACAGATATGATGGCTATAGCAGTAAAAACGGCCAAAACATTTACAACGTAGCGACAGATTCAAAAAGCATAACGTCACTCTATTATCATATGCCATTTCTTAGGAATCATAGAAGAAGTCAGCAAAAAGAATTTGGAAACACCTACCAATTTTACTTATGGAGATCAACAAGATGAAGTCATTATACAAATGCCTATTACTGATATTTATTGGTTCTTTTTTGTTATTTTTGAATCATTATTTTTTTTCATATAGTAGGAGGATTGGCAACACCCGCTTTTATCTTGTGAAAACGATAGCAGATTCAAAAGACGGAAAGCCATTAGTAGGTTTGTATTATAAACCAATTGCAACTTCTGGTTATTGTGGTGAGAATACTCCAGGTTTCCCAAAGACTATCTATTGGAATGACAGATATGTTATCTCGAAAAATTTTGATGGTAACAGTCCTGAAATCATTGAGTATGTAATTATCAATTTGGATAGTATTGAGCCAAATTATGGTGAGATGAACAATATTCACAGATTTCGAGATAAAGAAGAGTACTATACATATTTGAAACAATTAAAAATATCAGAAGCGGATATGAATCAAACAGACAATCATATTGCATGGTGGGAAACACTATTTTGAGAAAACTACTAAGCAGAGACTTTTACTTTGCAAACAAAGTTTGCAGAGTGTTTCTGAGGGCTATTTTATTGAGTGAAACTTGGGCTAAGAATTTTAGGTCTCTTTTTTATCACATTCCTGGGACTGGATACTTAAATCATTCAAGGAGAAGTATTGTAAAACCACTTGCAAATACATACCAATTTTACATATGGAAATCAAAAAAATAGTAATATTGTTAATTGTCGTATTTATTCCTTTCTCACTATTTCTTTTTAGCGACATTTCTCAATACAAACAAATAGGTAATACTCACTTTTACTTACTTCCAAACGAGATGGGAATAGAATCGTTTCTTTATCATGACGGAGGAGAAGAAGGCATTTTTTATCCCATCAATCATAAAGGAACAGTTCATGATGTCTATTGGAATCAGCAATACATTATTATCAAATGTAGCGAACTTTAGTACATGACAAAAAGTTAAAATTTAACTCTAATTAACTGATTATCAAGCATTTAACTATTGCATAAGTCCTTGGAAATTAGTAACTTTGTAAAGAAAAACTTCCTATTTTTCAGATGAAGAAAGCTACTAATTCCAAGAACAAAGGCAAAATTAGCAAACTTTTTCCGATTATGCAAGAGCATCTGGGAAAATCCATGAACCTGGCGCGCGTCAAATTGGTGGCTCTGCTGCTGGAGGCTCTGGTCAAGGCGCAGACGGTGAACCTGGTCAGGCTGGCCAATGCCATGCCCACCACAGTGGACA
>CALAVE010000093.1 GCA_937892215.1 uncultured Porphyromonadaceae bacterium
ATTGCAATTCAAAATCATTGACTATTTAGTGAATATTTTGATGCGGTTGCCGTGGGTATTTTAATGAGTTGTTTTGTCAGGTGAAAGTTTATTTGTAATTTTGCAATGAAATATAACTATAATTATGGGAATTTTCAGTTTTTTCAGCAAAGATAAGAAGGAGACACTCGACAAAGGCCTTGAAAAGACCAAGCAGGGAGTGTTTGCCAAGTTGTCGCGAGCGATAGCCGGCAAGAGCAAGATAGATGATGACGTGCTCGACAACCTAGAAGAAGTGTTCATTACAAGTGATGTGGGAGTGAATACCACATTGAAGATACTGGACAGAATAGAGAGCCGTGTGGCCCGCGACAAATATGTGGGCACCGATGAACTTAACGATATGCTCTGTGACGAAATCACCCAAATGCTGGTAGATAATGACAACGCCAACCGCGACGACTTTGTGGTGGACGAGGCCAAGAAACCTTACGTGATAATGGTGGTGGGCGTGAACGGAGTGGGCAAGACCACAACTATCGGGAAACTGGCATATCAGTACAAGAAAGCCGGAAACAGGGTAGTGCTTGGGGCCGCCGACACGTATCGTGCCGCTGCCGATGAACAATTGGAAATATGGGGCTCGCGCGTGGATGTGCCGGTGATTAAGCATAACATGGGAACAGATCCGGCCTCGGTGGCATATGATGCGGTGTCGAGCGCGAAGGCGCAGGGTGCTGACGTGGTGATAATAGACACGGCCGGGCGTCTGCACAATAACGTGAGCCTGATGAACGAACTTACTAAGATAAAGCGCGTGATGCAGAAGGTGCTGCCCGACGCTCCACACGAGATACTGCTTGTACTGGACGGCTCCACAGGCCAGAACGCTTTTGAGCAGGCTAAGCAGTTTGTGGCAGCCACAGAAGTGAATGCACTGGCTATAACCAAACTGGACGGCACCGCAAAGGGCGGTGTGGTGATAGGTATAAGTGACCAATTCCAGATACCGGTTAAATACATCGGGCTGGGTGAAGGAATGGAAGACTTGCAACTGTTCCGCAAAGAGGAATTTGTTAAGTCGCTGTTTGGCAAATAAATAAATTTAAGAGGAAAGTAGGGGAGAGTGAAGAAGAACAAGATTGACATCATTTCGCTTGGATGCTCAAAGAATCTGGTGGATTCAGAGCATCTGATGCGTCAGTTGCAAGCGAGTGGCTATCAGATAGAGCATAATCCGAGTAGAGTGACGGGCGAAATTGTGGTTGTAAACACGTGCGGATTTATCCGTGACGCACAGGAAGAGTCAATCAACACAATTCTGGAACTTGGCGAGGCTAAGCGAAAAGGCAAAATCAGGAAACTGCTGGTGATGGGATGCCTTGCGGAGCGTTTTCTGGCCGAACTTACTGAAGAACTGCCGGAGGTGGATAAGTTCTACGGAAAATTTAACTGGAAAGAACTGCTGGCCGATATAGGCAAAGCGTACGATGAGAGCCTCAAGGCCGAGCGTTATCTTACCACCCCCAGCCATTACGCTTACCTGAAGATATCGGAAGGGTGCAACCGCTTTTGCGCTTTTTGTGCAATACCGCTCATTACAGGTAGGCACAAATCGGTTCCGATGGAAACCTTGCTCGACGAAGTGAGATATATGGTGGCCCGCGGTGTGAAGGAAATTAATGTGATAGCACAAGATTTGTCTTCGTATGGACTGGACTTGTACGGAGAGATGAAACTCCCGGAACTTGTGAGCAAGATATCGGAGATAGATGGCGTGGAGTGGATAAGGCTACACTATGCGTATCCCACTCAGTTCCCTTATGAGATCTTGCCTGTGATGGCTACTAATCCCAAGGTGTGCAAATATTTGGATATCGCACTCCAGCATATAAGCGATAAAGTCCTGGCAAACATGCGCCGGCATATAGGCAAGGCTGAGACTCTGGAACTGCTAAGGCGACTTAGGGCCGAAGTCCCCGGTATTCACATCAGAACCACGCTAATGGTGGGCTTCCCCGGAGAAGGAGAAACGGAGTACGGCGAGTTGAAAGAATTTTTGAAAGAGTCACGTTTTGAGAGAATGGGGGCATTCGCTTACAGTGAAGAAGAGGGCACATACGCATCACGAAATCTTAAGGATGAAATTCCCGAAGAGGAGAAACAGCGGCGACTGAGCGAGATTATGGAGATGCAGGAAGAAATCTCGCTGGAGATTAATGAGAGCAAGGTGGGGCAGGTGCTGCGCGTGATTGTGGACCGAGAGGAGGATGATTACTACGTGGGGCGAACCGAATGGGACTCGCCGGAGGTGGACAATGAAGTGCTGATAGAGAAGAACGATGACATTGTAGTGGGAGAGTTCTGTGACGTGAAGATTACTGAAGCAATGCCCTTTGAACTCATAGCAGAATTGGTGGAGAACCCCCAAAACTGAGAATTGCAATTACTTGTTATTTATCTTCAGTGTGAAAGTAAAGGTCAGTCCCTTTTTGTCTCCGGAAGATGCAACGATAGTGCCGCCATGAATCATGACGGCGTTTTTCACTATAGCCAAGCCGAGTCCTGTGCCCCCCATTGAACGGCTCCGTCCCTTGTCAACCCGGTAAAAACGTTCAAATATGCGTGGCAAATGCTCTTGCGGGATTCCCACACCATTGTCGCTAAAAGTGAATTTCCATTCATCTGCCAGCTTTTCAGCGCGAATTTCTATAGTTGTTCCATCTCCCGCATATTTTAAGCTGTTGTCAATGAGATTGCTGAAGATGCTGTAAACAAGAGACTCGTTTCCGTGAATGATGATGTCTTGAGGCAGATAATTGCGGAGAGTCATGTGCTTTTCCTTGATTTTCATCGCTGTTTCCTGCTCAATGTCGGAAACGAGATATGAAATGCAGAGACGTTCCATAGGAAGCAGGTCGCTTCCATAGTCGATACGGTTGAGCACAGTAATATCCTCAATAAGAGCGGCAAGTTTCAGAGCCTGATCTTTCGTTCGTTGCAAGAAATGTAGCCGTTCGTCGGGGGTGATGTCTGGGTTCTCGAGCATGGTGTCGGCATATCCCAGGATACTTGCCACCGGAGTCTTCAGTTCGTGAGATATGTTCTGTGTGAGTTCTCGCCTCATAGCGTTCTCCTTTTCGAGTTGAGAGCGGCTGATGCGCTCATCCATTTTGCTGGCATACCTGAAAAGGAACCAGCCGAGTCCGGTTAGGACCACTATGGAGAATATGAGTAAATTCCAGTCGCTTTGTTCGTCGAACGCCTGCAAGAAACGCCTGTCGTAATCTTCAAATAAAATAAAGACAAGTGCATAGGCGAGGAAAATGCCCATGACACTCAACCACATTTTACGTCCCTCTTTCATGATTTCAGTCTTTGAAGAAATAACCGAAGCCCACTTTTGAAATCAGATTACCGGCATAACGCCCCAGTTTCTTGCGAAGTCGGGTAATGTTCACGTCCACAGTTCGGTCCGACACGATGACATTGCGGGGCCACACGTTCTCAATGAGTTGCTGGCGAGTGAACACTTCGCCACGGTGGCTTAGGAAAAAGCAAAGCAGGTCGTACTCGTTATGTGTGAGTGAGATTTCCGTGCCATCGATAGACACGGATTTGTGACTCTCATTGACGCTGATACCTGCTGGGCCGATGTGGCTTGCGGAGCGATTAAGCACGGCTTTTACACGCGCGACGACCTCCTTGATAGAAAACGGCTTGGTGACATAATCATCTGCGCCGATATCGAACCCGGTGAGAATATCATCGTTAGAGTCACGTGCTGTGAGATAGATTATGGGCAAACTACCTAATACAGAATCGTGCCTTATCCGTGCGCCCAGTTCATACCCCGACATTCCGGGCATCATCACGTCCAGAATGAGCAGATGAAACTGATTCTCATTCAATTTTCCGATAGCCTCTTCAGCACTATATGCCACATCGGTTGTGAAACCGGCCAATGACAGGTTGAATTGCAGAATCTCGCACAAGTCATGCTCGTCGTCCACTATTAGAATACGTCGGTCTTCCATCACCCAAAATCCATCAGCTTATTTTCCGAATCGAGCCTCAACCACGTTGATGATGTAGTCGCCAAGCATCTCACATTCACTAACGAGGTCGGAATAGAGAGAGCCCAGAGAGTAGTCGTACTCATGCTTGTCGAGAGCTCTAATGTTCTCATCTTTCAGACGGTTTCGCTTCTGATTTATAATGTTCTCAATACGATATGACTCATCGATATCCAAATCCTGAATGGGGCCTTTAAGCACAATGTTCATTTGCGTCATGGCATCGTTGATATCGTTCATCATATCTTTCACCTTATCTTGTTGAGCATCGGTAAGTGACACAGAGAGGTCCTGCTTGCGATTAAGAATTCGTGCAATCTTGTAGCAAGAGTCGCCCAGACTCTCGAGCTCGCTGATTTCGCGTATCAGCTGACGAATCTTCTGCTTGGTTTCATCGGAGAGGTGATTGTCGCCTATTTGTTCGAGGTAACGTGCAATCTCGAGTTCTATCTTGTCGGATGCGTCTTCTTCGTTCTCAATCTCTTTGAAAAGTTCGGAGAAACGGTCGGCGTCATCGGCAAGGACCAAATCACTTGTTTTAGCGAACATGGCTTGCATCCTGTCGCCAAAGTTCTCCACTTCTTTCTGAGCCTGAAGCAAAGCAATTTCCGGAGTCTGCACCGGACCGAAATCAATGTATCTGAGGCGTTCCCCGTCTTGCTGCGTCTCTTTCTTTGGTTTGATAACCCAGCAGACGAACTTCTCAATCTGAGGAATGAACCAAATCAGGATGAATGTGTTAGTGAGGTTGAAGCAGGTGTGGAAAGTGGCGAGAACTACATTGAGGTTTTCCACCGAGTCGCCGGCGAGGTCGCACACGAAATCGACAAACGGATGGAATACGGTTAGCATCCAGCACACACCAAACACATTAAAGAACATGTGTGCAAACGCAGCCCGTCGGGCCTGTGTGGAAGCGGTCATTGCGGCGATGTTAGAAGTGACGGTGGTTCCAATGTTTTCACCCATAACAAGGGCAATTCCTTGATAGATGGGCAGTGCTCCGCTGCTGCACAGAATCATGGTGATAGCCATGACAGCCGCTGACGACTGGACACACATGGTGAGCACGCCACCAATGAGCAGAAATATGATTGTGGTGGTGAAACTCTTGGGGTCGAACGAAGAGAAGAAACTGATTACGGCTTCATTCTCAGACAGGTTCATGTCAATTCCGGTTTGGCGAAGAGTGCCTAAGCCAAGGAACATAAACGACAGTCCAAAGAGGAAATATCCGATGTTTTCCTGCTTTTTGCGGTAGATAAGGAAGATAGCGAGGAAAAATGCTGGCCACACGAAATTGGTGATGTTGAATGTGAAACCGGCCGACATTATCCATGCAGTGAGGGTGGTACCGATATTGGCACCCATTATAATGGAGATGGCCTGAGAGAGCATGAGCAGCCCGGCATTAACGAATGAAACTGTCATTACAGTGGTTGCCGTGGAACTCTGAACAGTGGCTGTTACCAGGAGTCCGGTAAGCACACCGGTGAAACGGTTGGTTGTCATTCTGCTCAGCACGTGTCGCAGGCCGGGACCGGCCAATTTCTGGAGAGCCTCACTCATGGTTTTCAGTCCGAACATGAGCAGGGCGAGAGAGCCAAGCAATTTAGTAGCAATTAGAAAAAAGTCTTGATTAGCATCCATATTAAAAGTGTAATTATGGCGTAAAGTTACTTCTAAAGAATGGTAATCACCTATAGATTAGTATTACATTATGGTTACAAAAGCGAATGCTCCATAGTTCATTCTTTGTCGGTGTCGGTAGGGAGAGTGTCGTGGGTGCTGTTATCTTCAGAATCATACTTGCCATACTGCTCCTGGTCCTCTCGCTTCTGCCTAAGTCGTTCTTTCTTTTTCAGAACCAAGTGGAGGAGTAAAATGATGATAAGGCTCACAAGAATAACAGCAAAAAAGAAGTTCTTGTTGCCGGAGGTGTAGTTCTCGCGGCCCATATATGCCATAACGGCGAGGTATGCCAGCATGCACACCGGTATGATAGTGGATTGCTTAATGCGTTTCATCAGTATCAGTAGTTTCAGTGATTAGTTCGTGTAGATATTCTGACTCAAGCGGCCGGAATTGCCCGCTGGCGAGATACTCATAGATTTTCAGACAAGCGTATGCGTCGATTGCGGCATACACCATTTGCCCTTTGGAGAGTTCAGAGGCTTCCCAGTTAGTGACGCGCTGCCCCTTGGAAATGCGCTGGTTGAACAGAATGGCGTAGATTTTCTGTAGGCTTAGGTCTGCAATCATGTATTGGCCGACGATATCCTGCAAGTCGATAAATCCTTGCGGTTTTAGGTCAGAACGGCTGTGCAGCGCGTTGAAATCGTCGTGTAGCGACAAACCAATCTTAGTGGTTTCTGCTGAAGCAAGAAAGTTAGCAAGCGTTTCTGGGATTCCGGTTATGTTCACCCGGAAGAGGAAGCACTCCTTTAGCGTGGAAACCTGAATGAGCGCAACCTTATTGTGCTGGCCTTTCTTAAAAGAAGGGCGCGTCTCGGTGTCGATGCCAACCATGGCTTGCTTGCTGAGGAAATTCACGGCCTTTACGACATCGGTGGTGGAATCAATCAGATGAATCTTGCCGGGGAAATGAACGACCGGCATCTCGTTTAACTTCTCTTTATCTATTGAAATTACTTGCATAGGAATCGTGAAATATGCGAATAATCGCAGAAATCCAGCACAAAGTTACATGAAAACGATGTAATTATGAAATTTTGACTATTTGAATTTGCTAAGAGTGGCTGAAAGTATTAATTTTGTTGTTGATTTTGACGAATATGAAATTTGAATTAATATCAGAAGCGGTATCGTGCGGCGCGCGTGCCGGACTTATCACAACCGACCATGGGCAGATAGAGACCCCAATCTTTATGCCGGTGGGCACTGTTGGTGCAATCAAGGCTGTGCAGATGCAAGATATGAAGGACGACGTGAAGGCGCAGATAATACTGGGTAACACTTATCATCTGTATTTGCGTCCCGGAATGGAGATAATAGAGAAAGCAGGCGGACTGCATAAGTTCAACAGTTGGGACCGGCCCATCCTTACTGATAGCGGTGGTTTCCAGGTGTTTTCACTCTCTGCCAACAGGAAACTGAAAGAGGACGGCGCACATTTCCGCAGTCATATCGACGGCTCAAAGCACGTTTTCACGCCCGAAAAGGTGGTTGACATTCAGCGGAGTATAGGGAGCGACATAATGATGGCTTTGGACGAATGTCCTCCCGGTACATCGGACTACGACTATGCCCGCAAGTCGCTTACTCTTACTGAGAAGTGGCTAAAGCGCGGCTGGCAGCATTTCAAAGAGACAGAGCCGCGATATGGACACAGTCAGGCTTTCTTCCCGATAGTTCAGGGTTGCGTCTATCATGATTTGAGGCGGGAGTCGGCCAATTTTGTCGCCGAACTTGGAGCCGAGGGCAATGCCATTGGCGGCTTGGCCGTTGGTGAGCCTGTGGAGCAGATGTATGAGATGATAGAGGTGGTTAACGAAATACTGCCAGTGGACCGCCCTCGCTATCTGATGGGTGTGGGTACTCCGGAGAACATTCTGGAGGCGATAGACCGTGGAGTGGATATGATGGACTGTGTGATGCCCACACGCAATGGGCGAAACGGCATGCTCTTCACGCGGCATGGCATTATGAACATGCGGAACAAGAAGTGGGCCGATGATTTCAGCCCGATTCAGGAAGACGGCGCATCGGTTGTGGATACACAGTATTCCAAGGCCTATCTGCGCCACTTGTTTGTGGCTCAGGAGATACTGGCGATGCAGATAGCGAGCCAGCACAACCTCGCGTTCTATCTGTGGCTCGTGAAAGAGGCGCGTAAGCATATAATTTCAGGGGACTTCAAGGCATGGAAGACCCAAATGGTGGAGAATGTAACCAGGAGATTGTGAAAAAGTTCCGGACACATATCGCCATGCGCAAACCGCAACTTGATGCCGCGGAAGCCGGCAGTGTGCCCAAGGATGAAATGGTAACTACCGAAAAGAAGTGGCATATCAAGAAGTTTGACCTTTATATCATCAAGAAGTTTCTGGGCACATTCTTCTTTGCGTTGCTCCTGCTTCTCGCAATAGTCATAATATTTGACATCAACGAGAAACTGGATGCGATGATAGCCGCGCCGCTCTACGACACTGTGTTCAAGTATTTCCTTAACTTCCTGCCGTATTTCGCTAATCAGTTCAGTCCGCTGTTCACGTTCATATCCGTTATCTATTTTACTTCGAAAATGGCCGACCATAGCGAGATAATAGCCATTCTGTCGAGCGGTATCTCGTTCCGCAGGCTACTGGTTCCATATATGGTGAGTGCCTCCGTGATAGCAATAGGCTCGTTTGTGCTTGCGGCATACATTATACCGCCGGCCAACGTGAAGCGAATAGAGTACACGAACAAGTGGGTGAAGGACCGCCAGATTGACTACGGAGACAACATCCAGCTGCAAGTGAGCGATGGTGTTATGGCTTATATGGCCCGGTATGATAATGTGACAAAGACCGGTTACAGATTTTCCCTTGAGAAGTTTGACGGGAAAACGATGGTGTCACGACTCACTGCTCAGACAATCAAGTACGACACCCTGGGTATGTGGCAAGTGAAAGATTATGAACTGAGGGAATTCTCGGGAATTCGTGAACAGATGGTGAAGGGAGAGAAGATGGATACGATGCTCAATGTGGAACCTCGCGATTTCCTTATTAGTTCGCTGGACCAAGAGAAACTGACCAACCCCGAGCTGAAACGATACATCGACCGCCAGAAAAGCCGAGGCGTTGCGAATATCCAGTCGTTTGAGATTGAATATGAGAAGCGATTTGCCAACATTGCCGCAGCGTTTATCCTTACTGTTATAGGCTTGTCGCTGTCATCGCGTAAAGTGCGAGGCGGCATGGGGGTGAACATAGGAATAGGGTTGCTGCTGAGTTTCACTTACATTCTGTTCTCTACGGTGACATCCACCTTTGCCTTGTCGGGCTACACGTCGCCCCGAGTGGCAATGTGGATTCCGAATGTAATATATACCGGTATCGCTATCTACCTCTATCGCCGGGCCGCGCGATAAACCGTAATCCTACTTTTTCCGTGACTTAGTGCAGAAGTTGAGATAGTGATTCTCCACGGTTGGCACATAACTCACAGTTTGCTTCCCTCTGAAGTATCCGAATCGGCACACCGGGTCGTTGTAATACTGCGGATTAGATTTCCACATTACGGCCTCTTCCACATTGTCGTACCAAATACCGGAATCTTTGCCGTGTTTTTCTGCAAGAGCAATGGCATCCAGAATGTGCCCGGCTCCGGAGTTGTATGCAGCGAGGACAAAGCGAATGAGTTCATCTTGCGATTTCACTTTCGGCTCAAATAAGCGGATTAGATCTTTTATGCTCGCAACGGCAGCCTTTACGCTGCATTCTGGGTCTTCGATTTCTTCAGGGGCAAGTCCGTAGGCCCGTGCTGTGCCCGGCATAAGTTGCATTATGCCCCGCGCGCCGGCCCACGATACCACGGTAGGGTCGAATTGCGATTCGGTATATGCAATGGCTGCAAGCATTTTCCAGTCCCATCCGATGGTGGGCGCATACTTGCGGAAAATGCTGTCGTAAGGAGAAATCTCGCCCGGTTTCAGACTGAATGTGACCGATGGTAGCCCTTTGCTTAGTTCAAAATAGCGTTTCAGCAATTCTTTCGAGAGCGAACGGGCCGTGGAGGTTTCAGCCCAAGCGTTAACCGAATCGGCAAGCCACTTGTTGGTGTGACTGACTGCCCAGGACGAGCGTTGCGGAAAACTGATTTTAAGGTCGATGTTGATGTTGTTGTAATAAGTGCGGTTAAGGCGCGCGATGTCGCTATCGACAACAGCGAGTGGAATATCACCGTCCGACACCATTTCTATCAAGTCCTCAGTAATAAGGGTGTCCTTACTGAAAGGGTGAATGTTAATGCCGCCGCCAATCTCGTTGTTAAGATTCTGCAGGCGAGATTCGTACTTGGAGTTTCTTTCCACAAACACGTCGCGTCCCACGAGTTGTGTCACATCGGTGAGGATGGAGTCGGTCTGCCGCTGAACAAGAACCTGATACGTGGTGTTGCTCAGACCGCAATGAGTGAGTGAGTCCTTGAATTCAGCCGTTTCCGGTATCTCGTAAGCAAGAATATGAACCGAACCGTCGGCAAGCATCTGGAGCATTGAGTTCATGTTAGATGCCACTCTGAACGCAACGTGAATATTCTTGCTTCGCGCAAAATCCATAATGCGTTCATATTCGTAGCCTAAAGTGTCGTTCTTATAAATGAAGAAACTTGTGGGACTATAGAGTGTGCCCACAAACAAGGTGTCGGGTAGAGGAAACTCCTGCTGAACGCTTTTCTCCTGCCGACATCCGACTATTAAGCAAGTCAGGCATAGCAGAGCAAGTATTTTCCCTGATAAACGCAAGGTGGGTGGATTTAGTCAGATTAATGAGAGGTAAATCACAACGCATGGTGAAACGAGCAGCAGACTGTCGATGCGGTCGAGAATGCCTCCGTGGCCAGGGATAATATTCCCAGAGTCTTTAACGCCGGCAGTGCGCTTCAGCAGCGACTCCACAAGGTCGCCGAGAGTAGCGGCGGTGGAAACGATAACAGCAAGGCAAATCCATTGCCACAGCATCAATGGCTGAGTGTCGGCAGTGAGGTGACTTATCAGAACTGAGCTTGCTATAGTGAAAATGAACCCGCCCACAAGTCCTTCCCATGATTTCTTGGGAGAGATACGCGGGAACATTTTGTGTTTTCCCAGAAGGCTACCAACAATAAATGCCCCTGTGTCGTTGAGCCAAATGAATATGAAAACTGACAGTAAAATGATATTTCCATTAACAAGCACAAGCCATAGTAGCGAAAGAGGGAAAGCCACGTAAGACAATGCAAAAAAAGAACGCTGATAGGCCTCGATTGCATTGACCTTAGGAGCATATAACTGAATCACGAGCCGCAGCACAAAGTAGGCGAGAGGTAGTGTGAGAAGGTAAGTGAGACTGTCGAGCCCCAGAAAGACGGACAAGAACAAAATCAATCCTCCTAAAATGTCGATAGAGTCGGCCGGCTTGAATTCATGAGCCGGTGAAACTATTTTTATGGCCTCGTACATTCCCGCTGCCACAAATAAGCCAAATAATATTGCGAAGGGAATGAAACTGACCTGTACGGAAATTTCCACATTGAGAATGGCTCCTACGATGAGTGCCACATAAACTATCCCTGATAGGGTGCGTGTAATTAAGTTCTTCACTGTTTATATTGTTTTAGAATTACAATGGCAAAGTTAGAGTAAATATCGCAAATCCACAAGAGAGAACAAAAATAGGCTTGCGTTAATGTCATGTTTGCTTGAAATTGCAGCGGACTGGGGGCAATTCCGCAAAAATGGAGAAAAAAATGTGTGGTTAATGAAAAAAATCTGCCGCGAAGTGTTTGCCGATTGTGATAAAATTACTAACTTTGCAGTCTCAAAACGGAAATGGCGGGGTAGCTCAGTTGGTTAGAGCGTCG
>CALAVE010000094.1 GCA_937892215.1 uncultured Porphyromonadaceae bacterium
TATGTGCGACTTGCACTTCATCATCTCCCCGAGCACTTCGTGGTTCGAGGCACTTTCCTGACGCGCTTCACGGGGACCAAGCGGCGAGGGTCTTCGACCCTCTGGCATGGTCTTACGCACAAAGCCGGGTCTCCGACCCGCCCGACCTCTTCGAGGCCTATGTTCCGAACGGCGTGGGGATGAGGTGTTAGCGGAGGAAGAGGTAGATGTTATAGGCAATGTAGGCCAGGAGGAAGATGATGCCTTCGGCACGGTCGAAGAAGTCTTTTTTAAGAGTCTTAACGATGGCGAAAGTGGCCAGCGAAGCGCCTATCATCACGAGGAAATCCACAATGCTCACGGCCGTGATGGTGATGGGGCTGACGATGCCGGCAATGCCGAGAATCATGAGGATGTTGAAGACATTGGAGCCGATAACGTTGCCGAGCGCCAGTTCAGGGTTGTGCTTGCAAGCGGCAATTACCGCCGTGATGAGTTCGGGCAAAGACGTACCGAGAGCCACGATGGTGATTGAAATTACAGCCTCGCTAACGCCCCACGCCCGGGCGATGTTCTGCGTGGCGTCGAGGAAGAGTTGGCCGCCGCCAACGAGAGCGGCAAGCGACACCACGGCTACGGTCCAAAGGAGAGCCGGATGGCGCCCGGTGAAAACGGAGCGAGTCTGCTCGTCGGCATCGGCGATGGCCTGCTGTGGGTTCTTTCCTTTGCTGACAATTATCCAGCCCATATAACCGATGAAAAGTAGGAGGAGTAGAGCCGCGTCGATTCGAGAGAGCGTGTTCTCGCTGATGCCCGGGATGAAAGAGTCGTTACAGAGCCCGAAGAGCAACGCAGCCGCGAAGATGCCCAGCGGGATGTCGCGCCGACTCACTTCTCGCCTGATGGCAAAGGGGAAGATGGTGGCAGTGACACCAAGAATGAGCAAGATATTACAGATGTTGGAACCGATAACGTTACCGATCGCCACATCTCCATGCCCTGTGATAGCCGAGGACACGGAGATGAAGAGTTCGGGGGCCGAGGTCCCCATACCCACCACGGTGAGACCGATGATGAAATTGGAGATACGCGCACGTTGCGCGATGGCCACAGAGGACTCCACCAGATAGTTGGCACCCAGCAGAAGCAGCCCCAGCCCTATGACAAAAAACAAATAATCCATAACGAATTCGGCCCGACATCGGTTTACTGGATGCCGGAGACTTGGAGTTCGCGGTAGGTGCGGCCGAAGAGACCTTGGAGCACTTTACCCGGACCGACCTCCACAACCTCAGTGAGTCCGTCGGCCACCATAGCGGTCATGATTTGACTCCAGCGCACAGGAGCGGTGAGTTGCTTGACGAGGTTTGCCTTGATTTCCTCGGGGAGCGTGTGCGGACGCGCGTCCACATCCTGATAGATGGGGCACCGCGGAGAGCTGAACCGTGCAGCATCGATAGCCTGGGCGAGTTCGGCACGAGCCGGCTCCATGAGCGGAGAGTGGAATGCGCCCCCCACCTTGAGCGGCAATGCGCGGCGAGCACCAGCCTCTTTCAGTTTCTCGCAAGCGGCCTCGATGGCGGGGAAAGTACCGCTGATTACCACCTGCCCCGGGCAGTTATAGTTGGCAGCGACACAAACGCCTTCGACTTCGGCACAAATTTCCTCGATTTTAGCATCGTCGAGCCCGATAATGGCGGCCATAGTAGAGGGAGTGGTTTCGCAAGCCTTCTGCATGGCCAGCGCGCGCGCCTCGACCAGTTTCAGGCCTTCCTCGAACGACAAAGCGCCGGCAGCGACAAGCGCGGAGAACTCGCCGAGAGAGTGACCGGCGACGGCATCGGGCTTAAACTCGTCGCCCATGGTGAGGGCGAGAATCACAGAATGAAGGAAAACAGCCGGCTGAGTGACCTTAGTTTGCTTGAGGTCATCTTCCGTCCCATTAAACATAAGGTCGGTGATGCGGAATCCCAGCACCTCGTTAGCCTTCTCAAAGAGGTCGTGCGCCTGCTGATTAGTTTCATAGAGTTCTTTACCCATTCCCACGAACTGGGCACCTTGTCCCGGAAAAACGAATGCTTTCATAATGTTCTGATATTTTTACGTTTTAATTAATATTCGAAGCAGTAATAAAGAAATTTTTCTTTAGGAGTGTTCTATAAATTAATAAAAGTAGGGATGTATTCTTGGCTGATTTTGTTTTCTACCGGCATCTGCTGCGTTAAAGTCTTGCACCGTAGCCCACTACGCTACTTCATCTTTAACTTCGCACCTGCACGATATAAATTCAAAATCATCGCAAGTTAATTTATAGAACCCTCCTTTAATGGGTGCAAAGTTAGTGATAATAGCGGCAAGTTGCAAGTTTCGAGGGCATGAAATCGCTGAGAGGCCCGCGGCATGGTGCGTTTATCGGCCGGAATAGACCACGGCGAAGCCCACGAAGTGATCGTAACGCTCGCCCATAGGGCGGTCGTAGATGCAGACGAGGTACTCGTTGACAGTCTGGTACTTGTTTCCCTCAATCATGCCGGCGCGGCCCATTGTGGTGCCATCGGGGACCCAGAGGTACTGATAGTTGTAGGCCCCCTGCTTGAGTAGCAGGTCGCAGACATAGAGTCCCTGCGAAGCGTCCCACTTCATCAGTGCCCAGTCCTGCGGAATAGCCTGCGTGAACTCGCCCTGGAGGTAGATGCGTCCGCCGGTGAGCATACGCCCGTCGGTATCGAGAGTGAAGTGAGCCACCACGTAGTCGGCACAGGTGTTGCTGTCGGCATTGTCGCACTCACGGTTACGAATAGTGAAACGTCCGAACTGAGTCTGGTCGTAAAGATACTGCGAGTTAGCCCTGGGAGCGTCGATGAAAAGCGACGCGTGGTAGAAAGGCTCGAAATACTGCATTTTCTCCACACGCATATTGATGGAATGCACACTCACCATCTCCATTCGCCGGAATTCATTGCCGGCATCGAAGATAAGAGCCTGATTGTGGTCGAAAGTCACCACGTCGCCGGCCACCATCATGGGGCGAGAGACCGTCACCTGATTGTCGGTGCGCGAGTTCTGCGTGACCACGGCGGTGAGTTCGCCGTAAGGGTCACGAATCTGCCCGCGCGTCTTTCCGATGACATCAAAACTCACCTGCTGGTGCTCGCTGTTGTAGTCAACATCGGTACGCGAAGTGACCGCAGCCCTAACGCTGACCGAGTTCTCGCAGACAGTGAATCGCGTCTGGAAGAGGACCTTGTCGGGGTCGTCCTGCTCATAGACACGGAGGAGGTAGTTACCACTCTTGGTGATACGGAAGTTGTCGTTAGGCAGAGTGAAGTTATAATTATAATAATGTGTAAAGGTGGTTACGCTCTGCTCGTAGTCGTCGATGTCGCCGTAGTTGAAACCATCGACGTATTCACTTTCCATAAGCACCGACTCGGTCCAGTCGGCGTTGCAGTGGACCACGCTATAGCGCAGATAGTGCACGTCGTAGTCAAGATAGTCGAAGTTCACGTTAAGGCGTTCCTCACCGCCCAGTATGAGAATGGGCGGCACGAAAGGATTGTGCTCAAGGCTAAGTTTAAGACTCTTGACACTGGAACTGAAGATATGGGGGTGCGTATCCTGAGCCGCGGATGGGGCGGCAGTGAGCAGTATTAAGGCGGCAGAAACCGCGATGAGACGCATTATCCTAATGAACTTCATAGTAGTATGATAAAATTGTAATTGGTTTTATCAGAAAGCTTTGCGGTACTTCCCGCTGTTTTCCTCGTCGAGAATGCTGAGGTAACTGGCGTAGCGCGACCGACTGATTTCGTGCCGTTCCACAGCCTGGAGCACGGCGCACCCCGGTTCGTGCGTGTGAGTGCAGTTGCCGTATCGGCATCCCTGAGAGGCACGAAAAATCTCAGGGAAATAATGCGCCACCTCTGTGCGTTCCAAGTCGATGGTTCCGAATCCCTTAACCCCCGGGGTGTCGATGAGTTGGCCGCCGCCGCCGGGGATGGTGAGCATTTCGCTGAAAGTGGTGGTGTGCATACCGGTGTGATGCACGTCGGAGACCTCTCCCACCCTGAGTCCGAGCCCGGGAATGAGGCTATTAATGATGGAACTCTTCCCCACCCCGGAGTTTCCTGAGAGAAGTGACACCTTGCCGGCGGTGATGGTGCGCAGGTCCTCGATGCCCTCTCCGGTGACGGTGGAGACACGAACCACGGGATATCCCACGTAGTCGTAGAGATGGGCCACGGCACTGAGCAAATCGCGGCCGTCGTCATCGGCGAGCAAGTCGATTTTGTTGATTACCAGCACAGAGGGGACCGAATAAGCCTCGGCAGTGGCAAGGAAACGGTCGATGAAAGTGGTGTTAGTGACCGGATTCACGAGCGAGACCACCAGCAGCGCCTGGTCAACGTTGGCGGCAATAATCTGAAATTCCTTAGAGAGATTGCTCGCGCGACGGATGATGTAGTTCTTTCGGGTGGCGATACCCGTTATGAACGCCGAGCCGTCGTCACGGACTTCGACCTCGACCACATCACCCACAGCCACAGGGTTAGTGCAGCGGAAGCCCTTGAGACGGAAATTGCCCTTGATTTTGCAATTCACGACCCTGGAGTCGCTTCTCACCACATACCAGCTGCCCGTAGTGCGTATTACCGTACCAGTCATTGATTCAGCAGACGATGCTGCCCGGCATTAACGGAAATTGGCCGCGTAGCGTTCAACCAGTTCGTTGAAATAAGGATGACGGCGCACGAGTTTGAGATTCACATAAGGATTCTCGTTCACCTTCACCTCGTAGAGACTGCCGAAACCATTGGCGAGGCAACTCTCCATATACTGATACGCGTCGTCGCTATCGCCGATGTCGCTCAGCAGAGCCGCAGCGTAGTAGTAGGCCTCACCGCCCGGGAGAATGCCGGCTTGGATTATGTCCTTGGCCCACTGGCGAGCCTCGTCGTCGCGTCCCACCTCATGGAGGGCAAAACCGCGCAACTGGTGCATATCAGAGCCATTGAGCAGAACATTCTCGAAGTCGCGCTTAGCCAGGTCGTCCTTGCGCAGACGATACTTGTTGGTCCATCCGCGCAGAAGCAGAGCCTCGGAAGACTCGGGGTTAGTCATAATGGCATTGTTAAGAATCTTCACGGCGTCGTCGTCCTTGCGCTGGAGCAGGAGCAGGTGCGCCTTGGAAATCATCACCTGAATGTTTTCGGGGCTGAGCATTGCAGCCTGATTGAGCGCGGTGAGAGCGTCGGCATAGTTGTCGGCCCCCTGCGCCATAAGAATCTTAGCCTTGAGCAGGAAACCCTCCCAGTTGTTCTCGTCGGCCGCGAGAGCCTTGTTCACGTTGGCCAGCGCTTCGGAGTACTGCGTGAGTTCAAACTGGCACTTGGCCGCATTCTGGTAGATACCCGAAGTCTCGTAGAGACGGTTGCTGATAATGGAATTGAAACTGCTGAGCGCCTGCGCATAGTGGAAATGTCCCATGGCGATAGAAGCCTTGATGTAGTGGAACATGCCCACACGAGGAGCCTTGCTGATGGAGAAATCGAGCGTCTTCATCACATCGTCGTAGTGAGTATCGCTCATCTCGACGAGAGCGCGCAGAGCCTTGCCGTCGTCATCGCCCACGCTAATGGCCGAAATCAAGTCCTGGGCGGCCGGTTCGGGCTGGTTGAGCATAAGCAGCACATCGGAGCGATTGAGATAGACCTGAGACTCAGCCGGGAAGAGACTGACTGCCCGGTCAACGTATTCGGCGGCCTTGTCGTTATTACCGCGGCGAGCCTCCACCTTCCCCATCCAGTAGAGCGCGTCGTAGTTCATCTGATTGTCGCGCAGGATGGTCTGGAAATTCTTTTCGGCAGCATCCAGGTCGTTCATCTTAAATGCCACCTTTCCAAGCATATCAACGCATGCGAGCGACTGCGGATTCAGTTCCATAGCCGCCTTGAGGTCGGCAACTTCGGAATCGAAATCACCTTTTGCATCGCTAATGCGCGCACGGAGCATGCGAGAGTCGAACGAAAGTTCCTTTTCCTTTTCCGGGAGCAATTCCAGAACGCGGTTAACGTCGTCCATAGCCTTATCCATATCGCCATTGTAGTAATGCTGATTAGAGCGAGCGAAGAGCAAGTTATAGTCGTTAGGCGACTTTTCCAGTTCCTCGTCGTAAACCTTCATCACGGCATCCTTAATCTGCTTGCGCAGTTCCTCGTCACTTGCCGCTTTCTGCGCCGACATGGAAATGCCTGCCAGCATAGCGAACACAAGTATTAAACTCTTAATTTTCATAACTTTATATAGTGTCTTTGTATTAATATTTCTTATCAGTCTGACCGTCACGAGCCGATTGGCTCCTCGAAGCGCACCGGCAAAGTTAAATCTTAGTTTTGACTTTAGCAACCTGCGCTTGGTTTAATCAGGCCATTATATCTTAGTCTCTTTTTCATATTGCGGTGCCCGGCCGCGTGCATCGGCCACATGGCATGCCGCGCAACACATCACCGCCGCCGTCTCGGTCCTGAGTCGGCTCTCGCCCAGAGTCACCGGCACAAATCCGGCACTGAGCGCCGCTTTCACCTCATCGGGGCTGAAATCACCTTCGGGGCCAATCATCATCATAACATCACCACCCGCAGTGTATCGGCTGAAGAAGTTCAACCTCTGGCCGCGCGGCAGCGACGGGTCGCAATAGGCAATAAACTTTTGCCCACTGAAAGAGCGAGCCTGGGTGAGCAAATCGGCCAGCGGAGTGAGTCCGCGCAGAACGGGGAGCGTGCTCTTGAGCGACTGCTTCATGGCGCTTACCAGAATCTTTTGCAGGCGCTCGGTCTTGAGCACCCGTCGCTCACTGTTGTCGCAAAGGAGCGGAATTATCTCGTCCACGCCCATTTCGGTCACTTTCTCGGCCATCCACTCCATGCGGTCCATATTCTTGGTGGGGGCAACGCATAGCACAATTCTGTGCCCCCAGTGCGGTTTTTCGTGCTTTTCGCTCACGATTTCCACCAGGCAGTGCTTGGGGTTGTCAGAGGCGACACGGCACAGATACAGGCCACCGTCACCGTCAACCACCTCAATCTCGGCTCCGAGTCCCAACCGCAGCACCTTCACGCAGTGATGCGCCTCGTCGGTGGGCAAGGAGAAATCAGACTTGATGTGAGGAGCGAAGAATCTGTGCATAACTCAAGATGACGGGAAGCCGTGAATTAATGAGTGTTCTATAAATTAGTGCGGGGACGCACCGCTGAGGCGGTGCGCCCTCACACCTGTGATAGATTCTGCATATTTTTCAACTGAACGCATTGCGTAGCCTTATTACTTAGCAAGTTTGCCCTCTTTCTCGGGGTTTTTGAAAATAATCATGAACGCTACAGCCACCACGAGAGCATAGGATGCGAATACGAACCACGAAGTGCTCCAACCGGCCATCTGAGCCGCAGGTTCAGTCTGGCTGTAAACGAAGTGGTTCACAATAGCCTGCGCACTCAGCGTTCCGATTGTGGCACCAATACCGTTAGTCATTATCATGAACAAGCCCTGCGCACTGCTGCGAATGCTTTCATCGGTCTGCTGATCGACATAGAGAGCGCCAGATATGTTGAAGAAATCGAACGCCACACCATAAACGATGCAGGAGAGCACAAAGAGAATCACGCCCGGCATACCCGGATTACCCAAGCCGAAGAATCCGAAACGGAACACCCACGCAAACATGGCAATAAGCATCACATTCTTGATACCGAAACGCTTCATGCAGAAGGGAATCAGAAGGATACAGCACGTTTCGCTTATCTGAGATAGAGAGATCAGAGCATTGGCATGCTCAGCGGCAAAGGTACCGGCATATTTTTCAATTTCCCCGAAAGCACTCAAGAACGGATTGGCAAAGCCGTTAGTAATCTGCAGCGACACACCCAGCAGCATTGAGAAGATGAAGAAAATGGCCATCTTCTTCTGCTTGAACAGCGCAAACGCGCGCAGCCCCAGAGCATCGACCAGCGATGCGCCTTCGACAGCCTTGTTCACCGGGCAGTTAGGCATTGTTAGGGCATAAAGAGCCAGCACCAGGCTCACCCCACCAGAAACGAAGAACTGTCCGAAGGTGTGCTGCAATCCGGTGAAGTCCACAGTTAACATGGCGCAAATGAAACCAATGGTTCCGAACACACGGATGGGTGGGAAATCCTTAACCGTATCCATTCCGGCCTTAGTCAGTGCATTGAAAGCCACAGAGTTGGCAAGTCCAATCGTTGGCATAAAGAAAGCCACGCTGATTGTGTAGAGAGTGAACAAGGGCGCAAACTGAACCGCATCACCGGCCGTCATCGCATAAAAACCCGCACTCATCATGAATAAGCCAGCCAAGAGATGAGCCAGGCTCAGCACCTTCTGAGCCGGGATCCAACGGTCGGCCACGATACCGAGCAGAGCCGGCATAAACAGCGAAACTATTCCCTGGACGGCATAGAACCAACCGATGTGGCTTCCCATGCCCACCTGAGCGAGGTATCCGCCCATTGATGTTAAATACGCTCCCCAAACGGCAAATTCGAGGAAGTTCATTACAATCAGTCTTAGTTTTAGATTCATAATTACTTATATATTAGAATGTTAATTAATTGTTTATATCGCATTCCAAACACGTCGTCACCGATGCGGCAGCGACTCGCCGCTACGCTGCCCCCCTTGTCGCCGGCCGGTTATGGACACGGCACGGAAGAGCGTTCACGTCGCAGTTAACTGCAAAGTTACAAAAAAACGAGTGCAGAACAAAAAGAATTTATTCTTTTTTATCCTGCACGATGTGATGAAAAATCTTGGGTTTCGATTCTCAAGTCTTCAAAGCTGTGATATCAATGCCGGCTAAAATGATGATTTCCGGCATGGATATGCTACTCTGGGTGGTCTGATTTAACATCGGGCAGTTGATTACCCGGGAACTGACGGATGTAAACGTCGCGCTGCGGGAAAGGAATCTCAATATTGTTGGCCTGCAGCGTGTTGTAAATAGTCTCCTGAACCGTGCAGACAAAGGAGATTTTTTCCTCAACCAGTACCCAGAAAGCAATAATGAGGTTAACCGAACTGTCGCCAAGGTTTCCAAAGTACACCTTGAATCCCTGTTTCTTTTGCACTACAGGTCTGCCGCTGACACCTGTCAACTCGGTGAGCTTGTTGAGTTCAGTTTCCAAGATAGTTCTCACTTCATCAATTTTGACACCGTAGGCCACACCGATGGGCAACTTGACGTACTCGTAACTGTGATTCTTGGTCATGTTCTTGAAGTTCTTGCTGAACAAAGAAGTGTTCAAGAATGCGATGATGCTGCCGTCGAGCGTAACAATCTGCGTACTCTGGTAGCCGATGCTCTCGACCCTGCCCAAGATGCCGTCACACTCAATGTAGTCTCCCACTCGCACACGGCCTGACATCAAGGACAAGCCATAGATAAAGTTCTCCAGGATGTCTTTCATGGCAAATCCCAAACCGGTAGCCAGGCCGGCCGTAATCAGCGAGATGCCCCCTTTAGGCACCTTGAAGAGCACCAGAGAGAAGATGAAGAAACCGCCCCACACAAGAATGGTGATGATGTTATTAGCAAGGGTGATATTGGGACGACGAGCGGCATCGGTCTTGGCAAACTGACGCAGTTTGAACTTACGATACAGCGCGTGCACAACGTAGTTGATGTAATAGAAAATGAAGAACAACGAACTCACCAGCACAATCTTGTAGAATGAAATCTGGATAAGGTCTTCCTGGTCCACAAAATTTTTATAGAAGACGTTGACAAGGAGTTGTCTCATGTTGAACATTTCGGCGGCGAACACGATGCTTGTAAGGAATGAGAGCACCCCTATCACAGGGAACACCATCTTGACTAAGGCATCGTAGAGCCAAGTTTCGGCAATGTGTTCGCCATGCTTTGCTTGTTCAATAATCTTAGCTTCAGTGCTTGGGTTAGCGCTTGCATACTTCTTGCCCTTTTTAGCGAGTTCATTACGGTGAATGCGCTTGAGCAACACCCTGCGCGCGTACATCTGCGCCAAGTCGTAGAAGCAGATAATAGTCTGGATGTAGGCCAGTTGAATCGTCCACCAGACGAGAATCTGCACGGCGAATAGCGTGAAACCAATCCAGGAAAGGACAGTGGAGACAAGAATCACAAAAAACGTCAGCAATGAAAGAGCGATGTCGGTTAGAGGTAACATTTCGCGGCGCTTGCGTATGACCACGAACTGCCAAATGGTGAACAGTAGCAGCAGAGGCGGTAAAATGATGTTAACCGTGGTGTTAGGGATAAATACGATACGCATCAGAATCACCACAAGAGCCATAATCATGAATGGAGTGTAAACGATCACACCGGAATGAATCTGCTTGGTGTCGAGTCTGATGAGTAGAGACAAGAGTATGGCAAGTAGCAGCCAAGAGTAATCGACAGTGGTATTTACTGCCATCACGATGAAATTGTGATGCGTGACAGAGTTTGCGATGGATATGAAGAGCATAAACAAGAACACGCCACAAGCCAGCCCGATGATGCTCCTGCGTCCCGCATAACTATCCTTCATGCGCAGTTTCTTCGGTAAGAACCAACGCAATATCACAATGCTAAGTATGGAGGCGACTGCCACGTAGAACAGAATGAAAACCAATGTCATGTAGATAACCGGACCACGCCACTGGCTCTTGACAATATCGGATTCGCCGTCACGATAGAGTTCACCATACTTATCCCTTAGCTCAGTGCCGACATGGCGATATCCCTGTCCCAAAGAAGTGAGGACCTGGAAGTAGTTGCTGCCACCGTTGCGGAAAATACTATTCTGCAGTTTCTCGTACTGCTTGAGAGCATAATTGTTTATAGAAATCAGTTTGGCGGTCACCTCATCGTAGAACTCCTTGTCGAGGCTCATTTTTTCCTTGATACTGATGGTATTGTCGCGCAAAGCCATAGCATAGAACAAGCATTTCTCACGAATCGCTATCTCGCGCTCGTTGAGCACATACAAAGAAGTCTTGTCGGACGACTCGTCTTGTGACGGGTCAACCGGCGGAGGCGGAACATCCATGACAGCCATAGCGGTATCCTGCAGACTATCCACTGCAAGGACCCTTAAAGTACTGTCTTGCTGAGCCAGCATGATGCTATCGGCAACCTCCTCAATCTTAGAGATTTCCTCACCGCTGATGGCCGGGGATATGTGTTTGAGCACATATATCAGGCTATCGTATCGCTCAACCTCGGAGTCGAGGCGCATCAAGATTTTGTCGAATGGCATGTGCGCTACCCGCGAGTTATCGTACAAATCAGTAGCCTGCTGACAGGCATAGGCCATGTCGAAGGTGAATTCGTTACTCTGCGAATAAAGAATCAGCGAGATTTGGTCGATTTGCTGCATAGTTGCAACCAACTTCTCGTGCTGTTTTGCGGCATTCGCCTCATAGACACGCATTGTTTCCTGCTGCTCCTTATACTTGCGTTCAAGTTCGGCACACAGCACTTCGATAGTCCTACCGAAGTCCCGTTCCTTGAACACAGCGCCGGCATCGGGCGACGCTACAACAATGGCAATGAGCAGCAGTAACCACTTAATGTAATTATTGAGTTTCATCATACTTAAGGAGTGTTCTAAAAATTAATAAAATAAAGATGAGTCCTTGGTTGATTTTGTTTTCTATCGGCATCTGCTGTGTTAAAGTCTTGCAACGTAGCCCGCTACGCTGCTTCATCTTTAACTTCGCATCTACTCGATATAAATTCAAAATCATCGCAATTTAATTTATAGAACCCACCTTAATTCAAATGCTAACAAAGATAAGTATAAATTGCAACATACAACACTTTCTTACGCAAAAAATGTATTTATTATCCCTAAACAACAACGTATGGGGCATCATAATGTAACTACAGGCCGTTCCCGCCCCTATTCACTTTCGCGCTTACGAATCAGTTTCTGTATTTCGGCAGCCATTTCGTATTCCTCGTTATCGACGCACTGCTGCAGATAGGACTTGAGGCCTTCGAGAGTGAGACTTTTGAGGTCGGGTTCCCCATTGGCATCGGTCGGGGCATCATCCTTAACAAACGAGGCACTGCGCATAACCTCTTCGGCCGCAAACACACGCGCTCCGGTGCGCACCGCCAGAGCCACGGCATCGCTGGTGCGCGAGTCGAGTTCCACTTCGCGGTCAACACTCCTGAGGAGCAGATGCGAATAGAACACTCCCTCGTGGAACCTGTAGATTTCCACTTCCTCAAGCGAGATGCTATAGGCATGCAACATACTGGTCATCAGGTCGTGAGTGAGCGGACGAGGCAGCACCACACCCTGCAGACGCACGGCAATAGCCTGTGCCTCCATCTCTCCCACCACGATGGGCAGGTGGCGCTCACCGCCAAGTTCCTTGAGCACCAACGCATAAGCCGTGCCATGAATCTTGCTCCGGCTTATTCCATAAAGTTCCAGTTCCACGCGTTTTCCCATAATTCCTAAAAAATTAACCTATCACTCCACTGCCGTAGCACAAGTGTCCGTTTTCATCGTAAATCACAGCGAACTGCCCCGGCGCAATGCCCTGCACGTCCTGATCGCTAATAAGCAGCCACTCATCGTCCTCGATGTGTATGAAGCGAGCCGGTAGCATTAGCGGAGTGTGACGGTTCTTGAACATCACGCGGACCTCCTGCTTGTCGGGCCACGGATTCCCGGAGATGAAGTGCATCTCGTGCACACGCATTTCGCGTCCGTACTGCTTGTCGGTTCCGTAACCATTGCTTACGTAGATTACATTGTCGTCCACATTCTTCTTCACCACATACCATGGTCCTCCGCTGAGGCCGAGGCCCTTGCGCTGACCTATGGTGTGGAACCAGTAACCACGATGTTCTCCCAGTTTGCGCCCCGTTTCCAGTTCAATTATAGCCCCTGGTCTTTCACCCAGATGGCGACGGATGAAATCGTTATAGTTAATCTGGCCCAGGAAGCAGATGCCCTGGCTGTCGCGTCGCTTAGCGTTGGGCATACGCACAGCCTCCGCTATGGCACGCACCTCGCTCTTGGGCAGGTCCCCAATGGGGAATATGAGGTGAGACAACTGTTCGTAAGTAATCTGCGCCAGGAAGTCTGTCTGGTCCTTGACCGCATCGACCGCGGTAGCAAGGTATTTCACGCCGTCGATCACCCGGGTGGTGGCATAGTGTCCCGTTGCGGTCATGTCGAATTCATGGCCCCACCGCTGCTCAAAGTAGCCGAACTTAATCATGCGGTTGCACATAACGTCGGGGTTTGGTGTAAGTCCACTCTTCACAGTGCGCAGCGCGTACTCCATCACGTTGTCCCAGTATTCCTCGTGAAGCGAGACCACTTCCAGACTGAGGCCGTACTTCCGCGTAATCAGTTGACACATCTCAATGTCCTCCTCAGCACTACAGTCGCCCTCGTCGGTATCAAGCCCGATGCGAATGTAGAAAGGATACAATTCGTGCCCTTCCTCGGCCAATTTGTGCAGCACCACCGCGCTATCGACACCACCGGATATAAGAACCGCAATCTTCATCGCTCAGATTTTATGTTGCTCGATTTTCAGTTAGAAAATGCCCTCTTAATAGCCTCAACGCTCACATTCTTGTTCAGAATTATTCCTTGGGCATCCACAATGTAGGCACTGGGCAGATAACGGACATCGAGCACTTTACCGATGTCGTTGTTAGCCCCCACATGCCAGTTCTCAGGGAAGGACTTAGCCCGCGACGTCCAGGCACCGTCGTTACGCCCGACGGTGATATCCACCACCGCCACTTCGCCTTTTTCTATCATGTCGTTCATCACCACGTCGGTGCTAAGACGAAGTCGCGCCATGTCGCTATCCATACCGCTATCGGTGAGCAAAACTATCACAATCCCCGATGCCTTAATCTCTGCGAGTTTGTGGCGCGAGCCGTTAACGTCGGCCCACTCCACCAGAGGCATGGGAGCGCCCAGAACGTTCTTCTTTATCTTATCGACCTGCGCTGCATAGTGGTTTCGCACGTCCTTTTTCATCTGCTTGTTTCCGGCCATAGCCTCAGCAAATGGCAGATAGGCCTCATCGCTCCAATAGACGGCGTCCTCTCCGTAGAGAGTTCGCTCGGCCAGAGCGCCAATCTTAGCAAAATTGGAGGCATTGGCGCGAGCCTTGAACATAAATTCCCTGATGGCTGCCAACACAATGGGCTTATCGGCATATTTGAAGAAATCCACATAGTCCTCAAAAGCCTTGGCAAAACGCGCCTCCTCCTTAATGGGCTTGGTGAGGTCGTAGTTGTCCCAGAAAGAAGTCACAATGAAGTCGCATCGGCTCTCGAGGGTGCTGCAGGTGTCGGGGGCAACGGGGTACTGGAATAGCGGCTCATCCTGCGCCAGCGCGGAGCAATAATCCAGAATTGCCATAGCGGCAAATATCGCAATTTTTCTAACTACGTTCATAATTCAGTCTTAAAAATCAAGCAAAATTACAAATCATTTCTGACCCATACAAATTTGCCCACGACATAGGAGTGTTCTGCACTTAATAAAACTCGAGCGGAACGAGGACCTTGAATACGATGTTGCGCCCCATGTTACTGACGCCCTGACGCCCTGTGACAGGGTTCACATCGCAATACTTGAGACGCGAGAGATGGTTCTGATAGGTGACGTTTGCAAGGTTGTTGGCGCTAACAGTAAGAGAGACCACACGCTTTCCGTGGCGCATCAAGTCGAATCCGCCCACAAGGTTTATCAGAGTATAGGCCGGAGTGGGCGTTTCAGTGTCGTAAGCGAGCAGACAGTGATTCTGGCAGAAGTTCACGTCGGCCACCGCCTTGAGGTAAGCATTATTGATAGTTCTGCGGCCACCATGAATAATTTCCCACTTGGCATCGAACATCCACCGTGGTGCAGGTGTAAAGGGGAGGTATTTCTCGCCGGCATCGGCATGAAGACGGCGAGCGTCCACCATGCTGAATGTGGAGCCAAGGTGCAGACTGTGAAGCGGGTGAACGTCGAGACTCACCTCGGTTCCCAGCAAGCGGGCGTTCCCGCTCGTATAGCAGAAAGTCTTGTAGTCGGCATGGTAAACCTCATCGCTGCCACGCAGATAGATGTAATTGTCGATAAGGTTGGCAAACAGACTGACCTGGAGCGAAACGATGTTTGTGGACCAGTCGAGGCCGAGGTCGAACTGCAGGCTTCGCTCCGACTTGAGTTCGTCATTACCCACCTCATATCGGAGTGAGCCCTCATGAACACCATTAGATTTCAGTTCGCTCACATTGGGAGAGCGGAACCCCGAAGCCATATTGGCACGGAGGTCAAGATGCTCGTTTGCATGGAACACTGTTCCGACGCTACCCGTGAATCCGCCAAAGTTCCTTGCCATGGCGCTGAAGCGCATTTCACCGTCGTCCAGCAGGTCGTCGCTAACGATGCGCCGCACATCATAACGGACACCACTGCTGATCGACCATTTTCCCCATCGTCGAGCAGCCGTAACGAACGTGCCGAAGTCGAACAAGCGGTAATCAGGTACAAGGAACTCATCGCCGGCATTGACCGACTTCTGAAACATACCGCCGATGCCGGCAGTGAGTTTGCAGCCGTTGAGGAGGCGAATATTGTAGTTGGCATTGTAGTTGAACGTGTGCAGTTGCAGGTATAGCCCGTACTCCGACGGACTTTCCTCAAATTCCTGCCTGCGATTAAGTTGGTAGCCCAGCAGCAGGTTCAATTTTCCACGCCCCAGACTGATGGCATTGTCGCTCACTACCTTGTAATGATAGACTTGCTGATACGGTAGGCCGTGACGGTAACTGGTGTTGCCCACAACTCCCGGCTCCAGAGCCCCTGTTTCAGGGTCGCGCTCACCCTCCACGATTCCGGGGGTGATATGGTAGAGCGAGGCGAAGACATGACTGTGTCCCCAGGAGCGCCCCACTCCGCCCATCAGGCTCACGGCACGCTCATGGAACTGGGAGTTGGGCACATAACCGTCGAGCGCATTACGATAGGAATGGGCCAGTTTCTCGCTGTAGCGCGCGTTCCAAAGGTTACCGCCCTTGTTGCCGGCAAAATTGAGCGAGTATCCAAACAAGCCGTTATTCGTCTGGTATTCAGTGCTGAAGTTGGCACGCATTCTCCCATAGGGAACAATAGGAGCGCTGTTAAACCTAATCACGCCGGCCATGGCATCGGAGCCGTAAACGAGGCTTGCGGGGCCTTTAAGAATCTCCACGGAACTGACATCAGCGGCATCAATTTCCACACCATGCTCGTCGCCCCACTGCTGGCCCTCTTGGCGCACACCATTGTTAACCACAACCACACGGTTATAGCCCAGACCGCGAATCACCGGCTTGGAGATGCCGCCACCGGTGGCGATTTGTGAGACACCCGGCTCGGTGCTGATAGCGTCCACGATGTTGGTGCCGCTCCGTCCTTGCAGGTCTGCCTCACTGATGTAACGTACGGGCGTAGCAGACTCGGAGATTGTGGTCTCGCCGGTGCTTCCGGTCACCACCACCTCCTTGAGGCTGAGGTGCTTATAGAACATATCGGTGGTGTCGGAGAGAAGAACGGCTTCCCGACCATAAGATACTTGTGCTGTGAGACTCACCAAAAGCAGCGGCAATGAGAGTAACCGGTTTTTCATATTCTCTGACACCATCTAAAAAAAACAGTTTACGCAGCATTTCACAATTTTAGCCGCAAAATTAATACGATTTTGGGAATCGTGCAAGCACCGCGCACGGGAGTCCCGGAGAAACAGCCGCATAGAATTTCATAGTATTTTTATGGAATTTTACGCTGTGACAGAAATCTTTATGGTATAACATTTTCTTCTTTGAGAATTTTTCACTACCTTTGCACCGCTTTTATAATTTCCGTGTGATGAAAAATTTAGAAGCACATCTTAATTTTTAGTAACACAACAATTTACAAACAAATGAAGACATTTCAATTAAGCGCTGAGCCAAGAACAGACCTTGGCAAGAAAGCAACCAAGGCATTACGTGCCGAGAACAAGATTCCAGCAGTTATTAACGGAGGCAAGCTCGTGGAACTCAACGAGAACGGTGAGTATGAAGGTACACTTGAGGCCGGCCAGAAGGTGGTGAAAATCAACACCGACAACAAGGCCATAATCACTACCGACATCACTGTTACCCAGGAGGCAGTTCGCAAGCTCATCTATACTCCTGAGATTTTCGACATCGACCTGAGCCTTAACGGCAAAGTAGTGAAGGCCGTTCTGAAGAACATCCAGTTCCACCCGCTCAACGACTCAATTCTGCACATCGACTTCCTGGCCGTGGACGACAAGAAGCCCATCATCATGGAAGTGCCAGTGTCGGTTACCGGTCACGCAATCGGTGTTAAAGCCGGTGGTAAGCTGGTTCTGAACATGAAGAAGGTGAAGGTTAAGGGTATCTACTCGGAAATTCCCGAGCGCATCACGCTGAGCGTTGACGACCTGCAGATTGGCCAAGCCATTAAGGTTAGTGACCTGCACTACGACAACTTTGAGCTCGCAAGCCCGAAGGATTTGATGATCGTAAGCGTTCGCGCTACCCGCGCAGCCGCAGCTGCAGCCGCAGCCGGGGAAAACGAAGAGGGTGCAGAGTGATAACGACGCTTTTCAATGCTCTACGCAAACTGTTAGGCAACGAAAAAAGCGATTACGAGATGAAGCTTTTAATCGTTGGCTTGGGAAACATAGGTCAGCAGTACCATGGCACCAGGCACAACATTGGATTTACAATATTGGATGCCTTTGCACAGGCATCCAATGTTGTTTTCAATACCGAGAGATACGGCGATGTGGCCCGCTTCAGGCTCAAGAACAAGCAGGTGGTGCTTCTGAAGCCGTCCACCTACATGAACCTCAGCGGTGAGGCGGTGCGCTACTGGATGCAGAAAGAGAAGATAGACCTTGAGAACCTGCTGGTGATAGTGGATGACATAGCCTTGCCGTTCGGAGCCATCCGCATTAGGCAGGGCGGTAGCGACGGCGGTCATAACGGGCTGAAGAACATCACCCAACTGATAGGTACCGACCGCTTTGCCCGGCTGCGTTTCGGGGTGGGCAACGACTTTCCACGCGGTGCGCAGGTGGATTATGTACTGAGCGTGCCCAGTCAGGAAGAAGCCGAGATGCTCCCCGAGCGCACTGAGGTCACCACTGAAGCCCTCCGCGCGTTCTGCCTGAGCGGTATTCAGTTCGCCATGAACCATTATAACGGAAAATAGACGCATCACAGAATTATGGCCGACGAAAGAATAGACAAATGGCTCTGGGCCACACGAATTTTCAAGACACGCTCCATTGCTACCGACGCGTGCAAGCGCGGTCATGTAACCATTGGCGGGATGAACGTGAAGCCGTCGAGGCCTGTCAAGGTGGGCGAAATCATCAGTGTGAAAAAGACTCCCATAACCTACACATTCCGTGTGACAGGACTGACCCAAAACCGAGTAGGAGCCAAACTCGTGCCCAATTTTCTGGAGAACCTCACCCCACCCGAGCAATACCACATTCTGGAGATGGTGCGCATAGGAGGGTTTGTGAAGCGCCAGAAAGGCCTGGGACGCCCCACAAAAAAAGAAGGGCGAGAAATCAAGGAATTCACCGACGAGGCATTTTTCGGCTTTGACGACTGGGATGAAGACATGAGTCTTTGGGAAAATGAAAGCGAAGAGCAAAATCCGCTCTGGACAGATGAAGATGAAAAGAATCTCTCAAAATAGAAACTTATTATTAACTTATTATTAATCCAAAATTTCGGTGACTTAGACGACATCAACGACTTTGTTATGATGGCTAACTGCGATGGACTAAAAAAGGTGTGGGCTGAAAGTTTCAAGCAAACCGTGGCCGACGGCACAAACGTGCTGCGGATGGTGGTTATCAACGGCGATAAACTTCACGTATATGCTGGCAATGACAAAGATAACCGCATAACATCCCAACGCTTAGAAACGCCAAGCAAAGAGGCAGAACCGACAGAATAGCACTCACCGTAGAAACGTTCCACAAGCCGCGCACGCCAGAATCAAGGAGATGCGCGGCTTGCTCTGTCAGGTGCCATACGGCAAGCATGCGAGATAAAAATGACGGGTGATATACTTAATTGCTGATTTTGCCGTTATTATACTGAACGCGCGCATGAAGTGCGGCAACCGGAGCGAGCTGCGCTCCACACAGAAAACGCTTTACAAGACACTTATGAGAACTATTCGATACATACTTGTGCCTGTGATGCTAATGCTCATAGCACTGGCAACAGGAGCCGAACCCGTGAAGATTCAGGGCAAGGTCGTGGACGAGGACAACGCCCCAATAGAGTTCGCCACAGTGCGGATTGAAGGCACCACCACCGGAGTCAACACCGATGACAAGGGTCAGTACGAAATGACCATAACGCCACAGTCCGACACGATTATGGTGCTCTTCACCTGCCTTGGATATGCCGACGTGAAACGAATGCTGATAAAGCCGGAAGGCACGGTGAACATCAACCCGAAGCTCTACAAGTCGGCACACCAACTGGCCGAAATCCAGGTCACCGACTTCAAGAAGCAGACCAACACAATGCAGACACTGGACGTGGATGCCGCCCGACTTGCGCCCAACGCGTCGGGTAACACAGTGGAAGCCATGATAGCCACGCAGGCCGGTGTGACAAGCAAGAACGAAATGAGTTCGCAGTACATGGTGCGCGGCGGTTCATACGATGAGAACAGTGTGTATATCAACGGAATAGAGATTTACCGCCCGCAACTCATCAGTTCAGGGCAGCAGGAGGGACTGAGCGTTATAAACCCCGACCTGGTGAACTCAGTATCATTCTCTACCGGCGGTTTCAATGCGGAATACGGCGACAAGATGTCGAGCGTGCTGGATATAACATACCGCGAGCCACAGGCGTTTGAAGGCTCAGTAGCAGCCAGCCTGCAAGGCGGAAGCGTGGCCATAGGCCATAGCAGTAAGCGGTTCTATCAGCTTCATGGGGTACGTTACAAGCGCAACTCGTCGCTACTGGGTTCATTAGAGTCGAAAGGAGAATACGACCCGCAGTACTTCGACTACCAGACTAACCTTGTGTTCAAGCCAAGCGACAAGTTCAAGGTTTCACTTCTGGGCTACCTGTCGCTCAACGATTACCGCTTCACACCCAAGAACCGCGAGACAAGTTTCGGTACGTCGAGCGACGTGAAATCGTTCCTCGTGTATTTCGACGGCCAAGAGAAAGACAAGTTCCACACCTACTTCGGGGCACTCTCGCTCAACTATGCTCCCAACAAAGGCAACAATTTCACCCTTCAGGCCTCGGGCTATCGCACTGACGAGTTGGTGTCGTACGACATCCACGGCGAATACTGGCTTGACCAGGCCGGAACTTCGGGGGAAGGTGGCATAGGCGGTGAACTGGGCGTGGGCAAGTACCACGAGCATGCGCGGAATCGCCTTAAAATAAGCGTGTTCGATATCACACTAAAGGGAAACACCTCGATAAATGACAATAACCTGTCGTACGGTGTGTCGCTGCGCCGCGAGAACATATACGACCGCTCGCGCGAATGGCAATGGCGCGACTCAGCCGGATACTCACTGCCACACATCCCCGACGAGGTGAATGTGATATACAGCCAAACGTCGAACCACGACCTGAACACCACCCGTTTTGCGGCATTTGTGCAAGACACCTACCGGCGAATGACCGGAAGCGGTCTGCTCACTGTGAACGGAGGTGTGAGAGTGTCGCACTGGAACTTTAACGGCGAGACGCTGGTTTCACCGCGATTCAGCCTGGGCTTCATTCCCGAGAAGAACAACAGGCTCACGTTCCGCCTTGCCGGTGGTCTCTACTATCAGGCTCCGTTCTATAAGGAGTACCGAATGGAGAAAACAGACGAACTGGGCAACGCTTACATAGACCTGAACAATAAGATTAAGTCGCAGCGCAGCATTCAGGTAATTCTGGGAAGCGACCTCACGTTCCGCGCAATGAACAGGCCCTTCAAGTTCACGTCGGAAATCTACTACAAGAATCTTAATAACATCATTCCTTACGAGGTGGACAACCTGAAACTTGTGTACTCCGGCATTAATCAGGGCAAGGGATATGTAGCGGGAATCGACTTCAAACTGTTCGGACAATTTGTGGAAGGTACCGACTCGTGGATAAGTTTCTCGCTGATGAAGACGCAAGAGGAAATCAACGGAGTGAAAGTGCCCCGCCCCACCGACCAGCGTTACAGCCTGGCACTGTTCTTCACCGACTATTTCCCTAAAGTGCCACGCCTGAGATTCAGCCTGAGAGCAGTGTTCAGCGACGGACTGCCCACCACATCGCCACGCATGACACGCGCACAGCAATATTTCCGCCAGCCGGCCTATAAACGCGCCGACGTGGGACTCTCGTTCATGCTTGTGGGAAAAGACCACCGCCCCACTACAGGATTCCTGAGCCATTTCAAGGATATCTGGATAGGTGTGGACCTGTTTAACCTGTTCGACATTTCCAACGTGAGCAGCTATTACTGGGTAACTGACGTGAACAACATCCAGTACGCAGTGCCAAATTACCTTACGAGAAGACAAATTAATGCCCGCCTTTCTATAAAATTCTAACAAGAGTTTTAGGAAAAATGGAAATTTATTATTAAATTTGTGCTTGTTATTAACGCTAACTATTAACTAAACAAAACACGTAAATATTATGGCAAAACCTTATGTTATCGGTATCGATATGGGTGGAACTAACACCGTATTCGGTATTGTGGACGCACGTGGCACCGTAATCGCCAGCAGTTCAATCAAGACAGCAAAGCATAGCGACGTGAACGACTATGTGGACGAGTTGTACGACGAAATCACAAAATTAATGGCCGACAATGACGCAGTGGGCAAAATTAACGGAATTGGAGTGGGCGCACCTAACGGCAACTACTACACCGGAATGATTGAGGAGGCACCGAACTTGCCGTGGCCCAGCCCCATACCATTTGCCGACCTGATGACTCAGAAATTCGATATTCCGTGTATCATCACTAACGACGCTAACGCAGCAGCCATCGGTGAGATGACATACGGCGCCGCTCGCGGTATGAAGGACTTCATCATGATTACGCTCGGCACAGGTGTTGGAAGCGGAATCGTTGTCAACGGACAGATGGTTTACGGCCATGACGGATTTGCCGGAGAGCTGGGCCACGTGATAATGAAACGCAAGAACGGACGCACCTGCGGTTGCGGACGCACAGGTTGCCTCGAGGCTTACTGCTCGGCTACCGGTGTGGCACGCACTGCCCGCGAATTCCTGGAGTTGCGCTCCGACGAGTCGAAGTTGCGCGAGTTGCAGATTGAGGACATCACGTCGAAGGATGTGTACGACTGCGCCATTACGGGCGACAAACTGGCTAAGGAAATCTTTGAGTACACAGGTAACATTCTGGGCGAGGCACTCGCCGACTTCACAGCATTCTCAAGCCCTGAGGCATTCATCATTTTCGGCGGACTGGCCAAGAGCGGAGACTTGCTGATGAACCCTGTAAAGGAAGCGTTTGAGAAGAACGTGCTGGGCATCTATCGTGGCAAGGTGAAAATCCTGCTGAGCGAGATGAAGGAAGCGGACGCTGCCGTGCTCGGAGCATCGGCACTGGGATGGGAAATCAAGGAAGATTAATCACCCTAACATAAACGATGTGAGCGGGAGCCAACAAAATGGTTCACCGCTCACATTGCACTATATAAGGAAACACTGAAATACAAACAATACTATCACAAAATACTGATTAAGAACTATGAAGAAAATTTTAATAGCCCTTACACTGATTCTCGCAGGCACATCTGTCACACTGGCACAGGTAAAAGTGTTCATGACACGCGAAATCACGCCTGAAGCCTTGGTAAAGATTTATAAAAGCCTCGGACGAGAGGCACACGGCAGAGTGGCCGTGAAAATAAGCACAGGTGAGGACGGAGGCAACAACTATCTGAAGCCAGTTCTCATACGCGGGCTTGTGGAGGAAGTGAACGGCACAGTGGTGGAGTGCTGCACAGCCTACGGTGGCTCACGCCAAGACCCGGCAAAGCACTGGGAAACAATTCATAAGCATGGGTTCGACAGCATTTTCGCCGTGGATTTGATGGACGAATTCAGCGACATACGCATCCCGGTAAAGGACAGACGCCACATAAAATACGACATTGTGGGCAGTCACTTGGCCAACTACGATTTCATGATTAACCTGGCTCACTTCAAGGGCCATGCAATGGGAGGTTTCGGCGGCGTGCTGAAAAACGCCAGCATCGGAGTAGCCTCCACGGCAGGCAAAGCCTATATCCACACAGCAGGCAAGATAACCGATGCCGCTAAGGCCTGGAGCAACCTTCCGGAACAGGATGCGTTCCTGGAGTCGATGGCGGCAGCCGCACAGGCCGTTCACAACTATTTCGGCAACGGAGAGAACATCCTTTATATCAACGTGATGAACAATATGAGCATTGACTGCGACTGTGATTCTCATCCGGCCGACCCGATGCTGAAAGATATGGGCATCCTCGCATCGACCGACCCAGTGGCACTGGACCAGGCCTGCCTGGACCTTGTATTCAAGCACAAGAACAGCGATGGCGACACCGCGAAACCATTGCTGGACCGCATAGCGAAGCAGCACGGCACCCACACGGTGGATTATGCCGAGCAGATTGGCCTGGGCAGCAAAAAGTATGTCCTTATAAACATTGACAAATAAAGACACTCCCTCCGCTCAATGAGACGCATATATAATCTATTATTTGCATCAATTGCAGCATTAACCACCTTTTCGCAAACCGACACACTGGCACTGCCCGACGTGGTGGTGACAGGGACACGGAACGTCACCGACTCGCGCCACCTGCCCATGACGGTGAGCGTGGTGGAGCGCCCTGCCCTCACGGCTTGGCATCACGATAACGTTCTGCCTGCGGTGAGTGAAGAAGTTCCGGGACTGTTTGTCACCGGTCGCGCCATGATGGGCTACGGAGTGAGCGGAGGAGCGGCCGGCGGTATCAACATGCGCGGTATCAGCGGCGGCACGGGTCAGCTGCTGGTACTCATCGACGGGCATCCGCAGTACAACGGCATCTATGGGCATCCAATCAGCGACAGTTATCAGACTATGATGGCCGAACGAGTGGAGGTGCTTCGCGGCCCGGCCTCGGTGCTCTACGGCAGCAACGCCATGGGCGGCGTGCTCAATATAGTAACCCGTAGGCTCGCCACCGATGGAGTGCGCACCCGCCTGAGCCTAGGAGCCGGGAGTTACGGCACTTTTCAGGCCGATTTCGGCAACCAATGGCGGCACGGCAGACTGAGCACAACAGTTGCGGCCAACTACGGGCGCTCGGACAATCATCGTCCGCGCATGGGATTTGAGCAATACGGCGGATATGCCAAAGTGGGCTATAACCTGAGTACTCACTGGAACACATACGCCGACGTGAACATCACCCATTTCAACGCTTCAATTCCCGGCACAACAAGTTCACCTCTATGGGATGCCAACCAATGGATAACCCGCGGCGCGGCAAGTATGGCAGTTGAGAACCACTATGAACGCACCAGCGGCGCAGTGAGCGTATTTACAAATTTCGGGCGGCACAAGATTGACGACGGCACGACAAACCCCGATGAGCCCACCCGGCGTTTTTTCCGCTCACGCGATGTGCTGACCGGAGTCAGCGTCTATCAGAGTGTGCAGGCGTTTGAGGGGAACCGGATTACGGTGGGCTTTGACTATCAGCACATATATGGCAAAGCCTACTACACATCCAAGGCCACGGGAGAAGTATTAGAAACGACTAACAAGCAGAGCGGCAAGTCGATACGCAACGAGTACGCCATCTATGCCGATGTGCGGCAGGACATCACCTCGTGGCTCACCGCCGATGCAGGCGTGCGTTTCGACCACCACTCTGTCACCGGCGGCGAATGGGTGCCGCAAGTGGGCCTGGTATTCCGCCCCATCACCACAGGCGAAGTGAAAATTATGGCCAGTAAGGGATTCCGCTACCCCACCATGCGTGAGATGTACCTCTATCCGCCTTCGAACACAGAGCTGAAACCCGAGCGATTATGGAACTATGAACTTTCGTGGCGGCACCGAGCACTCGCCGGAGGAGCGCTGACTTATGGGGTGAACCTTTTCTATATCAAGGCCGACAATATTATACAGACTGTGATGATTGACGGGCGTCCGCGCAACGTCAACACCGGCGAACTCAAAAACTACGGATTAGAAGCCGAGATGCGCTACCGAATCAATTCCAAATGGGCCGTCATGACCAACCACAGCTTGCTCAAGATGAAGAATCCGGTGCTGGCAGCCCCCAAGTACAAAGGATATGTGGGCGGTGAATTCACCGGCGGCAGATGGCAGGCACGCACGGGGCTACAAGTAGTGAGCGGACTTTACACCAGCGTGGGGGAAGACGCCAAGACCGAGAATTTCGTGCTACTCAACGCCACCGTCTCGTTCCGGGCATTCAAGCCGCTGAGGATATGGCTCCGCGGAGAGAATCTGCTGGCGCAGCGTTATGAAATCAACGCAGGATATCCCATGCCACGAGCCACGGTAATGGCCGGCGTAGAACTCAATTTCTAAAACAGTCAGTGAAATATGGAGAAAGAGCCTTGGGGGTACACAACAAGGCTCTTTGCTTGTCTGTTAGCGGTTATGAAGACTGGCGTTAAGGTGGGCGATATATCCAAGTAACTCGTCGCGACCTGCCCGCGACTCGCTCGAAGTCTCAAACACAGGCGGCAACTCCTCCCATGTATTAAGCATTTCCTGCTTATAGGCAGCCACATTCTGTGCACCGGCACTCCGGCTCATCTTGTCCATCTTAGTGAACACAATGGCAAACGGCACGCCATTCTCACCCAGCCACTCCATAAACTCCATGTCGATTTTCTGTGGTTTGTGCCGTCCGTCAACAAGAACGAAAAGGCAAGTCATTTGCTCGCGCTCCAGCACGTAGTCCTCAATAATAGCCTTAAGGCGGTCGCGACTTTCCTTGCTACGCTGGGCAAAGCCATAGCCGGGCAGGTCAACCAGATACCATTCACCGTTGATAATGAAATGATTGATTAGCAGCGTCTTTCCGGGAGTGGCCGATGTCTTGGCCAGCCCTTTACGTTCCACCAGCATATTAATCAGCGATGACTTGCCCACGTTAGAACGCCCGATGAAGGCATATTCCGGACGGTTCACGTCAGGGCACTTACGCACATCGCTGTTACTCACCACAAATTCAGCACTTCTTATCTTCATACTATATACAATCAAAAATAACGAGTGAATCTTCACAAAGATAATAAATATACATGATTTCACCAAATGCAGCCGGCACGTCACTTAAGATGAAGACACATGAATCCGGTATTTACAAAGAGCCCCGGGGATTTCTCCTCGGGGCTCTCTTAGGGGGCGGTGACCTACTCTCCCACTTTCGCAGTACCATCGGCGCGGTGAGGCTTAACTTCTCTGTTCGGAATGGGAAGAGGTGGGACCCTCACGCTATCTCCGCCTTAGTTCTTTCGGCGCTTCCGTCGCGACGGCCTCCCTCTCTCTGGGGGGGGCGGCGACGGCGCCGTGTTGGCCGGAAAAGGCATCAACGGCATGATACCGGTGAGGGAACGTGTCCCTCTGAGAACTCTCTGTGAGAACTGCGCGACAATCGCGCCGGTCTGTGTCCGGAACGGCCCACGGGCCGCCAGGGGCAGGTCTTCGCCCCGGCTTTCCGGATATGTATTCTCTCGGGCGGGGTTCCCGCCCGGAAAGCTTTCGGGTTATTAGTACGGCTCGGCTCAACACATCGCTGTGCGTACACCTGCCGCCTATCTACGTCGTAGTCTTCAACGACCCTCTTGGAAATCTAATCTTGTGGCTGGCTTCGCGCTTAGATGCTTTCAGCGCTTATCCATACCAGACGCGGCTACCCGGCGGTGCACCTGGCGGTACAACCGGCGAACCGGAGGTCTGTCCAACACGGTCCTCTCGTACTAGTGTCAGGACCACGCAAATCTCCTGCGCCCACAACAGATAGAGACCGAACTGTCTCACGACGTTCTGAACCCAGC
>CALAVE010000095.1 GCA_937892215.1 uncultured Porphyromonadaceae bacterium
AAGGCCACACTACAAGAACAAATCAAGCATCTTTAATTTTTTGTCATGTACTTAATGCAAAATTACACAAAAATCCCAATTTATTAGCCAATCCGCATAAATAAACTTTATTTCCGCACAAGAAAAGAGACTTGCCGGACGCGCAGAAGCGAGCCCGGCAAGTCTCTATCCTCATTTCCCGAAAAACGGGGAAACGTCTTATTTCGCCACTTTCAGCGCCCCTGCCTGTGTGCGAACCACGTAGATGCCGCTCGGCAGGTTGCCTATGTTCATGCGCTCTGAGCCGGTAGCCACCACACGCCCCACGGTGTCGAACACGTGGATAGCCCCGTTGGCGCTCACCTCATTGCCTCTCAGCGTGATAGCGTTATCCTCTGCGATATCCTCCACACCTGTCGGGTTAACTTCCGTCACCTTGCCGGCCTCCACCTTCAGGTAATAGTCGCGGTTGGCGGTGATAGCGAAGTCGGGTGTCTGCTGACCGTTGTTCCAGTTGTTGAAGATTAGGTTGAAGTTGCCGCTCTCAGTGTCCAGGAGGAACTTCTTGTAGGTCACGCCGTTAACTTCCACTTCCTCAACCCACGTCTCGCCGGGCCATGCGCCGAAGAGTTCGCTGTCGCCCCACGCGTAGAGGCCCAGTGCGTCCCATCCGGTCAGGTCCTGTGCGTAGATATAGTGCTTGGCGGTAGGAATCGGGGGCAGTTCGCCGCTCAGACTCACGTTATCCACGGCCAGTGCCATGGCCGCGTTAGCCTGCGTGCCGCTTGCCACTGTGATGTCCCATGCCAGGAACATGTCGCATCCGGCTTGAGCCACTGCGGGCAGTGTGCCGCTCACGTGAACGGTCTCACCCGGTACCGAGGCGTAGCCCTCGGTTGCTCCGTCGGCTGCAAAGTGGGTCTTGAAGTCATCGCCCGCACTTGTCCAGTTGCGTCCGTCTATCGAGTAGTACAGTTGCACGTCGAATCCGGCCGAGTTCGACCCCTTGCGGTACTTCTCCACGTCATATTCCACCTGGATGTTCTGGATGTTCTTCCGGCCGGTATTCAGCAGGTGGGCATACACGTTCACGCATCGTGTGGCGTCGGCCACTCCGGTCGAGATGCCTCCCAATGCGCGGTCATCGGTGTCATCGGCGCCAAAGTTCCACGTGCCGTTCTTGGCGTTGCTCGGCAGCGACACTCCGCCCGAGTACATGGTCTGCTCGTCGGCTTGGTCAAACCGGCCCACCGTGCGTGGTGCGGTGATGATGCGGTCTATGCGCCAGCCTGTGGGCAATGTGGCCGTTGCGGCATCGCCCATAGCGTCAAAGTCTTCGCTCACCGTCATCTTGCTCTCGTTTATCTCTATCGCAGGCAGTTCCACCTTCTCGGTCACAGGGCTTACCACGTGGATTGACGCCTGCTTGGTGAAGGTTCCGTTAGTCACGTTCAGCGTGTAGTCTCCGTTGGTGCCGTTGCTTGTATAGACGTAGTCACTGCCCACAGTGCCGCCTGCGTCCAGACTGGCCTCAATCGGGGTCGGACTCTCTATAGCCATCCCGAACTGGTCGCGCAGCACCACGCAGAATCGCACCTTTCCGGCGTTGTGGTCCACCACGTTCTCAAATCCTGCTAAGGCTCGGCTCGCATACTCTCGCATCGCGCTGGCGTCGGCATCGCTCATTCCGCTTGCCTTCCATGTGATGCTGGCGGGGTCCTCGCCGAATATCAGACCGTATTCCATCGCCGCTGCCATGTAGGTGGCCTTCAGGGTGGGGTGGCGGTCGTCTTGGAACCACGTGAGGGTGCCGGTGCTGCCTTCGCGCTCATACACGTCTTGGTAGGCCAGACCCACCGGACACAAGGTCACACCCACTTCGCGGGCCACGTCCAGATAGTTGGCCACAAAGGTCTTGTTAAAGTTGGTGTAGTTCTCCCAGTCACCGCTGTATGCCCAGTTTATCGGGATTATTATCACCGCGTTGGGGTTGGGGCAGTAGTCACGGATGTACTCCACCCACTGCTTCACGTTTGCGCGGAATGTCTCCACGCTGGTGCGCGGCAGTGAACTCTGCTCTTGCAGTATGATGTGGCTCCATGCCTCGCTGCGTATCAGCATCTTCGCTCCGGGGTTGCCGTCTTCGGCCAGTCCGTCGCCCTCGGCCCAGTGGGTGCTCAGTGGCTTGCCCAGCAGGGTGTGCTTGGTCCACTTTGCGTCCTTGCCCATAGCCTCTGCTATCCCGTTAAACACTGCGTCCTGGTCGTTGTAGTAGATGAGGCTGTTGTTCAGCGACAGCACTTTCACCTCGGCCGGTATCTCAGGCACCAGCACCACCTCGGCCGGCTCCAGTTCCATGCTCACCGGCTGCGACGCTATTTGGGTCAGGCTGTAGGCTCCGGTGTTGATGTTGAATGTTATCTCGTAGGTCCCGGGGGCTGTGCACACAGCGCCCTTGCTGCCTTTCTCCAGGATGCCGCTCAGGCTGCTGGCCGTGGCGTCGCTTCCGCCCGGGTTGCCCCACACGCCGCTCATGCCCAGTCGCTGATAGATGCGCCAGTAACTTAGGCCGCTCTCGCTCGGGGTTAGCGTCACTTGGCCCTTGAACTCTCCGGGATTCTCTGTCAGTTCCAGCGCGCCGCTCGTGTCGGTGTAGTTCCACCCGTTGTGGTCGCCCATCACATACACTGTCGTCAGACCGCTCGGGTCATCGTTACTCTCCAGAAGTAGCGTTGACGTACCGCCCGATATGCTCAGCACTATCCGTGAGCACAAGTACGAGTTGCTTCCGCACGATATGTTGTCATTGGTCCCCGATACCAGTTCGTAAGGGGTGTCTATCAGTATCGTCGAACCGTTCGAACCGTAGTTGCACGCGCTGCTCCAACTGGCATCGGCCACCTTGAACGCGCCGCTCAGGGTCTTGTCGTAGAGCACGTACGTACCGCTTCCCTCATCGCTGAATTCCCACTCGCTCACCGCGCCCCACGAGTTCACCTCGCCGCGCAGATAGATGCCCGATGACACGAATGGCGGACGGCTCGGATCCACCCAACCTGTGTAACTCTCAGGGTCACTGATCTCACTTGCCTCGCTTGCCGTTACGCAGTAGTAGTAATCTTTGTCGGCCGTTACCGTGGCTCCGCTCACCGTTGTGCCGGCGCCGTTCGTGAACGTCAGGTTCAGCGTCGAACCGTCCTTAGGCAACTCAAAGTACTTGTAACTCACGCCGTTCACCGTGGCTGTGCCTGTGGGAGCGATGTCGCCGCTGCCTGTGTTCAGGAAGAACGTGGCCCACTTGGTCACGTCTTCGGCAAAGATGTTGCACACGCTCTCCTCGCCGGCGAATGTTCCCGTGATGCTCACGTTGTCCACTGCCAGACCCATTGCCTGGTTCGGACTCGTGCCGCCTGCCACGCTGATGTTCCATGCCAGGTAGATGTCTGCGCCGGCTGCCACGTTCAGTTTTATCGACTTGTCACTCACCGTGGTGGTGCTGATGGGCACCGTGGCGGCTCCTGCCGTGGCTGCGTCGGGGCTGAAGTATGTGCGCAGGTCGTCGCCGGCACTCACCCAGTTCGTTCCGTCGGTCGAGTAGTACACCTGCACTGCGAAGCCCTCGGCATTCGAGCCGTTGCGGTACTTCTCAATGTCGTAACTCAGGGTCACTTTCTCCAGTGCCACTGTGGCGTCGTTGGTCAGGTGGACCATCACATTCAGGCAGCGTGTGCCGCCCGATACTGTCGTGGAAAGACCGCCCACTGCACGGTCCGAAGGATCGCTGCTCGACCCGAAGTTCCACGTGCCGTTCGAGGCGTTACTGGCCAGCGACTCTCCGCCTGAATACATCAGCGTGGTCTGCGCGCTTGCGTAGGTGCCCACTGTGCGCGGACTGTTCATCTGACGCTCCACGCGCCAGTCCGCTGGCATGGCCAAGATAGCGGCGTTGTTGCCGGCATCCCACATTTCGTCGAAGTTTTGTGTCACCGTCCGTGAGGAGGGCGAGATGCTTGTCGCGCTCATCTGCACTGTTGTGAACAGGCACAAAAGCATTGTAAGGTAGAAGATTTTTCTCATGGCTGTTAATGTTAATAGTTGGTGATTGATTAAATTTCTATCGGGATTCTTACCATGTAATTCATTTTTCCGACTGCAAAGTTAATATTAATTTACTGATTTACAAATGCTATTTTCTACTTTTAGTCCGCTCCGCTCTCTGCGACTGTGTTTGCCCCCTTATCACAACCGGCATTACCCGCACATTCATTTTTCGTGACTAAATTTTCTGAAATCCTCATAAAAATCGCTCCCCGCGTTGCATATTGCGTAATTATTTGCTACCTTTGCGAGTTAATTTTAAGAAATAAAATGACATGCAATTTTTTTTGCATGTGTAAAAATCAATATTTCGTTAAAAATTAATATATGTGGTTAAGCGGCTCTTGCCGCTATAC
>CALAVE010000096.1 GCA_937892215.1 uncultured Porphyromonadaceae bacterium
CGATCTTATAAATTATATCCTCCAGAAAAATGTTATATTTCAAAAGAGTCAAAATTCCAAATTAAAAATCAATCTAATCATTCTAATAGTATTCTCGAACCAAAAGAAAAAAATTGTTCGTTTTTATCTTTACTAGAATTCTTTATTAAAAAAAATATTGATGAATATGTATTTCCTAAATTGAAAATAAATGAAAACATTGACAATAATAAACCATTAGAAACTAATTATCGAATAGATACAAATCAAAATATTATTGTTGAAGAAGATAATTCAGAAACATTTACTTATCCAAAATATTATAAAATGTTAAGAAGAATATTTAATTTTTATAAAACACAAAAAAGAGAAGATAAGCCCAAAGCCAAAAAAATTTATGATAGATTAATTCCAAGCATGAAAGATTCTAAATCATTAAATGATTTAATTACTAAATTAAATGATAATCCTGAAGAAACTGTTAAAATAATTGAAAATCTGCCTAATAATTTTATAAGTAATGATGATTTAATTGAGGAAATAGGTGAATTTGTAAAATACGACAAAAATTTATCAAATTCTGCTTTTGTTAAAAATAAATTAAAAGAAAATCAAAATATGAAAGAAAATAAGACCTTATTTAATATTATTAAAACTGCAGATGATGAATATAATAATTTAATCAACGGAAAATATTGCTATAAATGTGGCAAAGAAATTTTAAAATGTAAATGCGATGATATTAATTATATATTCAAAGAAACAGAAAATGGTGAAGAAACCGAAAAGAATAAAGAAGAAGAAGACGAAGATGAAGATAATTTCGATTTTGATGATGATGACGACGAAGGTATTACTAAAACTAAAAAAATATGTGCAGATTTCATTTAACTGTTCCTGTGATAAAAAAGTTGTAGCCGATAGCTGTATATCTTTCCCCTTTTTGGTTCTCGTGGTTACCTTAATTTTAATAAAATGCTGTCTTGAGTCGTAACAAACAGTTTCACCAATCAAAAAGCGGATTCCTTCCACACCTTCAAAATTAGCATTTGTGCAAAGATTTCTCGAATCAAGAACAATATCTCCTACAGTAATACCGTCTCTATATTCGGTGTCTAAATCATTTGAAATACAATAACGCAACAGTTGGTTTGGAGTTCTAATATTTTGTATAATTGTTGTATGACTGCTAACTGTATTTAAAGAGTGATTACTTTCAACATTAGTATTTTTAATAGAAGATTCAAAAATTTCTTCCAGAGGGTATTTTTGCAAATTATTTGAATTTAAAAAGGAATTATCGGCTACAGCAAATGGACAGTTAGGTATATGATTGAAAGAGTGCTTTTTGGCAAAATGTTTTCGTACTGCATCGCTATTTAATGCTCTTAGTGTAAATTCGGCACTACATTTTGGATTAGGACAAAGAAAAATATCTTCATGGTCTTGTACGTTGTCAGCGGATATATTACGATTTTGTTTTTTTGAAAATTTTTATTTCTCTCATAATCGCATATTACTCTTCGCCTCGGCCGAGGCTCATCCTTAACGAAAGCCCACAGGAGACGAAGAACAATCATTACGATTTCTTGAGCCGATGACGGGATTTGAACCCGTGACCTCTTCCTTACCAAGGAAGTGCTCTACCCCTGAGCTACATTGGCAACATTTTGAGCGGAAGACGGGACTCAAACCCGCGGCCCTCAGCTTGGAAGGCTGATGCTCTATCGACTGAGCTACTTCCGCAACTTTCTTGTGTGGGTAGAGATGGATTCGAACCACCGAAGCGATGACGCAGCAGATTTACAGTCTGCCCCATTTGGCCACTCTGGAATCTACCCAAAGCCTTTCAAAGAGCTTTTCTTGAGCCTCTTGTCGGATTCGAACCAACGACCCCGAGATTACAAATCACGTGCTCTGGCCAACTGAGCTAAAGAGGCATTATTTCCATTATGTTTTCTTCGCAATCCGCTTAATTGCGGGTGCAAAGTTACGCATAATTTTCATTCTGACAAATATTATTTCACTTTTTTCAAAAAAATTTTTTCCTTTTGAGAAACTTTTTCAGGCAAGTCGCAGCAGCAACTCCTTTTAGCGGCAAGCTATGTTCCTTAGCGGCAAGTAATGCTCCATCAGCCACACGACAGGCGCAAATGTGAGATGACCGCTATAATACGGATTCCCTCCGGGACCGGCACCTCACTGGAGGCAACGGGCCCGGAGAGAAAGCGCTATTTGCTCACGGAGAGTCACATATTCCTGCGACACGCCCCCGGCGATTTATTTATCTTTCTTCACCTTCTCAAGCTGGCTCTTCAGAGCGTCGCAGCAAAGGTCCACAGCCTCCTCAAACGTATCGGCCACCTTAGAGGCGAAAAGGTCCTCACGCTTGGGCAGTGCCAGGCGCACGGAAGCCTCTTTGTTGTTGGCTGTCTCCGGCTTAACCACTTTCAGGTTAACCTCCACCGACGTAATCTCCTCGTGGCGCTTAACCAGCTTCTCGGTCTTCTTGGTGATAAACTCCTGCAACTTCTCTGTTGCGTCAAAGTGAATGGCTTTAATCTTTATTTCCATATCAACCTCCTTTTTTTAATGCCCGTGGATGGGCGTGATTATAACTGTCTTTTAGTTCTCCAAAAGTAATGTGTGTGTAGATTTGCGTTGCCGCAAGCGACTGATGGCCAAGCAGCTCCTTCACACTATTAATGCCGGCACCGCCGTTAAGCATGGCGCTGGCAAAGCTGTGACGTAGCACATGTGGGCTCTTCTTGTCACTGCCGCCCACCTCCATCAGACTGTCGTGCACCACCTTGTAAACCAGCGAAGGATACAGCGGCTTGCCCGACGAGCACACGAAGAATTGCTCCGTCATGCCCACTTCGGCATTCCGCAGCGCGCGGTACATCTCTACGTAATGCTTGAGTTCCGCCCCGAATGGCACTATGCGGTCCTTGTCGCGCTTGCCGTGCACTTTAAGTTCGCATTTGCCGGTATCCACGTTTACGTCGCGCAGCCCTATCAGTTCGGCCCTACGGATTCCGGTCTCGTACATCATCATAAGCATCAGCCTATCACGGACAGCCGTGAAATCGGTTTCATCCAGTTCACCGTCGAGCAGGCTGTCCATATTTCCCTCCCGCACATACTGCGGCAGCCGCTTGGGCATCTTCGCCAGTTCTATCTCCGCTGCCGGATTGTCGCGCACAGTGCCAATCTTCATCAGGTAGCGATAGAAGGCCCTGAGCGACTGTGTCTTGCGCCGGAGAGTGAGCGGTCCGTCGCCCGAATCGGCTCGGACAAGCAGCCACCGGCGTATGTCGTTAGCCGAGGCTTTCGTCTCAGCCCCTTCACGCCCTTCGCTTGCCAGGAAACGGCTCCACTGCTCCAAGTCGGTGCGATAGCTACGAACCGTAAGGGGCGAAAAGTTGCGTTCATTCTTTATATATAGTATAAATTGCTCTATTGGCATTTGTTCGTTCCTACTTTTGTGGCATCGTGTTTCAGTTCCACCTCGCCATTACTACTGCCGGAAGTCTGCCGTGTTTTGTTCTCCATATCGCATGAAGCGGCGACGACTTTCCGGTTTCCACATTTACAAATTTACGCCATTTTTTACAAAAAAGCAAATTCAGACCCACTTTTTTTCATGTTTTTTCCATTTTTCACACCAGCTTTCTCCCCATTACACAAATACAACAACCGCCCACCTCGCTATGAGACGGACGGTCTTGGATATTGTAAATTTCGCAGTTAAAATATCGCTGGATTACTGCTCTGCCTGACGCAGCTTCTGAACGTAAACAGCCTTCATCATCTTCTTGCGGTTGATTACCGAAGGTTTGTCAAACTGCTGACGAGCGCGAAGCTCTTTCACGATACCTGTTCTTTCGTATTTTCTTTTAAATTTTTTCAGGGCGCGTTCTATGTTGTCACCCTCTTTTACCGGTACAATAATCATTTTTCTTTCTATTGTTTATAAATTATTAATTATTCAGTTTTAGTTTTGCTGCAGTTTGCGTACAATCATGCGTCCTTTCACATCAGCACGCCTGCGGCTGCAGCGCCGCGGCAATTCTGAAATAGCCTGTATATGTCTCCTAAACTTTTGTATTTCCGAAGTTTAAACAAACCTCCTTTCAATTTTGCGCCTGCAAAGTTACTACTTTTTCCCAAACCTGCAAAATTTTTCTCGCACATTGATTTAAAGATGTATAATTTTCTGACGCTGTTTTTCTGATGTTATCCCGGGACGAGCGTCGGCGAAGAATCTTTAGTCACTTTTTATTATAGAACACTCCTTAACTCTGTTTAAGCTAATTTTACCCTGCAGATTGCACACTACTCACAACTAATCACTATCTTTGCATCTGTGAAACACTTAGCGACACACATATTAATAATAATGGCTATGCTGTGGATTCGGCCGGATGCTATGGCTCAGACTACTGTGGCCGACGCTCCAATGCTACACTACGACTTCGCTCACGACATCAAGTCGCAGGTTTTGCCGCTGCCGCAGATGGTAAACCCTGCCATGCGCCCCACCCTGCCACAGCTGAGCCTGTCCCTTCAGCCACAGCCTCTGAAACTGGACTTCCGCCTGTCGCACGTGGCCGACAGTATGCCACAGATATCTTCGGCAGGCTATCTTACCACGCCACCCCCACCGCAATACGACTTTCACGGCAACCCCTACGCCCACGACTGGGCGTCAAGCGGTGTAATCACCCGTGTGGGCGAAGGTTACCTATCAGGAGCGGGCAGTTACACATCGTTCCCCGCCATGGGAACGATGGGAAGCGCCACGCTGGCACTTACGCAGCCCATTGGCGAGAGGTTCACCATTACCGCGGCTGTCACGGGCAATAAGTACCACTTCGGACGCGAGGCGTGGAACGACTTCGGTTTCTCAGGGAAAGCGTCGTACATTCTCAACGACAGGCTCACCCTCAACGCATTCGGGCAATACTACCTCGACCCCAGATTTCACAGCATGGGGTCGTATGCCTACATCCCCTCGGCCAACTACGGAGGCACGCTGGGCATAAAGATGAGCGACAATTTCTCGCTCGACGTGGGCGCGCAACGCTACTACGACGCCTACACCCACACATGGCGCACCGTGCCCATTCTGGCACCCACGTTCAAGCTCTTCGGGGCTCCTATCTCAGTGGACCTTGGCGGTATCATCTACGAGGTGCTCTACAACCTGCTTCACAACTACAAGGAAAGTCGCAGCAATTACTATAATGTGGCCGGAGGTGTCTCGGGCGGCAACATCATGGTTCCCACCGGGCCATCGCCCATGGGCCGGATGACGCGCGACCTCATGCCGTAAATAAGTATAAATCATTAAAACCCATACATATAAATCATTATGAACGAACGTCTAAACACCTTGCGACATCTAATGAGCCGCCTCAACGTGGCCGCCGCCATCATTCCGGGTACAGACCCACACCAGAGCGAAGAACCATGCGACCACTGGAAACTGCGCGAGTGGATAACCGGATTCACCGGCAGTTATGGCACAGCAGTGATAACCCAAAACGACGCACGCCTGTGGACCGACTCCCGATATTTTCTGCAAGCCGAGCTGCAACTTGCCGACAGCGGTTTCTCGCTGATGCGCGAAGACATCGACCCCGACATAAGGCAGTGGCTTGCCGAGAACTTGGAGGAAGATGATGTGCTGGCAATCGACGGCAGGCTTTTCTCCGTACGCGAGACTAACCGACTAGAGCAGTTCTGCGGCGAGAACGGGCTGATGCTCGCCACCGACTTCCCCGTGGCTGAGCGCATCTGGGCCGACCGGCCGGAGCGCCCGCTCACTCCAACTTTCGTACACAACGAGGAGCTTGCAGGTGAGACTGTTGACAGCAAACTCTCTCGCACGCGCGCGGCAATGGAGGGGATGGGAGCCGACAGCCTGTTCATCGCATCGCTCGACGACATAGCATGGCTTTTCAACATTCGTGGCAACGACGTGGAGTACACACCCGTTACAATAGCGTTCGCCTACGTTGACATGCGCCAGGCTGTCCTGTTCATCGACAAAGAAAAAGTAACCGACGAGGTGGCCGCCCACCTTAAGCGATACGACGTGGCATGGAAGCCCTACGACGACGTGGAGCACTTTCTCACGCGCCGCAGCGAGCATAATGTCACCATTATCGACCCCGACCGCGTGAGCGATGCACTGGCCAACGCTATGCCGTGCGCAAAGATATACGCCCCTTCTCCCACTACAGCACTGAAGGCCGTGAAAAATCCAGTCCAGTTAGCCGGCTTCCTCAGTGCGATGGAACGCGACGGCGCGGCACTGGTGCGCCTGTTCAAGTGGATTGAGGAGAAAGTGGCCGCCGGAGAGCAGGTGACTGAAATCAGTATAGCGAATCGAGCCATAGAGGAGCGTTCCAAGAGCGAACTCTACCACAGCGAAAGTTTCGGTATGATAGCCGGGTACCGTGAGCACGGCGCCATAGTCCACTACCATGCCACGCCCGAGTGTGATGCGACACTGCAACCAAGCGGGTTGCTGCTTATCGACTGCGGAGCCCAGTATCTCGACGGCACCACCGACATCACGCGCACTATAACACTGGGCATTCCCACACCCGACGAAATCCACAACTACACACTGGTGCTCAAAGGCCACTTGGCACTTGCACGCGCCCAGTTCCCAGTGGGAACATGCGGTGTGCAACTCGACGCTATTGCGCGAATGCCGCTCTGGCAGGAGGGGAAAGCCTTCTTCCACGGCACGGGACACGGAGTGGGCCATTTCCTGGGTTGCCACGAAGGGCCGCAAAGCATACGCACAAACCTCAACCCCACCGCACTGGAACCCGGAATGATCACCAGCGACGAACCGGGACTTTACCTCGCAGGGCAATACGGCATCAGAATTGAGAACCTGATACTGTGCGTAGAGGGCGAAAAGACCGAGGAATTCGGTAATTTCCTCCGCTTCGAGACACTCACCCTGTTCCCCTACGACCTGCGCTTGATAGACCGCTCGATGCTCACAGCAGAAGAGACAGAGCAAATCAACGCCTATCACGCCACTGTGCGCGAGCGCCTCACCCCGTTTCTCGCGGCCGACGAAGCCGAATGGCTGGCACAGAAGACTTTAGCAATACAGTAAATCATCAATAAACTAATCTATATATGGCATTAATTAAGAAAGTACGCGGCTTTGAGCCGAAAATAGGAAAAGGTTGTTTCCTGGCCGACAACGCTGTGGTTGTGGGCGATGTAACCATGGGTGACGACTGCAGCGTATGGTTTGGCGCGGTGCTCCGTGGCGACGTGAACACAATCACCATTGGCAACCGTGTCAACATCCAGGATAACGCTGTTATCCACACACTCTACGAGAAATCCGTCACCACCATTGGCAATGACGTGTCAATAGGCCACAACGTGGTGGTTCACGGAGCCACCATTCACGACATGGCACTCATTGGTATGGGTAGCATCATCCTGGACCACGCCGAGATAGGCGAAGGTGCCATTATTGCAGCAGGCAGCGTAGTCTTGGGCGGCACCAAGGTCGGTCCCAACGAGTTATGGGCCGGCAGCCCCGCCAAGTTTAAGAAAATGGTGGACCCTGCGCAAGCCAAGGAAATCAACGTTAAAATTGCCAAGAACTACCTGATGTACTCCACCTGGTACGACCGTGAGGAGCAATAATCACCGCGCCCCGCATATCAGACCGATTCCAATTCAGGTAGCACAATCCGGCTCTATTCCGCGCTTGTTCTGAAGGAACGCACAATAGGAGTTTATATAAATTAATGTTACACAGTGGGCAGGCTAATGCCGCCGAGTTGGCGATAGAGATTCAGCGCATACACATCGGTCATGGCACTGATATGGTCGATTACGGCCTGGATCTTCTCGTAGAGCGATGAAGCGTCCACGTCGTACTGCTCGGGGAACTTGTTGAGCAGCAGTTGCGAGTAGTTATGCTCCGGATGCAGCACAGCATCTATGAGTTTATCCAGCAGGAAGTTTATAATGCGGTTTCCGGCCAAGTCCACGTCCACCACATATCCGGCGCGATAGAGTCGGTGGAAAGCGAGTTCGCTGCACGCCCGATATCCTGCCGCCGGGACCTCGCTCATGTGCTCAATCAGTGTCCCTGAAAATTCACCGTTCAGAATCGCGTCCTCGTTTTCCACGAACACGCGGGCGCATTCATCCACCAGCAATCCCACTATGCACGAGCGCAGATAGACAATCTTCTCATTGGGGTCGGCAACAGTCGCCATCACCTCACGCACGTGTTCGGCACGGTTAGGTTCAAAGAAGCGCATAAGCAACGATATGGTCTCGTCGGTGGAGATTATGCGCAGTTTGTGCCCGTCCTCAATATCCATTATCTGGTAGCAAATGTCATCGGCAGCCTCCACCATATACACCAGCGGATGGCGGCTGTACCGGTCCTCACCCTGCTTAATGAGTCCCAGACGGTCCGCTATACGGGCGAACACGTCGCGCTCAGTGGTGAAGAAGCCGAACTTTCCTTTCTCGCCGGCATTCGACGAAGAATACGGATACTTGACAATCGCGGCAAGAGTGGAATATGTCATGGCAAAGCCGCCGGGGCGGCGACCACGGAACTGATGAACCAGCGCGCGGAAAGAGTTGGCATTGCCCTCGAAGTGAACAAGGTCGTCCCACTGCTCCATAGTGAGTTTGTTCCGCAGCAACTGGCCACGACCCTCCGAGAAGAATGCGCCTATGGTTTTCTCGCCCGAATGGCCGAAGGGCGGGTTTCCCAAGTCGTGTGCGAGGCAGGCGGCGGCCACTATTTCTCCCATTTTCAGCAACTTGTCGCGCCAGGGTTCAGCCTTGTATTTTTCCAGTAGCGGCTGTGCTATCTCGTTGGCCAGCGAGCGCCCCACACACGCCACTTCCAGGCTGTGAGTGAGCCTGTTGTGCACAAAAATGCTACCCGGTAGCGGGAACACCTGCGTCTTGTTTTGGAGTCGGCGGAAAGGCGAAGAGAAAATCAGTCGGTCGTAATCGCGCTCAAACTCGCTTCTCACTCCACCCTTGCGTTCCTGACGCCCTTCCTGACCCAGGCGCACATCGCAAATCAGTTTATCCCAGTTCATCATTTTCTTTCCGATTTTTAAGTTTATCCACAATTAGGGCGATTGCCCCGTCACCGGTGACATTGCAGGCGGTGCCAAAGCTGTCCATAGTGATGTAGAGAGCTATCATCAGAGCCTGCTGCGACGCATCGAAGCCGAGAACCGACGACAGCACTCCCAGAGCGGCCATAATAGCCCCACCCGGCACCCCTGGAGCGGCCACCATCATCACACCGAGCATCAGGATGAATCCGGTGAACATCTCCACATCGAACGACAATCCCTGCATCAGCATCAAAGCCACCGCACAAGCGGTGATTTTCATGGCGCTGCCAGAAAGGTGAATGGTGGCACAGAGCGGCACCACAAATCCGGCTACCTCCTCACTGACATCGTTCTTCATAGTCTGACGCAGGGTCACCGGGATGGTCGCAGCACTGGATGAAGTGCCCAGAGCCGTGAAGTAAGCCGGCATCATATTAGCCAGCAGTCGTAACGGATTGCGGTGTGCGATAGCACCCGCCAGGCAGAACTGCAGCAAAAGCAGCAGAATGTGCATGGCGAATATCACACCAATGATTTCCACGAAGAGTTGCACCATGCGCATGGCCTCACCGGAGAACGACATATTCAGGAACATACCGAAGATATAGACCGGGAGCAACGGTATGATAATGTTTTCTATTGTCTTGGCTATGATTTCCTTAAACTCAGTGAAAACACCCTTTAACGCAGCAGATGAGAAATGCGCTATTCCCAGCCCCACCACGAACGAGAAGACCAACGCCGACATCACATCGACCATTGCCGGTATGGCCACGGTGAAATATGGCTCCAGTGGCGCCGTGTCCTGTACCTGCTGCAGCCCCGTACCGGCGGTTATCAGCTTAGGGAACAGACCGGCACTGGTAAAGTAGGAGAAATAGCCGGCAAACACTGTGTCACCATAGGCTATGACCACAGTCAGAAAGAGTAACCGCCCCGCTCCCTTTCCGATGTCAGCTATGGCAGGTGTCACAAGGCCTATAATTATCAGCGGGATAAGAAACTGTAGCAGGTTACTGAACAGGGAATTGAACGTAAGCATTACCCTAACGCACCACTGCGGCACCACCGCTCCCAGCAGCACGCCCAGCAAAATGGCTGTTACCACTCGAGGCAATAGCCCGAATTTGAATCGCTTCATCATAGTTTCAGATGTATCTGTGTTTTTGTTTCGCAAAGATAATAATTAACCAGTGTTCTCAGAAATTTATACCTCATTTTTGATGCTCATAGAGAATTTTCGTTGAAATTTTCGAATGAAAAAAAGCCTTAGCAACCGATTACGCAACCGATTAAGTGGGCAATTTTTCATTTTTTTTGAAAAAAAATTTGCCCACTTAATTAAATTACAGTAACTTTATTGCTTGAAAACGAAGCGAGTCTCGTGAATGTGCTATCGCTTGCGTTTCAAAACACTATACATCAGAACTTTAACTAAAAGTTATACATAAACAAACAACATTAAAATTTAAAACTTTATGAAACATTTCTACACAACAATTCTTACAGTGCTCATGGCAGTCGCTGGATTTAACGCCAATGCAGCATGGATTGTATCGGGTTCGGGCGCTATCCTTAACGGAGAGACATGGAATCACACATCCACAGTGAACGTGATGACCCAGCAGGGCGATGGTTCGTTCAAGCTGGTGGTTGAGAACTGTATTCTTGAGACCGGTGTTACCTACCAGTGGCTGATTACCGATGGGCAAGGTGGCGCATGGATTAAGACCGGTGGCAACGACGTGGGTGACAACTTCACCATCAACGTTACAGAGACCGCCAAGTACACCGTGACTTACAAGTTCAACGGAAGCCTTGAGGCACCCGTGGCATCGGCCGACGTGGTCAAGACAGGCTCCGCAGGCGAAGTTAGTCACGAATACTCCATCGCAGGTACTCCCGCGAGCATCTTCGGCACAGAGTGGGACCCCGCTAACACCAGCACTAACATGAGCAAGAACTCAAGCGGCATCTATGAGTGGACTTCAAGTTCATTCTCAGCCGAGGGCGGCTCTCTGGAAATCAAGTTCAAGGTTGTGGTTGACCACGCATGGGGCGAGGCTTATCCCGCAAGCGACTATGTATTCAACGCTCCCGAAGGCGGCCCATACACACTCACAATCACATTCGACCCGAACACAAAGGGCGTGGGTGCCGAGCTGAATTCCAGCTCACCTATCAACCACACATATTCAGTGGCCGGCGCATTCGGCGAGGGCGATGCTCTGAGTGCCGACGACATCTTCACCACGAAGTGGGATCCGAGCCAGACAGCGAACGACATGACGCTCAACAGCGGTGGCCTGTATGAGTTCAAGAAGGCGTTCAGCGCTGCAGCAGAGGGCCTGATTGAGTTCAAGGTGGTTCAAGATCACGCATGGAGCACAGCATGGCCCACAGAGAACTATCAGGTGGCTGTGGAGTCGGCCGGGAGCTACGAGCTGACTGTTTACTTCAATAATGAGACCGGTGATGTATTCGGTTCAATCGAGACATCGGGCGTTAACGACCTGAATGCTGACAAGGCCGTGGCCGGCGTGAAGTACTACAACCTGCTGGGCGTGGAGAGCTCCGAGCCGTTCCAAGGCGTGAACGTGGTGGTTACCACTTACAGCGATGGCACGCGTGCCGCTAAGAAAGTGGTGAAATAAGAACTAACGGGTATATCCCCATAATCCATAACAGTGTGGCGCCGAGCAAAATGCGGCTCCACACTGTTTTTTTCAATATTTAGAGCATCGGGTGAAGAGGGTCTCCTCCGGCAGCATGATACAGCCCAGATAGTGCAAACGATTACATCAAAAAAATCAATTTTTTCCGTAAAAATTTGCCGGTGGACGCTATTATTAGTAAATTTGTATGCTTTTAGACAGTCGGTTAACCTTCATGTAATGAAACGATTGGCGAAAGACCGCATAAACAGAGAGATACAACTTAATTAAAGTTACATTAACAATAACCAATTTATTTAAAAACTTAACGTTTTATGAAACATTTTTTCTCAACAATTCTGGCTGTGTTGATGGCTGTTACAGCTTTCAACGCTAACGCATGGGTTGTGTCGGGTTCTGGTGCCATTCTCAACGGCGAGACATGGAACCACAGCTCTTCCAAGAACACCATGGTACAGCAGAACGACGGCACCTACCGCTTGGAGGTGACCGATTGCACACTTGAGGTTGGCACAACTTACGAGTGGCTTGTTACTGACGGTTCTAACTGGATTAAGACCGGTGGTAACGACAAGGGCAGCAACTTCACTATTAAAGTGGATGAAACCGCCAAGTACACTGTGGTTTACACATTCGACGGTAACGAGACGGCAAGCGCCGAGGTAACCAAGACCGGAACCGCAGGCGAAGTTAGTCACGAATACTCCATCGCAGGCACTCCCGCGAGCATCTTCGGCACAGAGTGGGACCCGACGAACACCAGCACCAACATGACGCTGGAGGACGGGCTTTACACTTGGACTTCGGGCGAGTTCACGGTGAGCGACGGAACTATGACAATTATGTTCAAGGTGGTGGTTGACCACTCATGGGGTGAGGCTTATCCGTCGCAGGACAAGCAAGTAACCGCTCCTGAGGGTGGCCCGTACACGCTGACCATAACGTTCGACGCTACGACTAAGGCCGTTAACGCCACGCTGAACAGCGCCACACCGATCCAGCACACTTATTCGATTGCCGGTAGCAACGCCGACATCTTCGGTGCTGAGTGGGACGCAGCAAACGCCAGCACAGACATGACGCTGGAGAACGGGCTTTACACTTGGACATCGGGCGAATTCACACTTGACGCTCTTGAAGCAGTTGAATTCAAGGTGGTGGAAGATCACGCTTGGACAGTGGCTTATCCTTCTGAGAACTGGGTTCTGAACATTCCCGCAGGCGGTCCTTACACTGTGACTATCACATTTGACGCTGATTCAAAGGAAATCAACGCCACTTACGACGGTCAGGAGAGTACTGAGCACGTTTACTCAATTGCAGGTAACCACGCAATCTTCGGCGAGAATGAGTGGGATGAAACCGCTACTGCTACTGAGATGACATTCAACGCAGAAGGCGGCCTGTACGAGTGGACATCTGCCGAATTCAGCGCAGCTGAGGCCGGTGAGATTCAGTTCAAGATTGTGGAGGATCACAGCTGGAACGTTTCTTACCCCGAGGGCTATGAGAACAACTACACAGTGGCTCTGCCGGCAGGTGGCCCGTACACCCTGTATGTTGCATTCAACGCTGAGACAAAGGAAATCACTCACATCCTGAACGGTGCTCCCGTTGTTGCCGACACTTACACAGTGGCTGGTGGCTTCGGTGACTACGTTGAAGGCAAGACTGAGGACGCAGTATTCGGTGAGTGGTGGAACCATGCACTGGCTGCTAATGACATGACCCTGACAGAAGGCCTTTACACTTGGACTTCTGCTGAGTTCAGCTCTGAGGCTGACAGCAAGATTGAATTCAAGGTGGTGAAGAACCACAGCTGGGACGAAGGCGCTTGGCCTACTGACAACTACTATGTAGCTGTTCCCGCAGGCGGCCCGTACACTCTGACAGTTACATTCGACGCTGATTCTAAGGAAATCAACGCTGTGCTGAACGGTGCTGTTGTAACCGACGTTTACTCTATTGCAGGTAGCGACGCTATCTTCGGCGAGAATGAGTGGGATGCTACAAACCAAGCAACAGAAATGGCTCTTAACGCAGAATCAGGTCTGTATGAGTGGACTTCCGCAAACTTCAGCGCTGAAGAGGAGTATGAAATTCAGTTCAAGGTGGTGAAGAACCACAGCTGGGAACAGGGCGAATGGCCTGTAGGCTATGAGAACAACTACGTAGTGACAGTTCCCGCAGGTGGCCCGTACAAACTGTATGTAGCATTCAACCTGGAAGAGAACACTATCAGCCACGAGCTCAAGAGCGGCGTTGTAGCCGGTGACGTAAACGGCGATGGCGAAGTTGACGTAACCGACGTGACGGCAATAGCCAACTATGTAATGGGCTCAGTACCCGAAGGCTTCGTTCTTGAATCGGCAGACTTGAACAACGATGGTGATGTTGACGTAAGCGACGTGACGGCACTTGCCAATAAGGTGATGGGTAACTAATTTCCATCAACTCAATAACTGATAACACGAGCGGTCGAGGGAAAAAATCCCCTGACCGCTCTATTTTTGCAATAATCAGGGCAGGTTTACGTTTATTTATTAAGATGATAGAAATTTCACAATACAACAGTAGCGAGCAGACGCAATGGGACGACTTTTGCGACTCGGCCAAGAATGCGACCATGCTACACAAGCGCGGCTACATGGACTACCACAGCGACAGGTTCAGTGACTTCTCACTGGTGGCCACCGACGGCGACGGCAAGATTGTGGCGCTGCTTCCCGCGTGCAGGCAAGGCAGCACCGTAATTTCCCACGCAGGACTCACCTATGGGGGCTGGCTACTGCCACTGCGACACTTCGACGCCACCACCATGCTTGAGGTGATGGACGCAGCAGTGAAATTCCTCCGGGGACAAAACGCCACTGAATTAATCTATAAGCCTGTGCCTCATATCTATCACTCCTATCCAGCCGAAGAGGACATCTACGCGCTGTTCCGTCACAACGCACGCCTGGCAGCCTGCAACATTTCGACAGTCATCCCTCTGGACGAGCCATTGTCGCCCGACCGCGGCAGCAAAAGCGCAGCATCGGCCGCAGCCCGAAACGGCGTAACGGTGGAAACCAACGCTTCATTCACCGCCGAAATTGACGAATTCTGGTCGGTGCTCTCAACATTGCTCCGCGACCGGTATGAAACAACTCCGGCACATAGCATAGCGGAGATAAAACTGCTTCAGAGCCGATTCCCAAGCAACATAAGACTCATCACAGCCAAAATGCAAGGTGCAATAGTGGCCGGAGTTCTGCTCTTTGTCACAGCCGGGGTGGCACACTGCCAATATATAGCCGCTTCACCAGCCGGCAAGCAGGGAAAAGCCAACGCGCTGATGTTCCACAAGGCTATAGAATGGGCAAAGGCAGAAAGACTGCGCTACTTCGACTTCGGCACATCGAACGAAGCCGGCGGACGCGTGCTGAACGAAGGGCTTATCCAACAGAAATCGCGTCTGGGCGGGCGCGGCATCGCCTACCCCACTTTCAGCATCAGTATCTGACTTCTCAAAGGCACTACACAAAAAAAAACAGAAGAAGATGAGCGCGCGGAAGGCAATAAAAGCCATGGGTCTATTTGGCGGTGTACAGGTGGTGACCATCCTGTGCTCCATCATCCGCACCAAACTTGTGGCCGTGTGGATAGGACCGATGGGAGTGGGACTGTTCGCGCTGTTCAACCAAGCATTAGAGACGCTCAACACTGCCACCAATCTGGGAATGCGCCAGAGCAGCGTGCGCGATATTTCGCAAGCCGCCGAGCAAGGCGACCAGTCACACATATCGCGGATAATCACTGTGGTACGCCGCTGGTCGGTTTGGCTTGCGCTTGGCGGAGCCCTTATCACCATGGTGCTGGCACCGGCACTGAGCCGATTCACCTTTGGCGACACCGAACACATCTGGGGGTTCGTGGCACTGGCCGGTGCAGTTTTCCTGATGGCGCTAACTAACGGTGAATACGCCATACTACAAGGGACCGGTAGGCTCCGCCGACTGGCATCGGTAACCGTTTGGGGCACCATCACAGGCCTAATCATCTCGGTGCCACTATTCTACTGGCTTCGCGAACGCAGCATTCTTCCATCAATAATAGCCTACGCTCTGGCATGCGCCACGTTTGCCTTCGTGTTCCGCAACCGCGACTACCGGCCTGCGCAGGTCACCCGAAGCGAGACGTACACAACCGGAAAAAGTTTCATCACGCTGGGCATCTACATGACCGCCGGAGCATTCGTAACATTGCTTGCCAACTACATCTTCGCTGCATGGCTCAACCTGCACGCCGGGACCGACACTGTGGGCTACTTTCAGGCCGGCAACACCCTTGTGAACAAATACACAGCACTGATACTGGCGGCACTGGGTATGGAATACTATCCACGACTGGCACGCATAGCCGACAACCACGACGGACTACGCGCCAACGTGACACAGGAAATCAGCGTGGCGCTAACCGCCATTGCTCCCATCGCCGCCCTATTCATCCTGCTCAGAGAGCCAATAATAAGCATCCTCTACACCGACCACTTCCACGTGGTGGCCGACATGGTGGCCTGGGGTGCAGTGGGCTCGGTGTTCCGCACGCTTTCGTGGTGCATAGCATTCGTTATACTCGCCAAGGGCGCGGGACGCATCTACCTGATTACCGAAAGCATCAGTGCCGTCCTATATCTGGTTCTGAACATAGCGTGCTACAACCTGTGGGGACTCACCGGGCTGGGCATCGCGTTCCTAGTCTGGTACGTGGCCTACACCATGATAGTGTGGCTGGTGTATGTGCGCACATTCAATCTCCGCCTCGGGGCTGCTACCGCGGGTTACACAGTATGGGCACTGCTGGTGACAGTGTCGGTAATGCTCCTCGTATTCCACGGAGCCACGCTACTCGCCGCTGCTGTAACCGTTGCGAGCATAATAATATCGGTGGTTCAGGCGCGTCGTCTTTGGAAAAATTAATCAAAAAGTTTTGCCAAGACGCATTTTTTATGTAACTTTGCATCAAAGAAATACACACAAGCTAATTGGAGTCTCATCACTAAGTAATCAGTGAGATTCTTTATTTTTTGCTGTGAATAATAACTAATTTCATTTTTGAATTATGGCAATAACTTACATGACACAAGAAGGTTACGACAAGAAGATGCAAGAGCTTGCGCATCTTGAGAGCGTGGAGCGTCCGGAAGTGGTGCGAGCCATAGTGGAAGCACGCGAGAAAGGTGACCTTTCTGAAAACGCCGAGTATGATGCCGCCAAGGAGCGGCAGGGCATGCTTGAGGCCAAGATAGCCGAGCTGAAGCATCTTGTGGCCACGGCAAGAATTATCGACGAGTCTAAAATCTCGACCGATGAAGTTCAGCTTATGAACAAAGTTACCATCCTGAACATGGCAAACAAGGCCAAGATGACCTACACCATCGTAACCGAGACTGAAGCGAATCTGCGAGAAGGGAAGATTTCTATTTCCACCCCCATCGCACGCGGACTTCTGGGCCACAAAGTGGGTGACGAAGTGGAAGTAACCGTGCCTGCCGGAAAGATGCGGTTCAAGATTGTGGAGATAGGAGTGTAACAAACAAGAAACCACACAAGTTCTAAGCGATATGGCATCAATATTCAGTAAGATAATAGCAGGCGAGATTCCCTGCTACAAGATAGCCGAAGACGAGCGTTGCTTCGCATTCCTTGACATCAATCCCGTGGCACCTGGCCACACACTGGTAGTTCCCAAGAATGAGACCGACTACATCTTTGACCTCACTGACGAAGACTACCAAGCCATGTGGCAATTCGCTCGCAAAGTGGCTCAGGCCCTTAAGGCGGCCACAGGCTGTGTGAAAGTGGGTGTGGCTGTTATAGGTCTGGAGGTGCGTCATGCGCATATCCATCTGGTTCCGATGAACAGCGAGGGAGACATGAACTTCGCAAACAAGAGCCAGTTCCCTGCAGAGCGTATGCAAGAAATTGCGCGCAACATTCAGGCACATTTTTAACCCAATTCGGGGTTAATGGATAGAGAACAAACGAATCAGAGCAGACGAGCCCCATACCGCAGGTTTCGTCTGCTCCTTTTTGCTCAAAAAAGTTCTATTAGCATTATCAAGTTATCCAATACAACGAAGATTTTGCCGATTAACGAAAAAATCCTCAAATCTTTCAACCTATCTTGATTTTTTTTCGTAACTTGCAGAGTTTTAGTTAAGTAATTATTGGTTATTACAATCTGTGCTTGGCACAGAGCCCCATTTAACCCGAATCGGTCATTAGGCCGATGGAATGATTCGGTTTTAAGTTACGGGGCATAAGACGCACTTATGCCCCACCGACTTAAAGGCCAACACAAGAAAAAGAATACAACTGAAATAACTTTATAACAAACTAATTAAAAAACATTATGAGAAAACTTTTTACATTCATTTTTGCGTTGTCACTCTGCTTGGCAGGGTTCAAAGCAAACGCAGTCACAATCTACCTGAATCCAGGCACTGCAGATGCATCGGGTATTGCAGTGTACGTGTGGGGTAACGCCACATCGAATGAACTCTTCGGCGGCTGGCCGGGCAAGGTGCTCAACACCTGTAACACCACCGTCAAGAACGGCACGACTTACTATGTTCTGGAAGTAGCCTCGGGCAACGTCATTTTCAACAACAACGGCGCTGGTCAGCAGGTTGATTTCAAGAACACACAGTACTGCCAGACGTACTCGGAGGTTTACGTTGACTATCCTTACAACGGAAGTTACACAGCCTTTAACGTCACGAGCGAGACTGAAAGCGGAGCCGAACTTCCTCCCGCTGAGCTTTACCTCGTGGGTGCGTTCAACTCTTGGCTTACAGGTGACACAAACTACCATTTCACCCGCAATGCCTCTACGGGCATTTACACGCTGAACAACGTTACGCTATCGAGCGCCACCGAGTTCAAGTTTGTGGACTCGTATTCCATTTGGTATGGAACAGAAAGCGGTAAGATGGAAGTTACTCCCCCGGCAAGCGACATCACCATAGTAGAGGGTGGGACCGACAACAATTTCCAGATTAAAGCCGGAACTTACAGTTTCACTGTTGACATAGAGAGCCACACATTCAGTCTGGCCGGTGCCATCGACGAAAATGCGGCACCCACTGTTTACCTCACCGGTGAATTCTCGGGATGGGTCGAGAACGACAGTTTCAAGTTCACTTACAGCGAGGAGACCAAGCTTCACACACTTAACGACGTGTCGCTGAGCGCACTTGCCGAATGGGAAGAGGGAATACCCAACTTCAAACTTATTGTGGACGGTGCATGGCTAAGCTCTGATACTCAACTCTCTGAAGAGAACAATTCAGTAACACTTGAGGACGTTACGCCTAATATCCGCATTCCGGAGGGAACATACTCGTTCACTTACGATGCAGCGACCAAACTGCTTACCGTCACAGGTTTCGGAGAGGCAACCGTAGCCGAGATCTATCTCACCGGAGAGTTCTCGTCATGGGGCGCAAGCGATGACTACAAGTTCGCATACGACAGCGAAAACAACGTCTATACGCTAAACAACATAGCCCTGGAAGCCCTTGCTGAGTGGGAAGCCGGAGTGCCCAACTTCAAGATTATCGACAACGGCACATGGTATGGCTACAACGGTAAAATCACAGAGGAGAACAATGTTGTTACCCTCACAACGGGAGACACACCCAATGCTACAATAGACGCAGGAACTTACTCGTTCACATATTCGAGAGTAAACAAGCAACTCACCGTTACCGGTTTCGGCGGATCTTCCAAACCTGGCGACGTGAATGGTGATGGCGAAGTTGATGTTTCGGACGTGGTGGCACTGGCCAACTATGTAATGGGAAGCACACCCGAAGAATTCGTTCCCGAAGCAGCCGACATCAACGGTGTTGACGGCATCGATATAGCCGACGTGGTGGCACTGGCCGGCATGGTAATGGGTAATTAATAATCCCCTAGAAATATCTCACAAGAGAGGCGAATCCCGGCGGTTCGCCTCTCTAACTTTACACTTTCGGGTACTTTCGGCGCGAATTAACGGATATTTAGCGCACGATTATCCATTATTATCACTAACTTTGCACCCGAAATGAAGAAGATAATACAATTACTGATAATAGCCGGCATAACGCTGGCAAGCGTGTGCTGCGGCGGCCACTCGGCTAACCGCGAAAATCCGGTTAACGACTCCGTAATCACCAACGCACAGTTGCTGTTCATAGAGGCAACGCAAGGTTACACACTGGTGCGCATCACCGACCCGTGGCAGGACAATGCCGTGCTCCACACCTACGTACTGGTACCGGCAGACTCGGTGCTCCCCGGCAACCTGCCCGAGGGGACCGTTATCCGTACTCCGCTCAGACGTGCCATCGTCTATTCATCGGTGCACACAAGCCTGATGAAAGAATTAGGCGCATTCGGCGCGCTCAAGGGAGTTACTGACCTGCAGTTCTTTACAGACTCGGCAGTGATTGCCGGTGCTGAGAGCGGCGCGATTACCGACTGCGGCTCGTCGATGAATCCGAATGTGGAGAAAGTGATTGAGACCGAGCCCGATGCCATTCTGCTGTCGCCATACCAGGATGCGACCTACGGGCAAATCACCAAACTTAACATCCCCATAGTGGAGTGTGCCGACTATATGGAGACAACTCCACTGGGCAGAGCCGAATGGATAAAATTCTATGGAATTCTCTTCAACAAAGAGAAAGAGGCCAATGAAATCTACGACAATGTGGTGAAGAACTACAACCGACTGAAAGCAGAGGCGCAGCAGGCGGCCAACGCACCAAAAGTGCTGACAGAAACCGTAATAAGCAACGTGTGGAACGTGCCCGGCGGAAACAGTTACATGGCCCAGATTATACGAGATGCCGGCGGCAAATACCCGTGGTCGGCCGACACCCATACGGGGTCGCTTTCGCTCGACTTCAACCAAGTGCTCGCTGAGGCTCAGGATGCCGACGTGTGGCTCATCAAGTCGTTCAACATCCACACTTACGATGACCTACTGGGCGCTTACCCGCTCAATGCCGAATTCAAGGCGTTCAAGGAGCGAAAAATCTTTGCCTGCGACACTAACGAGAGCCGACTTTTTGAAGAGTTCCCGTTCCACCCTGAGCGACTGCTGAGCGACTACCAACTCATCTTCAGCGGCCGGACAGAAGGCTTAAACTTCTTCAAGCCGCTCAAATAGCGCCCGATATGTCGGAATAAAAATTTATCCGTAAATTTGCAGTGATTATGAGTAACCGCCGATACGTGATATCAATCGTGACGCTGGCGCTGCTGCTGGCAGTACTGGCCGTGATGTGCCTGCTCATAGGCAGCGTGGATATCAACGCCGGTGCCGTGTGGGACATAATCTGCGGACGCGGAGCCGCCAACAAGGCTTGGGAGATAATTGTGCTGCAATCGCGTATTCCCATGATTTTCACCGCCATACTGGCCGGAGCCGCGCTGGCGGTGAGCGGACTGCTGTTGCAGACCACATTCAATAATCCGCTGGCCGGGCCTTCGATACTGGGAGTATCGAGCGGCGCCGGGCTTGGCGTGGCAGTGGTGATGCTTGCCTACGGAGGCATGATAGGCAGCAGCGCCATGGGCGTGAATCTGGGCAGTTACCTCGCCACTCTGTTCGGAGCCGTTTCGGGAGCCGCCGCGGTGCTAATAACCCTGATGGCAATGGCGGCGATAGTGAAAAGCAACACCATGCTGCTGATAGTGGGCATACTAATCAGTTACCTGACGTCGAGCATAGTTTCTCTGCTCAACTCCATTGCCAGCGAGGAAGGCGTTCACAGTTATGTGGCATGGGGATTCGGCACATTCTCAGGCGTTTCCATGAGTCAGATGCCCGTTTTCGCATCACTAATCATACTTGCCTTAATAGCATCGGTACTGATGGTGAAGCCGCTCAACGCGCTACTGCTGGGCACCCGATACGCACAAAACCTGGGTGTAAACACCGGTAGCGCACGAAACCGCCTACTGCTAATAACCGGCATCCTCACCGCTGTAGTGACCGCCTTTTGCGGCCCGATAGGCTTTCTGGGGCTTGTGGTACCGCACATTGCACGCCTGGCCCTTGGCACAAGCAACCACAGCCGCTTGATTCCGGCCACCATCCTAGCCGGCGCCGACATAGCCCTGCTGTGCACACTGCTGAGTGTGAGCGGCTCGCACGGAATCATTCCCATCAATGCCATCACACCAATCATAGGCATTCCCATCATACTCTATATAATCATCAATCGGCGACGCATAAATTACTTTAACTGAGCAGCATGGCAATTCTCACCACACACGACCTATCGGTTGGTTTCAAGAACGGGAAGGCCGAAACCATCCTTCTGAGCGGGCTCAACCTCACGCTTGAGCAGGGCACGCTCACCGCGCTTCTGGGACGCAACGGCGCCGGCAAGTCAACGCTGCTACGCGCCATAGGCGGCTCGGAGCGACCGCTGGCCGGAGGTGTAAAGATTAACGGTGAAGATTTGCACAACATGACGTTCGCGCAGGCAGCAAGACTAATTGCGCTCGTAACCACAGAGCGCGTTTCGGTGGGCGCGCTTACGGTGAAAGAGCTGGTGGAACTCGGGCGCCAGCCGCACACAGGATTTCTGGGCAAACTCAGCGCGCAGGACAGAGAGGTGGTGGAGCGGGCCATGGAGAGCACCGGCATCAAGGAAATGGCCGGCAAAATGATGTCGCAACTCAGCGACGGAGAGAGGCAAAAAGTGATGATAGCCCGCGCACTGGCTCAGGAGACACCTGTAATAATACTTGACGAGCCCACAGCGTTTCTCGACGTTGCCAATCGCATAGAGACCATGCAACTGCTTGGCGAACTTGCTCACGCTCAGGGCAAAGCCGTGCTCCTATCGAGCCACGACATATCACAGTCGCTCCGACTTGCCGACCAACTGTGGCTCGTAACCGACGACCGCCACGTAATCTGCGACAGTCCTCAGGACATACTGGATAACAATGACATGGACAGAATCTTTAATTCAGGACATATAAGATTCAACCCTACCCTACTCGACTTTGACTACAAGTCTTAAATCCTTATAATTTTCTGATTTCCACCGTAGTGGGGTTCACAAAGCCTATCGTGTCGCGGTAGGGCAACAAAAAGTCGATGCGCTTGCGCAGACGCGGCCCCATCTTATCCTTCACGACCCACTTTCCGTTAAGTTTCGGTATCCGTTCGCAGGTAACATCGATGGTGTCGCCCAGGCGGAATCCGTACTGGCGGAACATATCGTGCGAAAGAGCCACCCAGCGAATCTCGTAACGCTTCAGCTTGTCATTATCGATGCGAGCACCGCTTGCGGTCACCCAGCCAGCCCCGCCTCTGCCGGGATGATATTTGGTGGCGCGCATTGTGTAACTCTGCGACCATGCGACGGTGCAGACAGAAATCATGATTATAAACAGCAGTTTTCTCATTATTGTCTTAGTTTTTACAGGTCAGCGATTGCAAAGATAATGATAAAACTTTATCCCACAAAATCTTCAGCGTTTTCTGCCTCATACCAGAGATGCAGGGAAGCCACTCCACCGGTCATAAGTGAGGCGCCGCTATTGCCGATATCAACTTTTTTTATTACATTTGTAACAAAGTAAACAATACCATTAACAAATGAAGAAAACTATCATCCTTAGCATCTGTGCCATAGCCGCAATTTCGGCTTCGGCGCAACGACTTGTGAGCAATCTGAGTCAGTGGCAATTCACACGCAATGGTGCCACGACCCAAGTAACAGTTCCTCACGACTGGGCAATCAGCGGTCCGTTCGACAAGAAATACGACCTGCAAATAGTAGCCATCAAAGAAAACGGAGAAGAGACGGCTACCGAGCACACCGGCCGTAGCGGTTCTCTGCCATGGATAGGACAAGGCGAGTACAACACCACATTCACGGTGCCTGCCGGGCACAAATACGCCGAGCTGGTCTTTGACGGAGCCATGAGTGAGCCGGTGGTGTATATCAACGACCACGAGGCCGGACGATGGGCTTACGGCTACAACGCATTCCGCGTGGATGCCACGCCGTTTATCCATCATGACGGAAGTCCCAACACCTTGCGCGTGGTTCTGAACAACTTGGAAGAGAGTAGCCGCTGGTATCCAGGCGGTGGCATATTCCGCCCCGTTACACTCATCAGCACACCGATGAAGAGACACATTGATGAATGGGGGATTTTCGTGCGCACGCTCAGAGTAGCCGACGGCAAAGCGCAGGTTCTGGTTACCGCCGAATGCGAAACCAGTCTCGGCTCGGTGAATCTCACCGTGATTTCGCCCAGGGGAGTAACCGTAGCCAGCGAGAACGTGCCATGTTCAGAAATGGGACTGGCCGAGACCCAGTTCTCGATTAGCGAGCCGGACCTATGGTCGCCCGAAACCCCGAGCCTCTACACACTTAAAACCGAGCTTCTCACACCCGAAGGCAAAGTAATAGACAACACCAGCACACGTTTCGGCATCCGCACAATCTCGTTTACGCGCGAGAACGGGTTCCAGCTCAACGGGAAGACGCGCAAATTCCGTGGAGTTTGCCTACACCACGATCTGGGCCCGATAGGCGCCGCTGTAAACAAGGCCGCACTTATCCGCCAGATAAAGATACTGAAAGACATGGGAGCCGACGCCATCCGCACATCTCACAACATGCCGTCCACCATGCAGATGGAACTCTGCGACAGCCTGGGTATGCTGGTGATGGCCGAGAGTTTCGACAGCTGGAAAGACCCCAAGGTAAAAAACGGTTACGGCCGCTTCTGGGACGAATGGTGGCAGCGCGACATCACCAACCTGATAAAGAATCACCGCAATCATCCGTCGATAGTGATGTGGAGCGTGGGTAATGAGATACCGGAGCAGTGGAAAACCGAAGGAGCCGAGCGCTACCGCCGCTTGGTGGGACTGTGCCACCTGCTGGACCCTTCAAGGCCGGTAACTTGCGGTATGGATAACCCCGATGCCGATATAGCCTCAGGATTTGCTTTCGCAGCCGATGTTCCGGGATATAACTATCGCACACACCGCTACGAACCCACGTTCCCGCAACTTCCGCAGGGCTTCTTGCTGGGTTCCGAGACAGCCTCCACAGTGAGCAGTCGCGGCGTGTATATGTTCCCCGACAACGAAGAAGTGGGCAAGGCCTATGATAACGGTCAGTGCTCAAGCTACGACGTGGAGCACTGCTGGTGGAGCAACCTGCCTGACGATGACTGGCGACTTCAGGACGACTTCAACTGGACCATAGGAGAATTCGTCTGGACCGGATTCGACTATCTGGGCGAACCCACGCCTTACGACGCATACTGGCCGTCGCGCAGCAGCTACTATGGCATAAGCGACCTCGCCGGCCTGCCAAAGGACCGATACTATCTGTATCGCAGCCACTGGAACAAGAATGACCACACGATTCACCTGCTTCCGCACTGGACGTGGCCCGACCGCAAGGGACAGGTTACACCGGTGTATTGCTACACCGACTACCCAACGGCCGAATTATTTGTAAACGGCAAGAGCCAAGGCAAGATAACGAAGGACCGCACTTCGCGTCTGGACCGCTACCGCCTGCGCTGGCGCGACGTAGTGTATGAACCGGGCGAACTCCGCGTGGTAGTGTATGATGATAACGGCAACGCAGCCGGCGAGAAGACCGTGAAAACCGCCGGAAAAGCGGCAAAACTGAGACTCACTGCCGACAGGACAGAACTAATGCCGAACTCAGAGGACCTGGCATTCATAACAGTGGAAATGACCGATAAGAACGGTACGGTCTGCCCATTTGCCGACGACCAACTGCAGTTCGTTGTTTCCGGCGCAGGCAAGTTCCGTGCAGCATGTAACGGCGACGCCACTTCGCTGGAGCCGTTCACACAGCCCACGATGAAACTATTTGGCGGCAAACTCGTGGTGGTGGTTGAGGCCGGACAGACAACCGGCGACATCACGCTTACCGTGACAGCACCCAAAAAGAAGATGAAGCAAAGCATCACCCTCAGCGTAAAGTAACGCCAAGAGGAGCGAACGTTCGCACTCTAACACTGAGCGGCTGAGGACCTGCACAGTCTCCCGCCGCTCAGTGTCTTTTTGTGTGTAGCCTGTTACACGAGAGCCACCCGCTCAAGTACCATAGCATCGCCCGGCATCTGAACGGCATAGTAATCGGGTTCGTCGGCAAGCACTTCCATTCCCATCACCCGCGCATCCTCCTGAATCTGCTCTTTGATTTCGGCAAATTTCCGCTCGGCATGCGCCCTATCGGTAAACCGGTAGGAGTCCACACCCTGGCTGTCGCCGTCGTGCACGGCTTCAAATCTCACTTCGTATCTTTCCATCTCTTGAGTTATTTCACTAAACCCGAATCGGCCATTAGGCCGACAAAAGGCGGTTTTAGAAAGTCTATTTATGC
>CALAVE010000097.1 GCA_937892215.1 uncultured Porphyromonadaceae bacterium
GAAAAACACTGAATTGTCCATTGATGTTATATGTTTTAAAGGGTTAATAAATCAAGTTAATTAATCACGATAAAATTCTTTCATCGATTTTCACTTTTTTATGGCTTCCAATGCTGATAACATCACAACTTTTCATTATCTTTACCGAAAATTTATCCTGATTGTAATTATCAAAGTCAATATTCAGAAAATAATTATAAGCACTATGAACAAGAAATTTTTCCTTTTCGCGGCTTTCGCTACAGCATTGACTCTAACGTCTTGCAGCAAAAAATTAGGTGAATTCCGCGCAGATTATTTCAGCACTAATCCCACTCCGCTCACTGTTGTGGGAGATGAAGTGGGAGCGACCATCACGGCCAACATCCCTCCCAAGTTCTTCGTCAAAGATGCGGAAGTTACCGTAACACCCAGTCTTGTAAGCGAATACAAGAACGTCGCCGCTGAACCTATCACCGTGCAAGGCGAAAAAGTTCGCGGCAACAATCAGGTGGTATCGTTCGACCACGGTGGCATAGTCACTATTCCCGCTAAATATCTCTACTCCGACGAAATGATGACAAGCGACCTGGTTCTCGACTTCAATGTGACTCAGGGGAAAAAGACCTATCAACTGCCTCGCGTGAAGGTGGGCTACGGCGTCAACGCCACTTCCACTCTTGCCGACGCCGCTACTGTGAATCCAGCTCTTGCTCCCGACAAGTTCCAGAAAATCATCAACGAGAAATACGATGCCGACATCCACTTCCTCGTGAATCAGACTAACATCCGCGCTTCTGAGCTTCAGCAGGCTCAGGTGAAAGACCTGCAGCAGACCATCCGCAATGCTCAGGCTGACGAGAAAAAGCAAATCGAGGGCATCAACATCTCTTCTTACGCCTCTCCCGAGGGTGGCGTGAAAGTGAACACCCGCATTGCCGAAGGCCGTGAAAAGAGCACACAGCAATATCTCGACTCTGAACTGAAAAAGAATAACATAACCGATGCAGGTAGCCTCACGGCCGATTTCACACCGCAGGACTGGGAAGGCTTCCAGAAACTTGTGTCGGAGAGCAACATTCAGGACAAGGACTTGATTCTGAGCGTGCTTTCTATGTACAAGGACCCCGAAATCCGTGAGCGTGAAATCCGCAACCTCTCTTCGGTGTTCGACCAGCTCGCCAAGGAAGTGTTGCCTCGCCTGCGTTACTCTCGCCTCACCGCGTCCATCAACACCATCGGCAAGACCGACGAGGAAATGGCTACCGCATTCAGCGCAAATCCCGCTTCGCTCAGCGTTGAGGAACTGTTGCACTATGCTTCCACCCTCTCCTCTAACGCCGACCAACTGAACGCTTATCGCGCAAGCACCGTGGCATATCCCAACGACTATCGCACATGGAACGACCTGGGGTTGTGCCAGTACAAAGCCAAGGATTACTCCGACGCGCTCAGCAGTTTCAACAAGGCTCTAAGCCTGAATCCGCAGTCGGCCGAAGCTAAGATGAACCTAGGTCTGTGCTCCATGCTGAACAAGGACCTCACCGGCGCAAACCAGTTGCTGGGCAGTGCCGCCGGCGTCCCTGAACTGAACGACGCTCTGGGCGTTTACTACCTGAAAACCGGTGACTACAACGCTGCTATCAACGCTTTCGGTGACGCCAAGACTAACAACGCCGCTCTGGCTCAAATCATCACTCAGGACTACAGCGGAGCCAAGAACACTCTGGCTTCAATCACTTCTCCCGATGCCATCACATACTACCTGATGGCTATTCTGGGCGCACGCACTAACAACGAGACGATGGTTATGGGCAACTTGCGTCAGGCTGCCAAACTGGACAGCAGCATCATAAGCCGCGCCAAGAAAGACTTGGAATTCAGCAAATTCAATCTGTCACAACTTTTTTGACAGTTTTTGCGGTAAAATTTGGTGAAACAAACTGATTTACCTATCTTTGGGCGACTTGAAATAAATTAATAACATTTTTAATTCTCAGATATTTATGAAAAAGTTTTTATCCGTAGCATTAGCCGTAATAGTGCTTATTACGCTTTCGTCAAGCTCGTCGAGGGTGAAATCCGACGGCACTTACAAGGGCGTTAAGCTCTATGGCAAAGTGAAAGTAGTAACCAGTTTCCCCACTTTTAAGGTGAAGGTGGTAAGCAGTTTCGAGGACCTTGATGTGCAGGTAGTGAGCAGTTTCCCCGACAAGGTGGGAAAATGGCAGTTCGTGGACAGTTTCGAGGACTTCTCCATCCAGTACGTGAACAGCTTTGAAGACTTCTCCATCAAGTTTGTGGACAGTTTCCCCGGCGTGAAGTAATCCTGCTGAAATCAGCACTACTCTGAATAAGCGCAGACCACGGAACTGACCATGGCCTGCGCTATGTTTTTCTCCTGCTGCCCAGGAGGACCCAGCTGTTTCCGGCAAGTGACCTCTTCTATCGCCCTCGCTTTCCTCCGCCTTTACGACGGCCGGCTTTCTTTCCGCGGCCCTTGGCGTCCTGCACCTCGCGGCGGGTACTGTTGCCGCGTTTCCCTCGTTTCTGGCGGCGCGACGCTGTGGCTCCCTCATGAGCGATGCGCTTGCGTTCTTCTTTGGTCTCTCGCTTTGGACTCAGGCGCGACTCTTGTGTTATAGGCGCCTTGTCAATCTTGTGGGTGAACGCCGGATTTTCCTTATCCACAATCACATAGTCCAGTTGCTTCTTTATCAGGTCGGCCCGCGCCACCTGAATTGTCACCTTGTCTCCCAGTTGGTACTTGCGGTGATGCCGGCGGCCTATGATGCAGTAGTTGCGCTCGTCGAACTCGTAGAAGTCATCGTCCAGGCTGTGGATTGACACAAGGCCCTCACAGTGGGTCTCGTCGAGTTCCACATACAGGCCCCACTCGGTCACGCCACTCACCACGCCGCTAAACACACCGCCCAGCCGCTCGCCCATATACTCCACTTCCTTGTACTTTATCGAGGCGCGCTCAGCGTTGCTGGCCAGTTGCTCCTGACTGCTGGTGTGATGGCAGTCCTCCTCCAGTTTCTCCAGGTTCACCGCACGTCCGCCGCTACCATAGCGGTCCAGCAGGCGGTGCACCATCATGTCGGGATAACGGCGTATCGGCGACGTGAAATGGGTGTAGAACGGGAATGCCAGCCCATAATGCCCCACGTTATCAGTTGAATAAGTAGCCTTGGCCATTGAGCGGATTGCCAGTATCGACAGCATTTCCTCCTCAGGCTTGCCTTGTGCCTGCTCCAGCATCTTGTTTATCGACTTATTCACCTCTTTCATAGTGCCTTTCACCTTCACCTTGTAGCCAAAGTGCCCCGCTATCTCCGCGAAGTTCTGCAACCGCTCGGGGTCAGGCTCACCATGGACTCGATACACAAATGGCTTGGCTTTCTGCTTGCCCGAGACCTTCCCCACGTGCTCCGCCACTTTGCGGTTGGCAAGGAGCATAAACTCTTCTATCAGTTTGTGCGCGTCTTTCGACTCATGTAGCATCACTTTCAGCGGACGCCCAGTCTCGTCTATCTCGAATTTCACTTCCTCGCGGTTAAACGACACTGAGCCTTCATCGAAGCGTTGCTTGCGCAGTTTCTTCGCCAGGTCGTTAAGCGAAAGCAACTCCGAGGCGAAATCGCCTTCTCCGGTTTCCAGCACCTGCTGAGCCTCCTCGTACGAGAATCGGCGGTTGCTGTTAATTACCGTATGGCAAATCTTGTATTTCAGCACCTTAGCGTTATCATCTATCTCAAACACCACCGAATGGGTGAGTTTGTCCTCATGCGGACGTAGCGAGCAGATGTAGTTACACAGGTGTTCAGGCAGCATCGGTATTGTCCGGTCCACGAGATACACCGATGTGGCGCGCTCATACGCTTCTTTGTCTATCACCGACCCCGGTGTCACATAGTGCGTTACGTCGGCAATATGCACACCTATCTCCCAGTTTCCGTTCTTCAGCCGGCTTATGGAGATGGCATCGTCATAGTCCTTAGCATCGGCTGGGTCTATCGTGAATGTGGTCACGCCGCGCATGTCACGACGCCTGTTCACCTCTTCATCTGTTATTCCGGGCTCTATCTTGTCGGCGGCTCGCTCCACGTTCTGCGGATATTTGTACGGCAAGCCGAACTCAGCCAGAATGGCATGTATCTCAGCGTCATTCTCTCCGGCCACGCCCAGCACATCCACAACCTCGCCTATCGGGCTATTGGCTTCCTGCGGCCAGTCCACTATCTTCACCACGGCCTTGTCGCCTGTCTTTCCGCCTTTTAACTTGTCTAACGGAATAAATATGTCGGTGGCAAGGAATTTACTGTCGGTGGCAAGGTGAGCGAAATATTTGAGCACATTCAGCGTACCCACAAACACCTGCTCCTTGCGTTCCAGTATGTTTATCACCTCGGCCTCCGGCTCAAGGCCCTCACGCGCCGCGCTGATGTGAACCAGCACGCGGTCGCCGTTGAGCGCGTGCATCGAATTTCGTTCGGCCACCATTATCGGTGTGGCATCGTCCCCTGCGATGAGAACGCTGTTCTTGCCATTGCTCCGGCGCACAAACAGGCCCTCGGCCACCGATGTGCGCTGTGCCGCTTTGTAGCGCCCGGGAGTGGTCTCTTTTATAAACCCATCGGTGGCAAGTTGCTCCAGAATCTCCACCACCAGGGCACGCTTCTTGGGGGTGTCGGCACCCACCTGAGCCGACACCTGCTTGTAGTTGTAAGCGGCATTGTCGGCGTTGTTGAAAAAGTTTATCACCAGGTCGTGCAGGTCGCGCCATTCGGCCTTAAGCGTTTTATTAAGTTTTTTGTTTGCCATAGTTTTTTCCGTTTTCTGTGATTTATCACCCACTAAGTTACAACTTTTTTCCCGTTCGGCAATATTTCTGCTTACTATATTTCTCAATTTTAACGCTCAATTTCCTCGAGTGAAGAAAATAATGTGCCCGAATATGTTGCGGGATTGGGGTTTAATACGTAATTTTGCATGCAATTTTGGCGCGCAGGTCTCACGCAAGGGCCGGAACAAGCGCCCAAAAGGCCTAATCAACTGATATTAATTCAAACAATTTTAACGCATAAAAATCGAACGATGATTTATCCAATCTTGACACCGGAAGAAGCCGCCGAATTCGTACAGAACGGCATGAACGTAGGCGTTTCGGGCTTCACAATTCCAGGTAATCCTAAAGTTGTTCCCCCCGCTGTGGCCGCTAAGGCACGTCGTGAGCATGAGGCGGGCAGAGAGTTCAAAATCAATCTTTTCAGTGGAGCAAGCACTAACGACTACACCGATGGTGAACTGTCGCGCGCCAACGCACTGAATTTCCGCACTCCGTATCAGTCGCTTCCCGAACTTCGCAAGCGCATCAACGCCGGCGAACTTCACTACAACGACCGTCACCTGAGCGAACTCGCACAGGAATTCCGTTACGGCTACTACGGCAAGATGGACATAGCCATCATTGAGGCTCAGAGCATCACCGACGACGGCGAGATAGTGCTCGGAACTGCCGTGGGAAACAGCCCCACATGGCTTCAGGTTGCCGATAAGGTGATTATTGAGCTTAACGACCAGCTCCCCGAGACAATCCGCGGTCTGCACGACATCTACGTACCCGCAGATCCCCCTGTACGTCGCGAAATTCCCATCTACCATGCCAGCGACCGCGCCGGCAAGCCCACTGCTCACGTTGACCCCAAGAAGGTCCTCGGTGTGGTGAAGACTTCAATGCCGCTCGGCAAAAACGAGCCTTTCTCGCCTGTTGACGACGTTACTCGCCGCATCGGCGAAAACGTGTGCGCCTTCCTTATCAACGAGATGAAGCAGGGCCGTATGCCCAAGTCGTTCCTCCCCATCCAGAGTGGTGTGGGAAACATAGCCAACGCCGTGCTCGACGCGCTGGAATCAAGCACAGAGATTCCCGCGTTTGAGATGTACACCGAGGTGGTGCAAGACAGCGTTCTCAAGTTGCTGGAAAGCGGACGTTGCAAGTTTGCCAGCACTTGTTCCATGACTTTCTCTCACGAGGCAATGATGGAATTCTTCGCCGAGTCGGAGCACCTGCACGACAAGTTGCTGATGCGCCCCAGCGAGATAAGCAACAACCCGGAAATCATCCGCCGCATAGGTGTCATATCAATGAACACCGCTATCGAGGCCGACATCTTCGGAAATATCAACTCTTCGCACGTGAGCGGCACCAAACTGATGAACGGAATTGGCGGCAGCGGTGACTTCACTCGCAATGCCTACACTTCCATCTTCATGTGCCCGTCAATCAAGAAGGACGACTGCATCAGCACCATCGTCCCAATGGTTACACACGTTGACCACACCGACCACTCGGTGGACATCATCGTTACCGACCAGGGTATCGCCGACCTGCGTGGCAAAGACCCCATCCAGGGTGCTTACGAGATTATTGAGCACGCAGCACACCCTGTTTATCGCCCGCTTCTGCGCGAATATCTGGACCTGTGCCAGAAAGGTGGACACATCCTGCTCAACCACGACCTGGCTCTGTCGTTCCACCGCGCTCTCATTGCCGACGGCGACATGCGCAAGGCCGACTTCTCAAAATATCTGAAATAATACGTTTGTGTCATAAAAACGTGAGGCCGCGCTTCAACGCAAGAATTTGCTCAGAAGCGCGGTCTTTATTGTGCATAGGACATAATTCCACAAAGGAAAAGTCCATGAGAATGGATGTCTTAATAAACCGCCATAACCGTCAGTGGAGGCATGACTACGGTACCATCCGAACAACGGACTCGTTCGCCGTCGGGACGGAACGAATACTTCTTGCCCACCAATGCATAGGATTTGACTTTCACTTCCGCGTTCCGCCAGTTCACCAGGAAATGTACGGTCTTGCCTTTGTGCTCGTAGGATGCACTCAGCACATCAGGCACATTAATCTGCTCCAGATTGGTAAATATCTTTGATTTTCCACATTCCAGACGAATAGGATGCAACGCTCGTCCTAACTGGAGGTACTCAGGGCACGCTTTTCTCCATTCGGTAAGCCGCTTAATCAGAGTAAGTGATGCCTCGCGGTCAGGTTTATACCCGGGAGAAAAATCACGTTGTCCCCATGCCCACATAATCTCCCCTTCATCGTTGATAATCACAGTCAGGAAATCACCGGCAAGGAAGGAATAGGCCAAGCGATACTGGAATATCTCCGGGGTCTGACGGCAGTTGACGAAATAGTCCCCACACACATTGTTGCCCATGAAGTTAGTGACATATTCATGATAGATATACGCATATAGAGGCACAGGCTGTCCGCCGTTGAAATTGAGCCAACTCCGGTTGTCGGAGAATAGAAGTTTTGGAATGAACGGCTCTGAGGCACCGCTTTCACAGCCAATGACCAGCCAGGGATTCTCTTTGTGAACCTTATCGTACAGTTTGCACAACGCTTCACTTTCCCATTTCCCGGGTACGGCGGGATGGCCGTGCTCATGAGAATAACAAAAATACGCTGTTCCGCCGTGGTTTTGGTCCATCATCTGGACGTAATCCACCCCCGACGAGCTGATCTTTCGCATCTCCCCCGCAAGAGCGTTTCTCGCGAATTCCGACGAAGGACAAAGGTCATAACCGCTTCTTTGCCCGGGGCAAATCCTGGATGGTAACAAACGTCCGTCAGGACCTTTGCTCATGTATTTCTCAAGATGCCCGTCGATGAAGGCTTGTGTTTTGTCATATTCCACAAGGTTGCTCTTTTGAGACCAGCTCATGCCGCTGCAATAGACCCCAACCTTTCCTCCTATTCCGTGCATACGATTGACGAATTCCTTAAGGGCATCTTCTCCGCCGTAAGGTGGCCACACGTAAGGCGGAGCCCAAGGGGCGGTTCCCTCCCAATGCATCAGCAGAGCCAACACGGGAGCCCCCGTCTGCCGGGTAAAGTCTTCAATAATCGGCATCGCATTCACGTAGGGGAAAAGTTTGTTGGGCAACATCTCGTCCATATCATGATGCCCCCTTACGCAATAGGTCACGACCACGTAGGGGTCAAAAAACCACTTAGGCAACGTTTTGTTTTTCTCAAGGCGGACAAAACCCTTGTTATGCGAATCGAAGTAACGACGATAGATATCCGCCGCATAGTGCCAATCCCCCTTGAAGCAGCCAAGAACTGTCTCATTGCCGGAAACGTAGGACCCTTTTTCCACACCGGGATAAAGCCTCATCAGCAGATGAATACCTTCTCCCATCTTGCGAAAATCCACGTGCCGCGTATTATACTGAGGATCGTGAGCGCCAAAATAGACTCCGCCTTTGTGCGTCACCTGAGCGATAAAGGGGGAGGAAAGCATTCCGGGGTACATACCGAGGTGGCCAAAACTGGGATACTCCGGCTCGGTGTAGTTATGCTTGGATGCATCAGTGATGAAGGCTCCTTCGTTGTATGGCCACAAAATTCCCTCATCCTCCGAGGAAGTCTCTTTGACAGAGACACAGGGGTACTCCATCCATTCTATTTGGTCCTCAGTATCTACCTTCGTCGAGAAATGGAAAAGCCCGTCCTTGCTGTCAGCCATAACGGAAACCCGCACCTGAAAGACTCGGTCAGGAAAGCCCGAGTAGGTGAAGGTCAGGCGTTTACCGCTCCGGTCAAACGCACATGTACGTGCGTCTGCGGCGGTATATAAATGAGGCGTGCCGTCTGAATCCAAGAATCGGATGCGGAAAAGCGGCTCATTATCAGTAGCGAGCAAATTCTCGTTTTGCCCAAGATAAGTTATCGCTCCGGTATTCTTATTCATGATAAGAGAATAGCCGGAATCTTTCATCGTTAGGGAAACGCCGTCTGCCACAGTCGTTGTACCGGCAATCACAAATAAAGCATGCGACAACAGCACCAGAAGGCAACAAATTCTTATCTTAATCATAATATTAATTTTAATAAATAATACTTGAATTCTCACTACTTGCAAATTTACAAAAAAAATCATAGGTAGCAAACGTCTGGAGCGTATTTTTGGCATGGAATTTGCCATACAGGCAAACACTAAAACGGCGAAAAATCCGTTTATTATATTGGGCAATAAGGTTTAACCTATCAAGAACAAGGACTATGAAATATTTTATCGCTGAAAACGGGCAACAGATTGGACCGCTGGAGATAACAGAACTCACCGCGCATGGGCTCACCGTAAACTCTCTCGTGTGGCACGAAGGCTTGCCGCAATGGGAACGTGCCGCCAACGTACCCGAACTTCATCCGCTGCTAGGCATCACCCCGCAGCCGCCCACTCCTCCGCCATTCGGTGAGACTATTCAGCCTGAACCGCAGCCGGCAACTCCTGTCACGCCGGTCAACAACTATTCCATGCCGCAGCCGGCCATCTACGTGAAGCCGGAGACTAACACCCCGGGAACCATCGGGTTCATCCTCGTTGTCGTAGCCTACGTCCTTTTTTGGATGCCCGGTGTTAATTCCATTCTGGGGCTCCTGGGTCTGCTATTCTCGTTCATTGGCCTTTTCAAGACTCCGCGCGGACTCGCCGTTGCAGGTTTCGTTATGGCTATGATAGGCTTGGGTGTCACCCTATTCATCCTCACCACCTTCCTCGGCTCATACGCAGGCTGGAATTTCTTCTTCCCCTTCCTCGAATAAACTCCACCCGAAAAGAATCCACACCCGTTTTTCACGAAACACAGATATTCTTTGTAACTTTGCCGTGTAAAGTGAATTTCACCTCTAAGAATGAAGATAGGGAACATCGATTTGGGAGATAGACCGGTCATGCTGGCTCCGATGGAGGACGTGACCGACCAGTCGTTCAGGCAGATTTGCCGTGAGCAGGGGGCGGATATGGTTTATACCGAATTTGTCTCAGCCGACGCGCTGGTGCGTAACATCGCCAGCACCATTCGCAAACTGCACATTGCCGGCGCAGAACGGCCCGCCGCAATCCAAATCTATGGCAAGGAGGTTGGGCCCATGGTGGAAGCCGCCAAGATTGCCGCTGAAGCAAAGCCCGACGTGCTCGACATCAACTTCGGTTGCCCCGTGAAGAAAGTGGCCTCGAAGGGCGCGGGAGCGGGCTTGCTCAGGAACATCCCACTCATGCTCGAAATCACACGCGAGGTGGTGAAGGCCGTCAACGTACCGGTAACGGCTAAGACCCGCTTGGGGTGGGACCACGACCACAAAATCATAGTGGAACTTGCCGAGCAACTGCAGGACTGCGGCATCCAAGCTCTCACCATCCACGGACGCACTCGCTCGCAGATGTATAACGGGGAGGCCGACTGGACCCTGATAGGCAAAGTGAAGGAAAATCCTCGAATGACCATTCCCATAATAGGCAACGGCGACATCACATCACCGCAGAAACTGGCCGAATACTACGACCGCTACGGCGTGGACGGGATAATGGTGGGACGCGCCAGCATAGGCTGTCCCTGGATTTTCCGCGAAATGAAAGAATATCTCCGCACCGGCGAGATTCCGCAGATTTCCAACCGCGAGAAGATGAGCCTTATCCGACGCCAAATCAGTGAGTCGATTGGGCGGATTGACGAATACCGCGGTATCCTGCACATTCGCCGTCACCTTGCCGCAACTCCTCTGTTCAAGGGGATTCGCAACTTCCGCGAGACGCGAATTGCCATGCTTCGTGCCAACACGGCCTACGAACTGAACAGCATTTTAGACCGCATTGAAAACGAATATTTGCAATGATGAAGAAGGTTGCCGTAATAATTCTGAACTGGAACGGTGCCGCACTGCTGCGGAAGTACCTGCCGTCGGTGATTGAGAACACCGATGCCGAGGTGGCCGACGTGATTGTGGCCGACAACGGCAGCACTGATGACAGTCTGCAGGTGCTTGCAAGCGAGTTTCCGGGTGTCAGGACCATCCTTTTTGAGCAGAACCATGGTTTCGCCGGTGGCTATAACCTGGCGCTGCAGCAATGCAGTGAATATGAGTACTCCGTGCTGCTCAACAGCGACGTGCGCACTCCCGCCCGCTGGCTGCAGCCGCTCTTAGCCTATATGAAGCAGAACCCGCAGGTGGGTGCAGTTCAGCCCAAGATTCTGAAAGACCGTGACGACGATCGTCAGGTGTTTGAATACGCCGGTGCCGCCGGTGGATTCATCGATCGACACGGATACCCATTCTGCCGAGGGCGTATTTTCGGAACCGTTGAAGATGACTACGGTCAGTACGACACCGATGAACCCCTCGACATCTTCTGGGCAACCGGTGCCTGTCTAATGGTACGCACCGAACTCTACAATCGGTTGGGCGGATTGGATGCCGGGTTCTTCGCCCACATGGAGGAAATAGACCTGTGCTGGCGCATACATCTTGCCGGATTCGCAATAAAGGCAGTGACACAAAGCCGTGTGTATCACTTGGGCGGCGGCTCGCTTCCGCAGGGAAATCCGCGAAAAGTGTACCTGAATTTCCGCAACAACCTGATTCTCCTGCACAAGAATCTGCCGCAAAAGCAAGGACGACGACTCCTTTTCGTGCGACGGCTCTACGACTCGCTGGCCTTCTTCGCAGAAGTGGCCAAACTGCATTTCGCCAGCGCTCGGGCCATCATCAAGGCACACAACGACTTCAGGCAGATGCGCAAGCAGTACACCACATTCCCCTCTCGTGATGCACGAAAAGACATACCTGCCTGCAACTGCGACATCATCGCAGACTACTATCTGCGCCACCGACGCACGTTCTGATAAGTTCTCCTAAGAGTTTTAATACCCTAACCCCTTTTCAGTTAACCACATTCTGCGGAGTGCCGGCAATGAAGCGGCGCACATTCTCCACGGCAATCTGCATCAGCCTGGTTCGCGCCTCGCGGCTGGCCCACGCTATGTGCGGCGTAATGTGGCAGTTTGGGGCCGATAGCAACGGATTGTCGGCAGTCGGCGGCTCTTGCGACAGCACATCCAGGCATGCCGCAGCGATTACCTCGCCGCGCAATGCTTCGGCCAGGTCCTGCTCATTAACCAGTTGCCCACGACCGGTATTAATCAGTATGGCCGTGGACTTCATCATGGCAAGGCGGTGTCTGCACACCAGCCCGGCCGTGTCGGGAGTGAGCGGACAGTGAAGCGACAACACGTCGCTCAGCCGGAACAGCGAGTCCATGCCCACGCGCTCCACACCTTCCGGCAATTGCTCCTGCGGCTTCGACGTATAGGCTATCACCTTCATTCCCAGGCTCAACGCTATCTTCGCAACTGCCATTCCTATCTGTCCCAGCCCCACTATACCGAACGTCTTCCCTGCAAGTTCCAGAACAGGCGAACTGATGTAACTGAAGTCCTTGCAACGGCTCCACTGCCCCGAACGCACCTCTCGCGCATAGGTGGCAACGGGAGTTACCACATTAAGCAGGTGAGCGAACACCATCTGCGCCACCGATGTTGTGCTGTAGGCTGGCACATTAGTCACCACAATCCCACGCTCGGCAGCGGCCTCGGCATCCACGATGTTGTAACCGGTAGCAAGCACACCTATGTATCTCAGCGCCGGCAGCGACTCAATCCGCTCACGAGTGAAAGGAACCTTGTTAGTTAGCACCACCTCGGCATCTTTCACTCGCTCCATAACCTCATGAGGCGCGGTACGGTCATATATCACACACTCACCAAGCGTATTAAGGCCATCCCACGACAAGTCGCCGGGATTACCGGCGAAACCGTCAAGAACAACAATCTTCATAGCATTCACAAAAATTTTGTTTTATTCTTCAGTACAAAGATAAGCATTTTCGCCCCAACTTTAGTAACTTTGCGGAAAAGATGTGGAACAAATGAAAAAAGAACTGAAAATATGGATTGAGGCAATAAGGCTGCGCACCCTGCCCGTATCGGTTTCCGGAGTGCTGATGGCGATGGGTGTAGCGCAGTGGGACGGCAAGTTTAAGTGGATGCCGGCTCTGCTTTGCCTCGCATTTGCCGTTCTGGCGCAGATTGCGTCAAACTTTGCCAACGAATACTACGACTACTTGAAAGGCACCGACAAAGCCGGGCGCGTAGGTCCCAGACGTGGCGTGACCGAGGGTGATATAGAGCCTCGCACATTGCGCAACGTCACATTCGCCACTCTGGCAGCGTCGCTGGCCATAGGGTGTTGCCTCATCCCGTACGGGGGCTGGTGGCTGGTGCCCGTGGGCGCGTTCATAGCGCTGGGAGTGCTGGCCTACAGCACCGGTCCATACCCGCTCTCCTACCACGGACTGGGTGAAGTGGCCGTATTCATCTTCTATGGCCTTATTCCGGTGAATTTCAGTTACTACGTTATTGCCGGGCAGTTCTCTCCACTGGCGTTGCTTGCATCGCTTACCATCGCCTTTATGGGGGTTAACGTGCTGCTGGTGAACAACTACCGCGACGTTGATGATGACCGCGAGGCAGGGAAACGCACATCAGTGGTGATTTTCGGGCGTAAACCGGCTGCAGCAGCCTATCTGATTAACGGTTTCATGGCCATCTCGTTTTTGGCTCCGTTATGGCTGGTGGCTGCGCTGGGCGGGCGCATCAGCGTATGGTGCCTAACCATTCCGGTGCTCTATCTGGTTATGCACATCGCTACATGGAACAAACTCACTCACCGCGACGGTGCCGCACTGAATCCGCTTCTTGGCGCCACAGCACGCAATATGCTGATTTTCACCATTCTTATGACAATCGCTTTATCGGTACTCTAACACACTTGTCATCTGGCTCTGGGTTATCCCGGGAAAATGTTTCTTCAGGAACATGCGCAGAACTCTGAGCGACTCCTCCGGTGTGCAGTCCACCGCTATGCGGTCGTCACCGAAAAAATCCTCGGGAGTGCAGTAGCGTGCCACGCCCCACCCGTAAGTGCGTCCTTTGCGGTCGGTCTTATATTCAAAGGCCGCAATCAGCACGTGCCCCGACATTTGCAGATGCGTTATCAGCGAATCGAACGACGGCCGGGCATTACGCTGCTTGGCGGGTTTTGGCGTGATGTCGTTCTCTTTGTTGTAGGCTCTCACTAATGGGTTACTCTCACGAGGCGAGCGGGCCGTGACATACCCGCAAAGTTTCTTCAATTCGCCCGACAACAGCGACTTGTGTTCACGTATCACCCTAAGCACACGCTCCTCATCAGCCGACAGCACATGCAAGGCTCGCCTGTAGTTAACCAGATGAGGGAACACCTCCATCGACACGAAACACGCCTTAGATTTGAAGAACTTGCCGTAGGCGCAGTCGGCCTCCAAGATTATGTCGCTTTTCCAGTCCCAAACGCCCATTGTGTTGTCGTCAGGGAACCACAATTCCATAGGGGTCTCTTCTTCAAGCGAAAAGTGGGGTATATCACTCTCAAAGAACGGAAGGAAACCGCGTTCGTTCACCAGCAACGCCACATCGTGAGGAGTCTGTATCATAGTGCACAATGATTTAGATTCTTTTATTCTCTCCAAATTTACACAAATTCCTGCTAATTTCCCACGAAAAAGAAAGAATAATTTTGCAGTTTCCAAAAAAAGGCCTACCTTTGCAACGCTTTTAAGCGATGACTCGCTAGCTCAGCAGGTAGAGCATCACACTTTTAATGTGGGGGTCTTGGGTTCGAGCCCCAAGCGGGTCACAAGCAGTAACGCTAATGATTTTCAGTGAATCGTTAGCGTTTTCTTTGTTTTTATTCAGTGATGCAAATGCCAATTTCCCGGAAAATATTTGTAACTTTGGAAAGAAAACGCAAACATTAAGACTATGGCATTTCGCAACTTCTTCATTCTCGCGGCACTGATATCAGCAATAGCCGCACCGGCCCAGATAAGGCTGGAAGTATTAAAACAGTCACATATAGGCGACAAGATGCGGCTGGTGGGCATCACCGAGCCAGGAGCGAGCGTTACTGTTAATGGCAAGGCGGTTCACGTTTATGACTCGGGCACGTTCGGGGACGAGTTCGCCATGAAAGACGGTGATAACGACTTCAAAATCACCGCAAGCAAGAACAAACTCTCCAAAACCATAACAGTTACCGAGCACCACCCTGCCCCCAAGCCTGAAAAGAAGGATACCCAGCCTATAGTGTCCCAGTCCATAACTCCCACTCTGGTGAAGACTCTGGAGGGCGCATACCTGCAGTACGGCGTGGCCGGAGACCGGCTGGGAGGCTCCAAGATGGGCTATCTGGACCCCGGTGTGACGCTGCAAGCCTCCGAAGAATACGGTGACCTGTACCGAGTGAACCTGTCGGCCAACCGCGACGCATATATACCCAAGAAATTCACGGAACCCGACGGCGAAGGGCCGCTCGAACAAGTGGCTTCGGGCACCGTTTCCATCTCCAATAGCGGAAAGTGCGACCGCGTGTTTATACGGCTTCCCAAGCGCGTGGCCTATCGCTCTTTCACTTCACTGGACCCGTCAACCATCACAGTGGAAATCTTCTCCGTCAGGAACAACTCTAACTGGATTACGCACAAGCGGGGACTGGGAATGATCGACTACGTGGACGTGGTGCAAACCGAGGCCGACGTGATGCAACTTATAATCCACCTGAAACGCAAGCACAACTGGGGTTACACGGTTCATTACGACAAGTCGGGGCTCGCCATTGAAGTAAAGCACGTGCCATCGCTGAAACTGGCCGACATGACAATAGGACTGGACGCCGGGCACGGAGGTTCATATCCGGGCTCACTCGGATACACCGGGCTGACCGAGAAGGAAATAAACCTCACTCTGATAAAACTCGTGAAAGAGCGGCTGGAAAAACGCGGCGCCAAAGTGGTGCTCACCCGCGCCGACGACAGCGAAGTGTCAATGCCTGAGCGAAACCGCATCTTCCGCGACGCCAAGGTGGACCTGGCCATATCCATACACAACAATTCCGGTGGCTCTCCGCTAATGGAAATGGGGTCGTCCACCTACTACAAGCACCTGTTCTGCATGCCGCTGGCACGAGTAATGCGCAAGCACCTGCTTTCGCTTGGCTTCAAGGACTTTGGCATGACCGGTAACTTCAATTTCTCGCTCAGCCAACCCACCGATTACCCGTCGGTGCTTCTCGAGGTGCTGTTCATGAGCAGCCTTGCCGACGAGGAGAAACTGCTCAGTCCCAAGTGGAGACAACGCATCGCCGACTCGGTGGTTGCCGGACTTGAGGAATATCTGGACGAAGCGAAAAAAGACAAATAAGTTCATGCCGGCAACAAACCGGAGGCGCAACATCGCAAATAAATTTGCTATTGCGCCCCGATTGCACTATCTTTGCAACAAGAATAAACCCCGATAGTAACTCATGAAGAAAATCAATGTAGCAGTCGATGGCACGTCTTCGAGCGGCAAAAGTTGCATGGCTCGCACGCTTGCCGAATATTCCGGGCTCACTTATATCGACAGTGGCGCTATGTATCGCGCAATCACCCTTTTCTGCCTCAATAACGGGCTTATCCACGACGGCAAGGTGGACGAGGACACCCTAAGCAAACAAATTAACGACATTAGCATATCGTTCAAGAAGAATGACAAAGGGCTGCAGGACACTTACCTCAACGACGTGAACGTGGAAAAGGACATTCGCGGACTGCGTGTGTCGGACAACGTGAGCATTGTGGCGGCCATTCCTTTCGTGCGCCATGCCATGGTTGCACAGCAGCAGGCCATGGGCAAGGAGCGCGGAGTGGTAATGGACGGGCGCGACATAGGCACCACCGTATTTCCCGATGCCGAAATCAAGGTGTTTGTAACTTGCTCCGCCCACGAGAGAGCCATGCGTCGGTTCCGCGAACTGCAAGCCAAGGGCGACACCTCTGCAACGTTTGAGCAGGTGTTGGCCAACGTGCAGATGCGCGATAAAATCGACTCCACACGCAAGGAAAGCCCCCTGCGCAAGGCCGACGATGCCATTGAACTCGACAGCACTCACCTGCAACTCCACGAGCAGAGCCAGTGGCTAATCAACCTCTACGACAACTACCAGGAATAACCCCCACACATAGCATAACTGAGAGTGACTATAGAAATAGACAAAGGTTCGGGCTTCTGCTTCGGTGTCACTACCGCAATCAGAAAGGCAGAGGAAGAGTTGGACAAGAGCGGCAGCCTCTACTGTCTGGGCGACATTGTGCACAACAGCAACGAAGTGGAGCGGTTGCGCAAGAAGGGGCTTGAGACCATCACCCACGAGCAATTGAACCACCTACACAACGTGAAAGTGCTGCTCCGCGCTCACGGTGAGCCTCCTGAGACCTATGCCATAGCACGACGCAACGGCATTGAGATTATCGATGCCACCTGCCCCGTGGTGCTGAAACTGCAGCAACGCATTCTCCAGACCTACAACTCACATGACAATCCACACCCACAAATCGTAATCTACGGCAAGCGCGGGCACGCCGAAGTCAATGGCCTTGTGGGGCAAACCCGCTCCGAAGCCATTGTGATTGAGGGCATTGATGAAATTGACAAGATTGACTACAATCGCGATATATACCTTTATTCGCAGACCACAAAGTCGGTGCAGGAATTCAAGCGCATAGTGGAAGAGATAGACAAGCGCGTGAACGGGAAAGTGGAGTTCAAGAGTTTCGACACTATCTGCCGCTCAGTGGCTAACCGTATTCCTCAAATACGCCAATTCGCTGAGCAGCATCAGTTAATCCTCTTTGTGGCCGGTGACAAGAGCAGCAACGGACGCATCCTGTTCGGCGAATGCCTTAACTTCAATCCCAACTCTCATCTTATCAGCAACGAGACCGAAATTGACGACCGGTGGCTGCGAGACATCTCCTCTATTGGCATCTGTGGAGCCACATCCACTCCCATGTGGCTGATGAACAAGGTAAAAGAGTGTGTGGAGCAGCAACTGGGGACTGAAGCATAATCACAATTCATTATGGACAACAACGAATTTCAGAGCCTGAAAGACTTCCTCGACCGCGAGGCAAGACGCATCAACAGCACCGACTTCATCGCCGACGACCCGGTTCAGTTCCCGCGGCGCTTCAGCAAATTGCAGGACATTGAGATTGTGGCCCTGCTGAGTGCCACCATCGCTTGGGGAAACCGCAAAATGATTCGGAACAACTGCGAGAAAATGCTCTCCATCATGGATAATGACCCATACGCATACTTGATGGACGGTGCTTTCGAGGCTCTACCGGACGAACTCAACATACATCGCACATTCTTTGTCCGCAATTTCAAGAACATGCTTCGCGGGCTCAGCAGGATTTATTGCCACCACAATTCACTGCACGATTTTGCCAGGCACCATCATGTGGGGGACGAAACCGAGCCTGCATGGAAGCTGGTGGAACACATTCAGCACGAATTTCTAGAGGCTAACGGCTGCAACGACCCGAGGTGCCTGCCCACTAAACTGGGCGACACCGCGCTGAAGCGCATCAATATGGCACTGCGCTGGCTTGTACGCGACGACGGTATAGTGGATATGGGGGTGTGGAACGTGATTAAGCCCGCACAACTCTTTATCCCCCTCGACGTTCATGTGGGAAACACCGCACGCTCACTGGGCCTTATCACCCGCAAAGCCAACGACAAACGCACGGTGCTGGAACTGACCGACGTCCTGCGCCAAATGCGACCCAACGACCCCGTCCTCTATGATTACGCCCTATTCGGCATAGGAGTAGAGGGATAATCAGATAGTAAACCAGGAAGATGTGTCGTAGCGCGGCAGGGCATAGAGCTGAATGTCTTTCTCGCGCTCTCCCAGGGCAAAACTGGCATCGCCCACCGTCTTATTCTTTGATTCTAAAGCCTTTCGCATGGCGGCAAGCGCCTTGTCGGGCGTATTGTTCTCGTTACTCAGGTGGCACAGGAACAGATATTTTACGCGCTCCAAGCAATTTTCACTCACAAACCGGGCTGTCACTTCATTGTCGAGATGTCCCTTTTCGCCTCGCACCCTACTCTTCAAATACTCAGGATATTTCCCTTCTTCCAGCATCTTCCTGTCGTAATTGCTCTCTATCATCAGGAACTCGGCCTGCGGAATGTAATGACGGGCACGGTCGGTTATCATTCCCATGTCGGTTGCCACCACAAAGGTATGGCCGGCCACCTCAATGAAGAATCCGGCATTGTCGCTACCGTCGTGTGATGTTTCAAATGCGGTAATAGTCATGCCGGCGATGTGGAACGGTATTTCCTTGAAATAATTCTCCTGGTATTCCTTCACGCGGCTTGAAAGGTTGTGATGACGCAGCATGCCATTGAGCATACGCGGAGTGCAATAGATTCTGATATGCTTGTACTTGCGCACTATCCTGTAGGCATAGCGAATGTGGTCGGCATGGTCATGAGTTATGATGATACCTTTCACCATTTCAGGTTTCACACCGTTCTTCTGCAGTTCGCTGAACACTTTGTCCATCTCCACTCCGGCATCTATCAGTATGCCGGAATGTTCCGAGCCCAGATAGGCACAGTTGCCGCTGCTTCCGCTACCGAAACTCACGAAATTCACGTATTCACGCCCACTGGTTTCGCCATGCGCATCGGTAGGCTTTTTCTCCGTCACCTGCTCCGGTTGCCGCACGGCAAACGGAGAGTCTATCTGGTCGGCATCATCATCGAATATGATTGACATCTGCCGCTCTTCAAACAATTTGCCTTGTTTATTTCTTTTTTTACTCATTTTCAGTTATTTGTAGAGAAGAAAGATAGTTGGAACCTTCCCTGGCCTCTCGTTACTGCGCGCCCACTGCGCAATGGTGCGCGTGATGATGCGCTCATTAGGCCCCGTGATGTCGGTAGCAACGCACAAGCGTATCTGCGGCGGCAATACGCGGGTCAATTCGGTGAGCAACGAATCGTTGCGATAAGGAGTCTCAATGAAAATCTGGGTTTGGTTCTCACGCATGATACTCTGCTGCATATCCCGCAACTTGCGTGCGCGAGCCTGAGCATCGATGGGCAGATAGCCGTGGAACACGAAACTCTGACCGTTGAACCCCGAAGCCATCAGCCCCAGCAAGATGCTCGAAGGCCCCACCAGCGGCACCACGCGGAAACCACGTCGCTGCGCTATCGCCACCACATCAGCACCGGGGTCGGCCACCGCCGGGCAACCGGCTTCACTTATCACCCCTACCGGCTCACCCGCGGCAAGCGGATCAAGGTACGACTCTATATCTGCCGGGTCGGTATGCCGGTTGAGTTCGCAAAAAGTGAGTGAATCGATATCAATACCCGGGTCGCACTTTTTCAAAAAACGGCGAGCAGAGCGCACGTTCTCCACCACATAGTGCCGTATTTCCTTCACAATCTCCACGTTATGTGCCGTAAGCACACGGTGAAACGGTCCCTCGCTCAGAGGAACAGGAATCAGATATAAAGCCGCTTCTATCATTTTCGGAAAATGGTCAGTATTAATTTTTAACATGCACACACGCACATGGAAATGCAAAATTACTACATTTTTCCCGAAACTGCAATCAAATTCACACGTAGGCTCGGCAATGATGTCGGTTGTGAAAGCGTGAAATCGGGTGGTTAAAAGTCATCTAAGGGAATGATGCCGTCAAGTCTCCCCACGGGTGGCACACAATAAAGACGGCATTTAATCGTTAATTTTAAATAGATTGTGAACGTAAATTTATGGCTAAGATAATCTCCAAAATACTAATTCTGCTGTTTCTGGTGGGGATAGGTGCTACCGCCACAGGATGCAAGACGCCCAAAATGCGTGATGCCGACGAGGCTTTGTGGCGCGGTGAATACAACGACGCGGCAAATATCTACCGTAAGCTTTACAACCACTACACCAAGCGTGAGGAACGTCCGCTCAGAGGCGAGGTCGCTTACAAGATGGGCATTTGCTACAAGGAACTGAATCAGGCATCGCGTGCATCGGCCGCATTCCAGAATGCCATCCGCTACGAATACCCCGACTCTATGGCAATCCTCTATCTGGCACAGGCCGAACAGCACGAGGGCAAGTACAAGGAAGCCATAAAGCATTATGAGGAATTTCTGCAGAAGGTGCCCGACCATTTCATGGCCAACGTGGGTCTGCGCGGCTGCCGCATCGCGCCCAAGCTGAAAGAGGAGGGCTCGCGCTACGAAGTGCATCCGGCCAAACTGTTCAATTCGCTTAGGGCCGACTATTGTCCGCAATTCCTCGACGTAAACGCAGACCAGCTGTATTTCACCTCATCCACCGAGAAGGCCACCGGCGACAACAAAAGCGAAGTTACCGGCACAAAGAAAAGCGACATATTCTTCTCCAAGAAAGACGACAAGGGCAAGTGGCTACGTCCGGAACCGGTGGAAGGCGAACTTAACACCGACCAGGAAGAAGGAATGACATCGTTCAGCCCCGACGGCTCCACGATGTACCTGTCACGCGCCGTGCGCAAAGAGAACGGCCCCACAGTGGTGGAAATCTACACCTCACAGCGAAGCGAAGCCAAGTGGAGCGCACCGGTAAAGTTCGAGATTATCAACGACACACTGTCGTCGCTGGGCGACCCGGCCGTGAGTTACGACGGCAAATACCTCTACTTCACCAGCGATATGCCCGGAGGCGAAGGCGGCCTGGACCTGTGGCGAGTAAACATCAAGGACAAGCGCGGAACGCTGGAGAACCTGGGCAACCAGATTAACACCCCAGGCGATGAGCGCTTCCCCTACAGCCGCACCGACAGCATACTCTATTTCTCCAGCAACGGACACGCCGGTATGGGTGGTCTGGACATATTCAAGGCCACATTGCAGCCCAGCGGAAAGTGGAACATTGAGAACATGGGCTCGCCCATAAACAGTGCCGACGACGACTTCGGCATCACTTTCGGCAAGGGTGAGAGCGGATATCTGTCGTCGAACCGCAAAGACGCACGCGGCTACGACCACATTTTCAGTTTCATCAAGCCCGACCTGCAGATATGGATTTCTGGCTACGTGCTCGACAAGGACGAGGAACCCGTTCCCAACGCCATCATCCGCATCGTGGGCAATGACGGAAGCAACCAGAAAGCCGTGGCCAAGCCCGACGGCTCGTTCCGCTTCGACCTGCAGCGTGGCGTAAGTTACGTGATGCTTGCCGGCGCCAACGGATACCTCAACGGCAAACAGCAATTTACGAGCGACCTGGAGGAAGCCGATGCGGAATACAACGTGGACTTTGTCCTCGCCGCCATCACCAAGCCGCAAGTGATAGAAAACATCTTCTACGACTTCGATAAGGCCACTTTGCGCCCCGAGTCCAAGGAGGCACTCGACGAGATGGTGCAGGTGCTCAAGGACAACCCAAACGTGGCAATAGAGATGGCCTCGCACACCGACCGCATCGGTTCCGACGCCTACAACGACAAACTTAGCAACCGACGCGCCAAGTCGGTGGTGGACTATCTGGTGGAGCACGGAATAGACAGCAACCGCCTCAAGCCTCAAGGCTACGGCAAGAAGGTGCCCAAGACAGTGACCAAGAGAATAGCAAGACTCTACCCACAGTTTGCCGAGGGTGACGTGCTAAACGAAGAATACATCTCCAAACTCACCCCCGAGGACCAAGCCGCAGCCGACCAAGTAAACCGCCGCACCGAGTTCCAAGTCCTCACCACTACCTACCAGATGTACTGACGCACCCGCGCCATTTGCACATCCATAGTGCAAATCATGTAATCCCAAGTTTAGATTCTTGCAACTACGTTTGTTGCAGGATAAATAAAAAATCCGTACCTTTGTGCGGATTTTAAGAAAGGCCTCTATAGTTCAACGGATAGAACGTGGGTTTCCTAAACCTAAAATCTGAGTTCGATTCTCAGTGGAGGTACATCTCGGAGCGGAGTCAAAACACTCTGCTCCGAGTGTTTTTTGTGAGGGCGCAATTTCTGGGGGGCTGACGTCAGTAAAGCAGTTGCTTCAGCACGGCCGGAGAGCGCAATGTGCCCAGCGTGGAGTTATGCAGGCGGTAGTAGGTGAGAATCACGTCGAGCATCTCATTCCGCTGGTCGCGATTGAAGCGGAACAGATGCATGTTGCCGAAAGTGATTCGTGACAGCGTGTGCAGCACTCGCGCCCGCTCCGGATCCAGAGCCGGCCTGCCCTGAGGCGCCGACGGCACGAACACGCCTTCGCGCAGGTCGAACCAATACCCGTTGCCGTAGGTCCCCATATCGGGCTCTATGCCGATAAACGCGCCCAGATGATACAGGAAGCAGATATGGAAATTGGCCACTCCCCTGCCGGCTTGCTCCAGCAAGCGCACAGAACTCTCTATGTAGAGATAAAGAGCGTCGTTTCGCTCACGCTCTTGGATGCAATGGGTAAGCAATTCACTGATAAACATAGCAATAGCACTCTTCACGGGGTCGGAATACACATTTGCCAGGGCATGACTTCGGCGCAAGTCGTGAAATGTACTCAAATCCCTGTTAGGCATTATATTAGCCTCAAACTCCACAAGCGACATCGGCATAAGCATAGCATTCCGCATCCGCGCCGAGGACGTGGAGGAGTCGGGTACGATGAAGCCCATCAGTCCACGCTGGTCGGTGTAGATGTGTACTATCTTGTGGCGCTCATTCCACTTTAGGGAGTTAAGCACTATGCCTCTCAGTTTTTCTTTCATCACGACAGAGTCATTTCACTGACGGAAACCAAGTGCGAATTTACCCATTTTTTGGATAAAATCACCCATGTTTTAGTTAAAAAATGCACAAATATTGGCTGATTCAGATTGATTTGGGGGCAAAGAATTTTGCCAATTAAAAAATCATTACTATATTTGCACTCGCTTTTCGCGAGCACCACCATTTTGGCCCATTCGTCTATCGGCTAGGACGCAAGATTTTCATTCTTGAAAGAGCAGTTCGATTCTGCTATGGGCTACC